>JAQUYC010000019.1 GCA_028692105.1 Eubacteriales bacterium | reverse complement strand
ACTCTTGAAGAATTACGCCATCTTCATCAACTTGGAGAGGTGTTATAGTAATCATGCTGCTCTTCAGGCGTTCTTCTATCATAGACATACTATCCTTATTCTCTGCTAAGAAAGCCTTTGCATTCTCACGTCCCTGCCCGATCCGTTCTCCGTCGAAACTATACCAGGAGCCTGCTTTTTCAACTATTTTGGCTTCTACTGCACAATCAAGAATATCTCCTTGCCGAGAAATTCCACTGCCGTACATAATATCAAATTCTGCCACTTTGAAAGGAGGGGCTACTTTATTTTTCACAATTTTAACACGAGTACGATTTCCCAATATTGAGTCTCCGGATTTAATACTTTCCACTCTTCTGACATCCAGACGCATAGTGGAATAGAATTTTAATGCTCTGCCTCCTGTTGTTACTTCCGGATTGCCAAACATAACACCAACCTTTTCCCTAAGTTGATTGATAAAAATTGCGGATGTATTTGATTTGCTGATAACACCTGCAAGTTTTCTGAGTGCTTGTGACATTAGTCTTGCTTGAAGCCCGATATGGCTGTCTCCCATATCGCCTTGAATTTCCGCCTTTGGCACTAAGGCTGCAACCGAATCGATAACTACAACATCGATTGCACCGCTTCGAACAAGCATCTCACATATTTCCAACGCCTGCTCCCCTGTGTCAGGCTGAGAGACCAGCAATTCGTTTACATCCACTCCAAGATTTTTTGCATATTCAGGATCCAGTGCATGCTCTGCATCAATAAAAGCCGCTTTTCCACCCATCTTCTGCGCTTCTGCAATTATGTGAAGCGTAAGGGTTGTTTTGCCGGAGGATTCAGGTCCAAAGATCTCAACTATCCTTCCTCGAGGAATTCCACCGATCCCCGTAGCGATATCCAGACTGACTGAACCTGTAGGAATTGCTTCAATACCCATATTGGCCGCTTCACTTCCGAGCTTCATTATAGCTCCTTTGCCAAATTGCTTTTGTATCTGAAGCATTGCAGCTTCCAATGCTTTTTCTTTATCTTCTTTATTGATACTCATGTATAAATCCTCCTGTTTTATCAATCTGAAGCTTTAAATAAGCTCAATCCTCAAAGAACATTTGTTCTAAAGCTATCATAATATATTACAGAACTATGGTCAAGCATTATTTTTATGGTATATGTAAATATATACCATAAATAAACGTATATGTAAATAGAAATATTTATTAAGGCGAAAAACCTTGCGGACACATTATAATTTCTCTGCCATATATGAAGATACTTCCTGAGTTACATAGAGTTACCAATAGATTACTAATGTATAATACATTAAAATTAACTAAAAGCGGATCGCTCGAATAAAGGGAGGAATATAAATGATGAATAAAACTAAAAGCCTGAAAAATTGGAAGTCGGTTTTTTTGATCATAAGTCTTTCGCTGTGTTTTTCTTTATTATTGTTTGCGAATGTTATCGATCCGGCTGATAATGAAATTAATAAGAAAAATGATAATGCCTTACCCTTAGTATCTCAAAAGGATGAAACACTGCCTGGATATGAACTTGAAAGCAGCGCTGCGGATATTAATGCTAATATCAATCAGACATTTGATCATGGCATCGATCAGACAGCTGATATTTCTGAAGTATCAAGATCCGCCCCTATTCGCACATCAAAAAACATTCAGTCTGCAGCTGAGTCTGAAACGGAAGTACAAATACCGGATATTCCACAAGATGAATCAACCAGCGAAAAATCATATTCTTACGATGATCTAAATTTGCTTGCCCGATTAATCCATGCTGAAGCTCAAGCCGAGCCTTATGAAGCAAAAGTTGCAGTTGGAGCTGTTGTGCTAAATAGAATCGGTCCTTTTGAAGATTCAATTAAAGGAGTCATTTATCAAAATATAGACGGATTTTATCAATTTACTCCTGTGGAAAACGGCTGGATAAACAAACCAGCGGGAGAAGATTCCATAAAAGCGGCAAGAGAAGCTTTAGATGGAGCTGATCCTACCAACGGAGCTCTCTTTTATTATGACAATCAGACTACAAATGAATGGATCCTTGCTAAGCCTGTTTCTGTAACCTTTGGCAATATGATCTATGCATATTGATAGTGCATGAATAACAGTACGTTATATTTCGTCTATTAAATGGTTAACCATGTCCATCATACATAACATGGTATAATTACGGTTCCATTTTCTGCCTGTGTCCCTGATTTTGAATTCTCTGCTTACTCTTCTGTCATCTAATAAAGCACAGATATAGACTAAACCAACAGGCTTTTCCTCTGTCCCGCCCTCTGGTCCGGCGATACCGGTTACGGAAATACATAATCTGCTTCCTACTTTCCTTTTTAAGCCTTCCGCCATCTCGATTGCCGTTTCTTCACTGACAGCGCCGAATTTTTCCAGGGTTTCAGCTCTTACACCAAGTTCCTCTATCTTTGCACGGTTGCTATATGTGACAATACCTCTGTCAAATACGGCTGAAATCCCGGACACTTCTGTCAAAGTCTGAGCAAATAATCCGCCTGTACAGGATTCCGCACAGGAAACTGATATGTTTTTATCTATTAATTTCTTTCCTACTACCTCATACAGTTCCTCATCATCATAGCTGAAAACAAACTTTCCGATTTTCTGATTGACTTTTTTAATCATATCATCCACGGCAGTTTTTGCCTCTTCTGAAGTTTTCCTTTTAGAGGTAATTCTGAGGCAAGCCTCCCCTTCCTTTGCATAGGTGGCCAAAGTCGGATCTGTCTGCCCGTCAATCCATTGCTTCAATTCTGTTTCAAGCATGGATTCCCCAATACCAAATGTTCTAAGCATTTTATAATATATGACACATTCACTTTTTTTAAGAAGATAAGGCTTGACCTTCTGCTCAAACATCCGAGTCATTTCTCTTGGAGGACCAGGGAGACATATTATGATTTTACCTTCATCCTCCAAGGCAAACCCAGGTGCAGTTCCTGCATTATTATCGAACAATACTGCCCTGGTAGGCAAGTATGCCTGCTTCTTGTTATTATCAGTCATTTCACGATTGCTTCTCTTAAAATAGGATTCTAATTCACTTAATATATTTTCGTTAAGAACCAAGTCATCATGCATAACCTCTGCCGCTATTTCTTTTGTTAAATCATCCTGTGTGGGCCCGAGGCCGCCAGTCGTTATAATAAGGTCACAATCGGTAAAAGCTTGGCGGATCATTTCAGCCAGCCGTTTTGGATTGTCACCGACTGTATAATGATACATGACGTCAACGCCCAGGTTATTTAATTGACTCGATAAAAAAACGGAATTGCTGTTTGTTATCTGTCCAAATAACAACTCCGTTCCTACGCTTAGAATTGCTGATTTCATAGCCTTTTTCTCAACTTTCGTCTAATATTCTGTCCGACCTTTGTCCTATGTAAATCAATGGTTTTGATTTACATGGAAAAGATATTTTTGTTTTTAATGATATACTCCGCACCGGATATAATGGTCATAATAACAGCCGCCCATAGCATGATTTCTGCAAACGGAAAGTTAATCATCTCAAATGGCCAATTTTTCAAAAGAAGTGCCGTAACAGCAATCATCTGAAGCACAGTTTTAATCTTTCCGGTCAATCCTGCGGCGATGACCAGGCCTTGAGCCGCAGCGACAGTACGTAATCCTGTTACGGTAAACTCCCTTGCCAGTATCACTATTACCATCCATCCGGCTACATCACCGAGTTCAACAAGACATATCAGCGCAGATATAACTAAAAGCTTATCGGCAAGAGGATCCATTATTTTACCGAAATTGGTAATTAAATCATACTTTCTTGCGATATGCCCATCCAATGCATCCGTTGCGGAAGCAGTAATAAATATGATCGCAGATATGTAATAGTGTCCTGTCATTAGAACTATTATAAACACAGGGATCAATATTATTCGAAGCAAGGTAAGTTTATTCGGCAGATTCATGATATTCCTCCATTCCTACAAGATCATAGTCAAATGCATCTATTATTCTGACAGATGCGATATCTCCCGGTGCCAGTTGTCTATCAGACGTAAAAAGGACAGAATTATCGATTTCAGGAGCATCATACCGGCTTCTGCCAATATAACTTCCGCCATCTTCAATTTCTTCAACCATAACATCAAGTAATTGTCCTATTTTCTTTATATTAGCGTTCAGGGATATTTCAAGCTGTTTCTCCATAATGATCTCTTTGCGTCTTTCTTTTATGTCTTCTCTAACCTGATTTTTCATCAAGGCAGCCGGTGTTCCCTCTTCCTTAGAGTAAGCAAAAACACCCAAACGATCAAATTTCTCTTGCTCTACAAAGTCTACAAGTTCAGCAAAATCATTGTTGTCTTCTCCCGGAAAACCTGTAATCAAAGTAGTTCTGATATGGATATCCGGTATCGCCATTCTAAGCCGCGACAATGTATCCTTAATTGAAGTCTGAGTTGAACGCCGGTTCATTGATTTCAAGATTTTATCGCTTACATGCTGGATCGGGATATCAATATAATGGCAGACTTTTTCTTCTTCGGCCATCACCCGGATCAAGTCATCGGTTATCAGGTCTTCATAGCAATACATCAGCCTTATCCAGAGGATTCCTTCTATCTTGCATAGTTTCCGTATGAGGTCGGGCAATCTCAGATCTCCATAAATATCACGACCGTATGCAGTTACGTCCTGAGCGATAAGGATCAATTCCTTACAGCCTGTTGCTGCAAGTCCTTCTGCCTCGTTGATAATATCCTCCATTCGCCTGCTGCGGTAAGGGCCTCGTATTGATGGTATTATGCAATAAGAACAGATATTATTGCAGCCTTCAGCAATTTTTATCGATGCGCTGTATGAAGGTTCCATGCGTTTTCTGCGACCGGTCTCAATGAATTCTTTTTTACATGTCCCAAGATGTCTTTCCCTCTTTCCTGCAATATGGTTTTTCAATATCTCAGGCAGAACCGGGTAATCATTAACTCCGATAAAAATATCGACCTCTGGCATTTCATCATAAAGTTCTTTGCTATAACGCTGTGAAAGGCAGCCGGCAACGATTAAAATTCCCTCTTCCTTCTTACATGCTGTCATATCGAAGATTCGGCTGATCGATTCTTTTTTTGCATCGTTAATGAATCCACAGGTGTTTACAATGATTACGTCCGCTTCTTCAGGGTTAGTTATTATGGTATGGCCTGCTGATTCAAGAATGCCTGCCGCGACTTCAGAGTCATTGGCATTTTTTGTGCAGCCAAGTGTTTCAATATATAGTTTCATTAGCTCCTCAGCTTTCTTCATCACCGGATGACAATGCAAGAAATTCATTTTCCGTCATCAGTACCTTTCTTGGTCTGCTGCCATCCGCCGGTCCAATTATTCCGCGTGCTTCCATCATATCAATCAATCTTGCTGCTCTATTATATCCAATACGAAATCTTCTCTGCAGCATTGAAACAGATGCTTGTTCTGCCCGTACTACAGTTTCTATGGCATCTGGCAGCAGTTCATCTGTATCCTCGTCATTTCCAGTCGTTTGAACTTTTTCGATGCTATGTATTACTTCATTGGAATAAGATATATCGGGTACCTGACACTTAACAAACTCTATTACTCTATGTACCTCAGAATCAGAAATAAAAGTTCCCTGTACTCGAAATGGCTTTGCGGTACCCATCGGATGGAACAGCATGTCCCCTTTTCCAACCAGTTTTTCTGCACCTGACATATCCAATATAGTTCTTGAATCAAACTGAGAAGATACAGCAAAGGCAATTCTGGAAGGGATATTAGCTTTAATAACGCCGGTTATTATGTCCACTGAAGGCCTCTGTGTTGCTACGATGAGATGCATGCCTGCAGCTCGTGCCATTTGTGCCAGTCTGCATATGGATTCTTCTACTTGAGATGGAGCTGCCATCATCAGGTCCGCTAATTCGTCTATAATAATGACGATTTGGGGCATGAGCCTTTCGGTCTCTCCCTTTTTTTTGATGCTATTATTGAAAGCTTCCAGATCTCTTACGCCTTCCTCAGCAAATTTTTTATAACGTTCCGTCATCTCAGCCACAGCCCAGTTTAATGCAGCAGCCGCCTTGCCGGGTTCGGTGACAACTGGTATCAAGAGATGAGGAATTCCGTTGTAATTATTCAGTTCGACTACCTTTGGGTCAATAAGGACAAATTTTACTTCGTCGGGTTTTGCTTTATACAGCATACTTATAATGATACTGTTAATGCAGACACTTTTTCCTGAACCGGTTGAGCCTGCGATCAGCAAATGAGGCATACTCTTCAAATCAGCGACAATGGATTTCCCGGCAATATCTTTTCCGACAGCAAAACTGATTTTAGATTTTGAAGATTTATATTCAACAGATTCTATGATTTCCCTTATTGCGACCAGGTTGACCCTTTCGTTTTCTACTTCTATTCCTACAGCAGCTTTTCCGGGGATCGGCGCTTCTATACGAATGCTTTTAGCTTCCAGGTTTAATGCTATATCATCTGAAAGTCTGACAATACTGCTTACCTTGACTCCCGTGCTCGGTTGGATTTCATATCTGGTAACAGCAGGACCCTTAGTTACCTGCATTACTTTTGCATTTACGTTGAAATCAAGCAGAGTCTGTTCAAGTTTAGCAGCTTTTGCTTTTAAATTTTCGCTTTCTCCTGAAGAATTGGCAGGAGCCTTCGCGAGTAAATCAATGTGAGGCAGCTGAAACAATTTTGAATTCTTGCCGTCGGTTTTAATGTTGAGCTCTTCTATTGCCGAAGAATCTTTTGTTGGTTTTTCTACCGTCTTTTCAAATCCGGCAGCTGCTTGTATGTCCTGATGGCTTACAGCTGCTGTATCCGGTTCGAGCCCCAAACCTGCCTCCACAGCTGTAATCTCTTCCAGACCCATAGCCATATGGTCAGAGCTGTTTCCGGTTTTTTCAAATAATCCGTCATCTTTCATATAATCAAGAATTCTCAACTGATTCTCGGTAATTACTCTGGTATTGCTTATAACAGGATTGATTACCGGAAGCTCCGCAGTTTTTTCTTTCAATTCCTTTCGCTCAAAAATGATTTTCTTTTCCTCTGCCATGATCGGTTTTGAAACAGGAACAGGGTCGGCTGCAGCAGCGGGAGTGATCACGGCCACGGTCGTTTTATCTTCCTGTTTCCTGGCTTGTCTCTTAGCTTTCATATTGTCAAAGAATTGTGATACAGGTGTATTGATTACTAACATAAGTGATATGAGAATCACTACAGTAGAAAAAATGTATAGTCCTGTAATGCCAATGATCTTTATAAGCAGATATCCAACCGTCATCCCGAAAGCTCCGCCATTTTCCAGGTCCACACCTGCCGAATACATCTGACCGATAAAAGATAGAGAGAGACTGTAATCCGTATCCGCACCCAAAAATCTTGAGGAATTGAGCAGGGTGAGCATAAGAAAAATAAGAAATAAAAAAAATACTGAACGTCCGCTTATATGCGCCGTACGCTTAGCAAACAGCAATAATCCGTAAAGAATCAAATAATATGGCAAAACATAAGCTATATGTCCAAAGCATCCTTTTAACAGGCCGGATAAAATATGTCCCAGCTGGCCTGCCGCTTCTGTCTGCAGAGATATTACCAAAAAGGCTCCTAAAGCCATTATTACAATAGCCCATATTTCATCTTTGAGCCTGCTGACTGCTGAGGTGTTCGCCCGAGGCATTTCTTTATTTTGTGTTTTATTTTTGGAACCGGGCGGTCTGCCCCGCTTATTTTTCGCTTCAGTCATAAATAACTACCTTCTGTAAGACAATCGAATCTATATATTTAAAACATTTTTATGATTTGTAATTTATTGAACCTAATTATATCATAAAACTATTGAAAAAAAGTATAGAAAAGCATAAAAAAGTTAAACATTCAGCCTGAAATGTTATATAATATTATAACGCATGCGTAGGTGCTGTACTTTACCGTGCAGAACGATAAAAGGAGGATAAAATATGAACAGGAAACCCAATTTAGCAATTGTAGGAGCAACAGGTGTTGTTGGCAGAACATTTCTGAAGGTTCTTGAGGAAAGAAACTTTCCTTTTGAAAATTTATATATTATGGCATCAGCAAAGTCTGCAGGAACCACGGTAACATTTAAGGGAAAAGATTATGTTGTTGAGGAATTAACGGAAAACTCTTTTGATAAACCGATTGATATTGCTCTATTTTCGGCAGGCGGAACAATCAGTGAAAAATTTGCCCCGATTGCAGCATCAAAGGGTGTAATTGTTGTGGATAACAGCAGTGCCTGGAGAATGAATAAGGACGTTCCTTTGGTAGTCCCGGAAGTAAACCCTGAACATATCAAATGGAGTAAAGGTATCATTGCAAATCCAAACTGTTCAACAATACAGGCGGTAGTAGCCCTTAAACCGCTTCATGACAAATATGGCATAAAACGCGTTGTATATTCAACATATCAAGCTGTTTCGGGAACCGGAGTCAAGGGAATTAAAGACCTTGAGGAAGGTCTGAAGGGAAACGACATTAATCAGGCATATCCTCATGCTATTGCCGGTAATTGTCTGCCGCATATTGATGTGTTTTTAGAAAACGGATATACTAAAGAAGAAATGAAGATGATCAATGAAACAAAGAAAATATTTGGAGACGACAATATTAAAATTACTGCTACCACCGTCAGAGTTCCGGTTTTTGATTCACACAGTGAATCAATAAATATTGAATTCGAAAAGCCTTTTGAAATCGAAGATATTAAAAAGCTTTTTGCTGAAGCACCGGGTATCATGGTTCAGGATGATCCTGAGAATAATATCTATCCTCTTGCAAGAGAAGCTGCAGGAAAAGATGAAGTATTTGTCGGAAGGATCAGAAGAGACTTCAGTGTGGAAAACGGCTTAAACCTTTGGGTAGTAGCTGATAACATCCGAAAAGGTGCGGCTACCAATACGGTACAGATCGCAGAGCTTCTCATAAAATAAATAAATATTGCAAATTAAGTTATTAAGTAAGAAGGATGTGAGTCTTTATGACACTTTTCAAAGGTGCAGGCGTAGCTATTGTAACTCCGTTCAAAGACGGCAAGGTTGACTTTCTAAGCCTGAGCCAGTTGATTGACTGGCAGATTTCCTCGGATATTGACGCAATTATCGTTTGCGGAACGACCGGAGAGGCTTCTACACTTAATGATGAAGAACATATTAAAACTGTTCAGTACACCGTGGAAAAAGTAAATGGAAGAGTACCGGTTATTGCGGGAGCAGGAAGCAATGATACTGCTCATGCGGTCTATCTATCAAATCAGCTTGAACAATTAGGAATCGACGGATTGCTTCTCGTCACCCCATACTACAATAAATGTACACAAAAAGGGCTTATTCAGCACTATACCAAAATTGCAGATTCTGTAAACATACCAATCTTACTATACTCTGTTGCAGGAAGGACCGGTGTGAACATAAGCCCTTCAACTGTGTCTGAACTGTCTAAACATCCTAACATAGTGGGTATAAAGGAAGCGAGCGGGAATATTTCTCAGGTGGTTGAAATTGCTAGATACATCTCCGATGACTTTGCACTTTATTCCGGCAATGACGATATGGTGGTACCTCTTCTCTCAATCGGAGGAGCTGGAGTGATTTCAACGGTTGCCAATATCATACCGAAAGATACCCATACGATGGTCATGAAATATCTTGCCGGTGACACAAAAGAGGCCGCGAGGTTGCAGCTTGAAATGAAGCACTTAATTGACGCTGTATTTATTGAAGTTAATCCTATTCCGATAAAAGCGGCACTAAATCTGATGGGTAAAATTGAGCTTGAATACCGTCTTCCGCTTTGCCCTCCTGATGATAAATCAGTGGAGATTATTAGAAAAGAGCTTGTTAATTATGGACTGATATAAAAGAATAGTAAGGAGGTTGCTATGTTAAACATTATCTTGCATGGATGTAATGGGAAAATGGGAAAAACATTACAGAAAATAATTTCAGAAGAACCCGATATGAGTGTCTTAGCCGGAATTGATAGGAACATAAGCGAGGAACCTGTACCGTTTAATTTTTACATGTCTCCTTTAGATTGTGAAATTAAAGCAGATGTCGTTATTGATTTTTCCAATCATAGTGCTATTGAGGATCTCTTGAGTTTCTGTTTAAGAACAAAATCTCCTGTTGTAATAGCGACAACAGCTTTGGGAGACAGGGAGCTCGAACTACTTTGGAAAGCGGCAGAAGAGATTCCGGTCTTCCATTCGGCAAATATGTCGCTTGGAATCAATGCACTTGCAAAAATGCTGAAAATTTCAGTGCCTATATTAGAAGATGATTTTAATATTGAAATAATTGAGAAACATCATAATAAAAAAGTTGATTCTCCAAGCGGTACAGCTCTTCTTCTGGCAAATTCCATCAACGAGGTTGTGAAGGTAAAGAAAGACTATATTTTCGGCAGACACAGCAAAAATGATCAATGCAAGATAACGGACATGGGAATACACTCAATCCGCGGCGGCACTATACCCGGAGAACATACAGTTATCTTTGCAGGTCCTGATGAAGTGATCGAATTGACTCATACCGTGTTTTCCAGGGAGATTTTTGCCCGCGGTGCTTTAAAAGCAGCAAAATTTATTGTTACAAAAGGAAGAGGACTTTATTCCATGGAGGATATGATGGTATAGTGACTGCCCTGGGTATTCTTTTTGAAACAGCTCGTCCTATTATATGTGAATTCAGTATAAATCGTATTATAAAATGTAAAAACGCCAGCATAGCTGGCGTTTAATATTTTGTATTTTATGGTTTTATGCTTCTGCTGCTACAATTTCCCTACCATCGTAGTAATTGCAATTCGGGCATACTCTATGAGGAAGTTTAGGCTCGTGGCACTTTGGACATATTGATAATCCGGGTGCTGCCATCTTCATGTTCGGAGATCTTCTCTTATCTCTTCTTGCTTTTGAAGTTTTTCTCTTTGGAACTGCCATTATTCTACACCTCCTTCTGCTCGTGAAATCTATGTATATTAAGGTTATTCTTAAAACTAACTTCTAAAGTATATATGTTTTGTTTCATGTTGTCAATATTTATTTTATATGGCTGCCTGATGTTTTGTCCCCGGTTTTTTATTATATCGTTCTGACGATATTAAAAGTATCTCTGGCAATCATAAGTTCTTCATTTGTCGGTATCAATAAAATTTTGACTTTGGAGTCATCTCTGCTGATAATGGTTTCCTTGCCTCTTACTTTGTTCTTAACAAGATCAAGTTTGATTCCAAGATTTCCAAGTTCGTTGCATATCACGTCTCTCATGTCTATCGAATTCTCTCCTACACCCGCCGTGAAGACGATCGCATCCACACCGTTCATTATTGCGATATAGGCACCGATATAGAACTTAACCTTGTGAGCGAAAACCTTCAGTGCCAGTTCCGCTCTTTCATTTCCCTTGGAAACAGCTTCATCAAGGTCTCTGAAATCACTGCTGACTCCTGAAATCCCAAGAACTCCGGACTTTTTGTTCAAGATATTGTTTACTTCGCTATGTTCAATGTTTTCTTTATCCTTAATATACGATACTATCGCAGGGTCAATATCTCCGGATCTGGTCCCCATAACAAGCCCCTCAAGAGGTGTAAATCCCATACTGGTATCCATGCTCTTGCCTCTCTTGATGGCCGTTACGCTTGCACCGTTCCCGAGATGACATGTGATTATTTTCAAATCTTCGATATTTACACCGAGGATATCAGCAGTTCTTTCTGCTACATATTTATGGCTCGTCCCATGGAATCCGTATCTTCTGATTTTGTATTTTTCATAATATTCGTAGGGGATTGCATATATATATGACTCCGGAGGCATCGTCTGATGAAATGCCGTATCAAATACCGCTACCATCGGCGTATTAGGCATAAGTTCTTTACATGCATTAATTCCTAAAAGATTCGGCGGATTGTGAAGCGGTGCAAGTTCGATGCATTCTGTCAAAGCTTCAACTACTTCATCGGTAATCAATACCGAACTGGCGTATTTTTCCCCCGCATGCACAACACGGTGCCCTACCGCACCCAATTCATCCATCGATTTTATTACGCCATGATCTGCATCTGTTAAGGCATTTAGTACATGCCCGATAGCTTCCTTATGACTTGCCATGGGTTCCTGTATCTTGAACTTTTCTGTGCCGATCTTTTCATGAGTCAGGTAAGAGCCTTCTATTCCTATTCTTTCCACCAGCCCTTTAGCCAAAAGTATTTCACTTGTCATGTCAAGAACCTGATATTTTAGTGATGAACTCCCGCAGTTAATTACCAATATTTTCATTAATACTTCCTCCATTGTTTGTTTTTTTCAACTTATTTCATTATAGCCTTAATTCATTTTTTTTCAAGAGATTTAAGGAATCTTATAAAATTCACGGGTCCATTTTACTGTTAAACGCGATAAAAGGCTTCATTATATAATCTGAATGATTATAGATTTCTCCATAAACTATAAGATTATAGATATCCGAGGCCAAAACGTCGTATTTCAGCAAATCCCATTCGGGAGAATCCTTTGATACTTCACGGTTGATATTAGTCAGTATCGGAATCATATTCAAATTCTCTTTTTTTATCTGTTTAAGCAGTAAGGCTCCTTTCCGGCTTATTGCCAGAACCCTTGCATAATTGATATCCTTTTCAATAATATTACGAAAGCTGTCCTTATCCAAATTGAGCATTATATGTACGAGGAGTCTTTGAATCCTGGTTTGGGTATATCGTTTTGACAGAACTGCTCGAATCAAACTATTCGTGTCACCAGAAGATATCGCAGCTTTTTTAACTCTGTGTTCAAGGCCTTCTGTCGCTGATATAATATTGCCGAGCTCGGCAATATCACTTTTTAGTATTTGATAAATCAATAGCAGATAGAAATCATTTAGCTTAACATTAACACCTTCATTAAGCTCTTTAAAAACTTGAAATGTGGTAGGTGGAACGAAATCTGAAACCTCATGCAAATTATCTGATTTGCCTAAAATCTCTCTGATTGCCGATGCACTTGCAATGTTGTTATAACATTCTTTATCAAGATAGCCTGTCCCATATCTTTTCACCGTTAGCGGTTCTATCCGGCTGCCGGTTATATTGAGCTGCTTCAGATATTCCACTGCAAGAATATTATTAGCACTTTTCAAAGTATTGGCACATTCTTTACCCATACATTGCTTCACTGCCTCATAACGTGCTCGCGGGAAAGAATATCCTCTATCAGCAAATTCTTTAATGCCTGCTTTTAACTGATCGCTTTCATTTGAAATGTAATCGGCTATCTTATTTAAAAGTGAAAGTTGCCCCGCTTCACTTCCAAACGAAAGATGGGTAATACATCCTAGACGGTTAAGGATATCCACAGCACCTTTAGCAAAATACTCAGCATTATTACAAGCAAAAACAAAAGGTAATTCAATGACAAGATCAATGCCGTTTTTGATTGCTGCTGATGAACGGATCCATTTATCTGCCATAGCCGGTTCCCCCCTCTGCATAAAATCTCCACTCATAATACAGACTGTAAAATCGGGATTCGCTATTCTTATCGATTCCTGCAGGTGATGCAAGTGCCCATTGTGAAACGGATTATACTCTGCTATGATTCCTAAAACGCGCATAGATTCTCCTCAATAATTTATCGATCAAAATCGTGATCAGAAAAATGATTACAATCATTATAACCATTTCGGTTGAAAATAACAATTGAGAAAAAAGGCCGAGCCGGCTTATGATCTCGTATTGCTCTGTTACAGCTGCATCTACAGTCATTCCTCCAAGGATGAACGGCCCGATTATCCATGCGGTCAATCCTGCAAGCAAACCATGAGTGACTTTCACTGCCAGATAATAGCCTGAGCTGATCTTTAAACCGGCTAACATGCTCATTGATTGTGCATATATAGAAAATCCGCCGAAAGAAATAAGGATAGTGCAGAGTATGCACTGATTGAGCAGCGAAAGGCCGCCGCTCTCCCCAATACTGCTGCAGCCGATCGTCATCTCAAGCAAGCCTTTGATAAAGCCCTTGCCGTAATCGTCTTTTAATGGATCAAGTAAACCGGAGAGTTGCAAAAAATCAGCTGCAAGCATGAACAATACTATGTAACCGCATATTATACCAAGCGCACGAAATGAGGAAATCAGAGAATCTGTAAATATATCCAGCAGATTCCCTTTCGGAAACGCAGCTTTATAAACTGCTCTGCTTGCTGATTCATTTTTTTCGATTGTACTGTTTTTGCATAATTTTGTTCTTATTGCGGAAAAAGTTCGATACATGATCCCGTTGAGAAGAGCACCTATGTAATGTGATAAAGCAATAGCTGTTCCGGCCGCCGGTGAAGCAAGCATGCCTGCTCCCACTGCACCGAGCATGAAAAGCGGACCGGATGTGCTGCAAAAAGAGAGCATTCTTTTCGCTTCTTTTTGCGTTATCGCTTTGCTTCTCCCAAAGTCTCCGATTAATTTCGCACCCATCGGATATCCGGATGTAATGCTGACACAAAAGACAAATGCAGATAAACCCGGAGCTCCGAACAGCTTTTGAAACGGTTTTTCAAAGATTCTTCCGATATATGCAGGAAGTCCCAGAACAGTCATAAAGTTTGCACAAATAAAAAAAGGCAGTAATGCAGGCAATACAGTGCTTGCCCACAGATAGATGCCTTTTTGTGCCGCATTTAATGCAATGGCAGGATATGCCATCATCACTAAGCAGCCGGCGGATGATAGTACACCGGCTATAATATATATTGTTCTTCTTCTCTTTCCATTTTTCATACTTTAATCATATTAACAATAGAAAGAGAAAATACCTGTTAATCGTTGTTTTCAATCTGCGTTTTATAAACCATATCTTTGATTTCGTTTCTGTTTTCCGCTATTGTACCGTTAATTTTCTCAAATGTAGTCTGTAAATTGTTGAACATATCTTGAAAATACATGGCATTCATTTGATCCATTTTATCCTGGAAATTATACAAAATGCTGTCTATGTAATCAAAGGTACTCATTTTTAATGATTTAACATTTGATTCTGCTATTCTCATAATCTCTTCTGCACGCATTTTTGCCTTAACAGTTATGTCGTCATTTTCTATCAATGCTTCAGCCTGTACTTTTGCATCCTTCAGAATGGTTTCATATTCTTGTTTTGCTTCCTGCAGAATCCGCTGCCTTTCGTCCTTGATCCATTGTGCTTGCTGGATCTCATCCGGAAGTTCAACTCTTATCTCTTTTACTATCTCAAGGATTTCTTCCGCATCAACTAAAATTTTCCCTGTAAGCGGGAAGCCCGAACTTGTATCAACTATCTCTTCAATCTCATCCAATAGTTCTAAAACCTTCATCAGCGATCCTCCCTTTTTCTTTGACATTTATTTTTCATATATTCCAGTACTTTATCAGGTACCAGGCCTCTTATATCTCCATTCAAGACGAAAACTTCTTTTACTATACTTGAACTGACAAAAGAATAGTCGGGGCTGGTCATTAAAAATATCGTTTCCACACCATTATTGTACAATCTCGCATTCATCTGAGCCATCTGTATCTCAAATTCAAAATCCATTGAAGCACGCAAACCCCTTACAACTACATCAATATTATTTTGTTTTACATAGTCTGCCAAAAGCCCTTCAAAATGATCGATCTCAATATTGCTGATATTAGCTGTTGCCTCTTTGATCATATCTATTCTTTCTTCTACTGTAAAAAAGGGGACCTTTGAACGATTTTGAATCACTCCTACTATTAACTGATCTCCTAACTTTGATGCTCTGTTGATCAAATCCAGATGTCCGTTTGTGATCGGATCAAAAGATCCAGCATAAAGTACCTTTTTTATCATTTGTTGCCTTCCTCCAAATCATCAGCTGATGAATATATGCTTGTTGAGATAGATCCATATTTCTTTTCTTTAATTCTTGTAAATCCAGCCATTACATCAGGTAGCGGTTCTTCTGCAGCGTGCTCAGCTACGATCACCCCTTCTTCTGAAAGTAATGAAAGTTCGGAAATCAAATCAAAGCATCCTACTAAAAGACCGGCCTTGTATGGGGGATCTAAAAAAATGATATTAGCTTTTTCAGGAATTTTCCGAAGAACCTTTTCAAAGTCTCCAAGAATTGTTATTGATTTGTCTTCCTGTTTGCAGTACTTAATATTTTGCAGTGTAATTTTTATACTATCTTTTGATCTGTCTCCAAAATAGCATCGGCTTGATCCTCGGCTGAGAGCTTCAAGCCCTAAATTACCCGTTCCCGAGAAAAGATCAATGACTACCGCATCCGCAATATTTGCCGCTATTATGCTGAAAATAGCTTCTTTTACTTTATCGCTTGTAGGTCTGATATTGTCGTCTTTCGGAGCATTCAGTCTTCTTCCCTTGAATTCGCCGGCAATAATGCGCATTTATGAAGCCCCCTTTATTGCTTAATTGTACCATAAGATATAAAAAAATCAATTAATTGAATTCATATGTTTATGCGCTCCGTGTTTTGAAATAGTTTTTCTATCTTATTCTTTAAAATGTAATTTTCTTTTTTCGTCAGAAATTCATCTTCATTCAGAATAAGTTCTGCTTCCTCACGAACGGAGTTTAATATTTTTATATGTTTTACAAGATCTGCAAGTTTAAACTCCGGTATTCCATGCTGCTTCATGCCGAAAAATTCTCCCGGTCCTCTTAATTCCAGGTCTTTTTCCGCAATAAGAAAGCCATTATTTGTTGCTTTCATGATTTCTGCTCTTTCCTGCGCAACAGATGAGTCTCCTTCAGAAATCAATATACAATAAGATTGCTCTTTTCCTCTCCCGACTCTTCCTCTGAGCTGGTGAAGCTGAGCAAGTCCGAAGCGTTCTGCATTTTCAATCAGCATTACAGATGCATTTGGTACGTTTATTCCCACTTCTATTACTACCGTAGATATAAGTATCTGTATTTTTCCGGAATATAAATCCTGCATGACGCGGTCTTTATCAGTCTGCTTCATTGAACCATGAAGAAAAGCAATTGTAAATTCATAAAACCTATCTTTTAATTCATCGTAAAGTCCAAGAGCAGATCTTGCATCCACATTTTCAGAGTCTGCAATGAGAGGTGCAACAACATAAGCCTGTCGCCCTTTTCCGACTTCTCTTCTGACAAATTCATAAGCAGCATCCCTGCCATCCTCTTTTACAGCCCTTGTAACGATCTGCTGCCTTCCGGGCGGCGCTTCATCAATTACGGATATATCAAGATCCCCATAAAGAATTACTGCAAGCGTTCTGGGTATCGGAGTTGCAGTCATGACAAGCACATCCGGATTCATTCCTTTTTTTGATAGTATTTCTCGTTGGTTAACACCAAAGCGATGCTGCTCATCTGTAATAACCAATCCGAGATTGTTATAATTCACATTGGGTTGAATCAATGCATGCGTACCTATTATAATATCGATTTCTCCGGATTCTATCCTATTTAAAGTTTCTTTTTTCTCTTTTGCAGAAAGGCTTCCGGATAAAAAACCCACATTTATTTTGTGCTGAATAAAGACCGAATCAAGACTTTCAAAATGCTGTCTGGCCAATAGCTCTGTCGGTGCCATCATGACAGCTTGAAAACCGCTTTTTACAGCCTTATACATGGCTGCTGCCGCTACTATAGTCTTGCCAGAACCCACGTCTCCCTGAACGAGCCGATTCATTACTTTGCCGCTTTCCATATCCGCATTGATTTCGCTGATAACCCTTTGCTGTGCTCCTGTAAGTGAAAAAGGGAATGACTTTAAAAAGCTGTCAATCGATATTTTATTTGAAAATAAAATTCCTCGGTCACTAAAATTCATCTTTTTCCTGATTGAAAGTAAGCCGGTCTGAAGGAGCAGCAATTCTTCAAAAATAAGCCTGTATTTGGCTTCCATTAGTTTCTGTCTATCCTGTGGGTAATGTATATTCTCAATAGCGTAAGAGAGCACGCAAAGCCTGTTTCTTTTTAGAGTGAGTTCAGGCAAATATTCATTTAGCTCAGGCAGAAGCTTAAGCGCTTCCTTATGCCATTTACGCATTTCTCCCTGTGAAATGCCGCCGGTGAGAGGATATATAGGAACTATCGACAGTTTTTGGCCTTGCTCATATTTTGTTATTTCAGGGTGGAGCATCTGTATTCTGCCCCGGCTAACATTCACGTTGCCGTAAAAAAAATATTCCTCATTTTGTTTCAAGGATTTAACCAGATGTCCCGCATTAAAAAAAATAACCTCTATTGCTCCGCTCTCATCCTGAATCAAAAGCTTTAAGGTTTGTCTCCTCCCGGGAATTCTTCCTCTAAACATGAGAATCAGTTTGCCCTTAATCAATGCCGTATCCCCTTCATGCAGGGAAATAATCTCTCTGAGTTCACGTCGGTCTTCGTAATCTCTTGGATAGAAATATAATAGATCCTCAATGGTATCAATATTCAGTTTACTCAAAGAGGCGGATTTTTTTGGTCCAATCCCCTTAAGTTCGGATACTTTTTTTTGCAGATTCATTGCAATAACCTCGACTACCTTCTGATCTCAATATTTCTTCTGACCATTTGTTTTGAAATGATACCGGTAACTACCACTGCAATGCTGTTTACTTCAAGACCCGTAATTACCGCAGTATGTTTTTTTATTCTCTCGATCATCATTTCAGTGACACGGTTGATGCTTGTACCGAAACGAATCACAATATAGAATTTAATATCAATACCGTTTTCCCCAATGGTAATATCCATAAAGTCACTGTCATCAATGCCCCCGATTATTGGAACGAAACCGGCTGTCTTCCCTTTATGGTTCGATAGAAATACCTTACCGCTAAATTGTTCCGCTGCTTCAATTATGATTTTCCCGACGACTGACTTATCAACGGAAATAGTGCCTTCTTTAGTTTCGCGTTTATAAAGCAACCCTCTCGCCCCCTTACTGCTGTCCATTTTATCATATCGGCAACTAAATGAGCAATAATTTTTGCACTATACTTTCCCGGGAGACATACAATGGTTATGGGTGGTTGTTTTGAGAAAAAGGCGAATGATTTTCAGGATTTCCGGAGTCGCTATGGCTATTATAGGTTTAGTACTGATAATACATACCGTCCCAGTTTATATTTGGTACGTTGTATTGATCGGTCTTATAATAGCAGTCGCATATTTAATGCTGAATTAACGGGAACCTGCTCCGATCGATGTAGTTTTGATATTATTAGGAAGTGAAAACTATGAAACATAAAAAAGGCTGCTGCCGGAAGCCCGGCGAGGTCGAACTGTTTGGATTAATATTGCTGATCATAGGAATCGTAACCCTATGTGCTTTTCTTCTTCCATCAAAGATCTGGCTCATCGTAATGGGTGGTCTTATGATTTTCTGCGGATTTAAATTGTTTAATTGCTGAAAAGAAACAGTGCGGCTTAGAAATCTTTATATAAGAAAAAGCATAATAAAAAACCTGCAGAATCTGCAGGTTTTTTTCTTCATAATTAGATAGCGCGGTTGATCTTATTGCTGCGAATACATCTCGTGCACACATTTTTTCTTGAAATAGTCCCATTTTCATTAACTTTTACAGTCTGAATATTTGCATTCCACTTTCTTCTGGTATGTCTGTTGGAATGGGATACATTGTTTCCAGAAACTTGACCTTTACCACATATTTCACACTTTCTTGACACCTGCCGCACCTCCTTTTAACATTCTGTCGGACTCATCAGAGCCACTTTCAGAATTTATGCTGGGAAATCACAAATCTTCGATTTGCGGATTATTCATTGTATATTTTGCAATGCTTCAATAGCAATCAACTTTTTTCATCAAACAAATGGTAGTATAACATATTCCTTCATGATTGTAAAATACTTTTTTTAATAAAGATTTTTAGTCGGCGGCTTAAAGGCTGTTCGCATATTTATCAGGAACGCAGGATATATGCCGCAATCCCGGAGTTCTCGTTGATCCGGAACACACCCTGCCTTTCATAGAATACAGAACCGCTGATAAAGAGATCTTTCAGATATTCTTTTTCACACATTGCCAGATTCAATAAATAATCCCGGCTTCCCGCATTTGTCGCTATAACAACCCGCCCGTTATCACCGAATCTGCTGAATGAATAGAAGCTCCCTTCTGCTCTTCGAGGTTTAAAATCATAATCTTCAAAGTTATTAATCCTTTTCCGGAAAGCAAATAAACGTTTAAAAAAATGAAAGATATTCTTATCACCGTTTTCCGGCTGAAAACACATTCTGTTGAATGGGTCTTTTTCTCCCATCATACCGATCTCATCGCCGTAATATACACATGGGATTCCGGGCATTAACGAAATGATAAGCTGTGCAAGGAATAGCCTCTGCCTTGAGTAATCATAATTTTGACTGTTTTCTGAGAGTACCGTAAGTATTCTTCTGGTATCATGAGTTCCGAGTATATTCATCAAAGCGTTGAAAGCCGGCTTCGGATAGTTTTCCCATATGCTGTTTACGACTTGTTCCAGCTCAATACCGTCTTTTCTTTGGACAAGATAGTCGATGACAGCGTTTTTCAAGGGATAGTTCATCACCGCATCAAGCTGATCTCCAAAAAAATATTTTTTCCTGCGGCCATAAGCAATTTTGTTGGATGCATCCTCCCAGACCTCACCTATCAAGGCTCCGTCGGGCTTAGTTTCTTTTACTGCCGATCGCGTTGCTTCCAGAAATATATCCGGCAATTCATCCGCTACATCCAGTCGGAAGCCTGATGCTCCGCATCGCAGCCAGTGCTTGATTACCGAATCATCTGCTGTAACGATATATTCAAGATAAGATGGTTCTGTTTCGTTCACACCGGGAAGTGTATCGATCCCCCACCACGAATCATAATGATCCGGAAATTCAGTGAAGCGATACCAACTATAGTAGGGTGAATCAATGCTTTGATAAGCACCCAGTTCGCGATAACGTCCAGTTTTATTAAAATAAATGCTGTCGCTGCCCGTATGATTGAATACGCCGTCAAGGATTATCCTCATCCCTCTAAAACGGGACTTTTCGCACAGCTCAATAAAGTCTTCTTCATTACCCAGCAAGGGATCGATCTTTTTATAATCTGCGGTGTCGTAGCGGTGATTAGAATACGCTTCAAAAATTGGATTGAGATAAATCACTGTGACACCAAGCGTTTCAAGATAATCCAGATTTTCAATTATGCCCCTGAGATTTCCGCCAAAGAAATCATTGTTCTGAATAATACCATGCTCGTCAGGTTGATCATTAGGCATTCCGCCCCAATCTTCCCTCAAGATATATTTTTTATTCTGCTTCGGAGGTTTATAATCTTTGCTTTTAGCAAAACGGTCAGGAAATATCTGATACATCACTCCTGTTTTCAGCCATTGGGGTGTTTTAAAATCAGCTGAATACACTGTCAGTTGGTGGATTGGAGTCTTCTCTCTGCTGTCATCCCGGTATACGGCTTCAAAATAATAAAAGTACAGACCGATTTTATCGATCTGTAATGAAAAGGAATAAAGTGATTCTCCTTCGCAGGTACCTTCTTGTGTTATTATGCTTCCTTCCGTGTCATTGTTCAGGATCAATAAAGCAGAAATAACCGGTTTTTCCCCTGTAATATTGATTCGCATGAATAAATCCGAATTCTTTGCGATTGAGCCGAAAGGCCATTTGTAATACTCATTCTTTGAATTAAATTCAATCATATAGCGGTTGTATCCCCCAAATCCTGTCAGCATATTCTCTGACGCTCCTGTCAGCTGAAAAAGCACCGGCTTTTGCAATATTTGTAAGGGACATCCCGCCCCAGCGAAAAGCGTCCTGATAAGTGGTTGCAGCTGCCGACTGAGCTGTCTTATAACTTTCAAAGTCGGCTATGACATAATACTGATCCGCTTCTCCGTTAAAACCGGTTGTCAGAGAATTTATAATATCACTAAAGGAAACTCCGTGGATACCGCCGGCAAGGAATCTAATAATTTCAGAGATGTTCCGATTGTCCTGATAATAGCTCCAGGGGCTGTAAGTCCCGCTTATTCTGAGCTGTTCCACCTGCTCGGCTGTCATACCGAAAATAAAAATGTTGTCATTTCCTACGGCATTATAAATCTCAACATTGGCGCCGTCCATGGTACCGATAGTCACTGCGCCGTTAAGCATCAGCTTCATGTTTCCCGTTCCCGAAGCTTCCTTTCCTGCCAGTGATATTTGTTCTGAAAGATCGGCTGCCGGCATAATCAGCTCAGATAGGGATACAGAATAATTTTCAAGAAAGACTACCTTAATCCTGTCTCTCACGTGCGGATCCTTTTCAAGATGTTCCGACAGCTTACAAGCTAATAGTATGATCTGCTTTGCCATATAATAACCCGCTGCGGCCTTTGCTCCAAAGATGAATGTTCTGGGCTGCAGTTCAAGATTCGGATTTTCTTTTATTCTATGATAGAGGTCAATTATATGGACTAAGTTTAAAAGCTGTCGTTTATACTCATGCAGCCGTTTGACCTGCACATCGAATATTGAGTCCGGATCCACAATAATATTATTATGGTTTTTAATGTAATCTGCAAGCTTGATCTTGTTTTCTCGTTTCACATTGGCAAATCTCTCCAGAACAGAGCTGTCTTCCCTGTATTTCATCAATTTCTCAAGCTTATTGGAGTTCTTTTTAAATCCCGGCCCACAGAGTTCTTCAATCAAATCCGATAGATTTGGGTTCGCCTGACAAAGCCATCTGCGGTAAGCTATGCCGTTAGTAACATTTGTGAATTTATTCGGTGTCATCGCAGAAAAGCCGCGAAACAGCTTATTTTTAATAATCCTGCTATGCAGAGAAGATACGCCGTTTACAGTATGTGCCGTTACTACACAAAGATTTGCCATTCTTATTTTCCCGTTATGGATGATGGCCATCTCATTGCGAAGCTGCTCATCGTTTGGATACGCAGCCGCCAGTATTTCGTCAAACCTGCGATTGATTTCTTTTAATATGGAATGCAGTCTTGGAAGAAGTCCGGAAAAAAGCGATTCAGGCCATTGCTCTAAAGCCTCAGGCATAACAGTATGGTTAGTATAGGAAATTGTCTTTGATACTATATCCCATGCTTTATCCCATTTGTAGTCATAGATATCCATAAAAATACGCATCAGCTCTAGAATAGCCATCGTAGGATGAGTATCGTTTATATGCACCGCTATTTTTTCATGAAAATTATCAAGACTATTGTATGACTGCATATGACGCTTTGTTAATGACTGCATGGAGGCAGAAGTAAAGAAATACTGCTGTTTCATTCGTAATATCTTTCCTTCATCATGGGCGTCTTCAGGATACAGTATTTTTGATATGATTTCAGCTTGATGTTTTTCTTCCATTGAGTGAAGATATTCTCCCTTAGCAAACAGCTCCATATCAATACTGATTGGCGATGTAGACTTCCATAGCCTCAGTGTGTTGACGACGTCACTTTGGTAGCCTGAGATCAGCATGTCTTTTGGAACTGCGATAACTGATAAATAATCCTCATGAATCAGTTTCATTCTTCCCTTATCATCCCATACTTCCGAGAGCTTTCCCCCGAAGTGAACCTCTTCCGCCTCATCCTCTTTAGTAATCAGCCAGCAATCTCCTAAATCAAGCCAATCATCCGGCTTTTCGATCTGTCTGCCGTCCTGAATCTTTTGTTTGAATATTCCGTACTCATAGCATATGGACATACCCTGTCCAAACATGTTGCATGAAGACACTGCGTCCAAATAACAGGATGCCAGCCTTCCCAGGCCTCCGTTTCCGAGACCCGCATCCGGTTCCAGCATATATAATTCTTCCATATCCTGATCATATTCAGCTAAGGTTTCTTTAAATACATCCTCTAATCCAAGGTTAAAGAGGTTGTTTTTTAGAGAAGTCCCCGGCAAAAACTCCATCGAGAGATAAATAACCTGTTTTTCTGTTTGAGAACAAACGATTTCATGGTTTTTCAACCACTTTTCCGATAAAATATCCCGCACCACAAAACAAGCTGCCCTGTAGAGCTGCTGCTTTGTTGCATTATCCGGTTCTCTTCCGAAATGCCTCATGAGCTTTCCGTCAATCAACTTTGATATTTTCCCGGTAGTATAGACTTTATCCATGCGCTGCTGCCTTTCTGCCGCTCTTTTTTAATATTTGGTCATAACTTTTCTATTTTAACATTTCTTTATAGAGCTTGATATACTCCTTTGATGAGACTTTCCATGAAAAATCTGATTTCATTCCATTGTTGATCAAGGTATTCCAATGAGCTTTATCCCAATAAAGTGTGATAGCTCTTTTAATTGCTCCAATCATATCTTGTGCATTTATTGATCGAAATGAAATGCCATTTCCCGTTCCTGTTTCCGGGTTGTATGGAACAATGCTGTCCTTCAAACCGCCCGTTTCTCTTACGATGGGGATAGTACCGTAACGTAAAGCAATCATTTGTGCCAGTCCGCACGGTTCGCTGATGGACGGCATCAGAAAAAGATCTGCTCCCGCATAGATTCTGTTCGCTGTCTCCGCAGAAAATGTAGTATTTACCGACATGCGTCCCGTGTACTGTTTTGCTTTTTTTCGGAAAAATTCTTGATACTTGGATTCACCTGTCCCCTGTAGTACAAACTGAATGTTTTCCGTCATCAGTTCATCAAATACGCCGATGACAAGATCTATACCTTTGTGCTCTGCCAGCCTTCCGATCATCGCTATTATTGGTATTTCTTCATCCTGATTCAAAGCAAGGCTGTTCTGCAGAGCTGTTTTATTATACTGTTTCATCTCCGGTTTGGTTTTTGAGTACTTCTTGGCGATAAAACCATCTCTGTACGGATTATACAGATTGGTATCGATTCCGTTCAATATGCCGCTAAGCTTATAGCGGTTTTCTTTTATTATATTGTCAAGTCCCTTCCCATAAAACGGGAACATAATCTCTTCGGCATATGTGCGGCTTACTGTCGTCAATCTGTCACATGTAACTATTGCCCCCTTCATATAGTTGATTACACCATTATATTCCAGGATGCCTCTGTCTGTTTCGGGTAATCCGAGGAGGTCTCTGAGAATGACCTTATCATATTTTCCCTGGTATTCGATATTATGAATGGTAAATACCGTTTTTAATCTGGCCATAGAGAGATTATCCCGGAACAGCGTTTTCAAGTAAACGGGCACCATTGCGGTTTGCCATTCACTGCAGTGCAGTATATCGGGTCTATAATCAATAAAATCCAATGCTTTAAGAGCCGCCATTGCGTAATATGCAAATCGCTCGCCATCATCGTAATACCCATAATATGCGTCTCTGTCAAAGTATTGTTCATTATCAAGGAAATAAAAAGTAACTCCTTTATAATCCATTTGATAAATGCCGCAATACTGAGTCCTCCAGGAAAGCATTACGGTAAAATCCTTTATTAATTTCATTGAATCTTTGAAATTGTCTCGAATGCCCTTGTACAATGGCAGCATGACTCTGGCATCGGCTCCAAGCTTGTTCAGTTCTCTGGGCAGTGAGCCTATAACGTCGCCAAGTCCACCGCTCTTGGCAAAGGGTTCTGCCTCTGTGCTTATAAATAGAATATTCAATAGTTATTTTCACCTGCCAGTTAAATATTTAATGCAAAATTATAACATTTCACACCGATTCAGAAAAGTGTTATTAAAAATATGTAAAGCTTATCAGATTATGCTTTTCTTTTCAATCACTACCGGATAGGTTTCGTGACCTACAAGCTGACGGTTTTCGCGTACGATTACTTCCTTATCAAGAATTACGTTGTTCAGGGTAACGTTATTCAGTATCTCTGTATCCTGCATAATAATACTATTTTTAACAACCGAACCCTTGCCTACAATGACCCCCCTCGACAAAACCGAGTTAATTACCGTTCCTTCTATTTTGCAGCCATCAGATATAATAGAATTGGAGACCTGACTTCCTGCACAATAATAAGCCGGAACGCTGTCTTTTATTTTCGTATATACCGGTTTTTCGAAGACCTTTTTACTTGTCTGTTCATCAAGCAGTTTCATATTTTCTTTCATATAATCGGTTACATTGCTGACTTCAAAATAGATATTTTTGTGCTCATACCCTAAAATATTCAGATTACCGCATAATCTTTGAATAATATCCCGATAAAAATCGTAACGCCCAAAGGCAATAGAATCGGCTACCAATGATTCTAATAATGATTTCCTTAAAACAAACATGCTCATACAGACCGGCATATCCTGAGAGATGCTATCCATTTTATTGTAATTAAGTTCATATACTCTCTCAGATTCATCCATTCGTATCATTGCCGCGCCATGAGGGAGAATTTCCCCTTCTCTCGGATATGTATAAATCAAAGTAATATCGGCATTTCTCTCAATATGGCTTTTAAGTACTTCTTCATAATCGATACTGCAAATAAAGTTGCTCCCTGCAATTATCACATATTCGGCCATGGATCGTTTTATGGAATGCATGCTTTTATATAATGCATCGATGGTCCCCTTATAATTGCCTGTATTATCTAATGAGCCCGGAGTCGAGAATGGTGACAGGATTCTCAATCCTCCGATTTTCCTGGTGAGATCCCATTCCTTTCCTGCACCTAAATGATCAACAAGTGAATGATAATTGATTTTTGTTATAATCGAAATATCATGGATTCCTGAGTTTACATAATTTGAAAGTATAAAATCAATAATTCTGTATTTTCCTGCGAAGGGTATTGATGCAAGTGTACGAATTTTCGTCAGTTCTCTTAGATTTTCATACTCTGAATATGAAAAAATAATACCTAATGCGTTCATATCATTCACCCTCCTTTTTTATGATGCTTTCCTCGATCATGGCTCCTGCCGGTATTACCACCCCGTCATCAATGGTAATGTAAGGTCCTATTACAGTGATTTCAGGGTGATGCCCATCAGGCCCCATGGCGGCTCCTGCTCCGATACAAACATTATCTCCTATAACAGTATCCGATGCGATAATAGCATAATTTAGAGCAGTGTTATTTCCCACAGTTGCCCCCTGCATTACGATCGAGTTCTTTATTACAGCACCTTCTTTTATCTTTACATCGGGAAATATAATGCTTTTTTCAAGTTCGCCGTTTATGCTGCATCCATCAGAGACCATTACATTATTCAGTTTGGCATTGTTTCCTATGTACTGCGAAGGAAGAGTCTCGTTTCTGGAATATATCCTCCAGGGCGGATCGTTCAGCTCGATTGGGACATCGGGATCCAACAGGTCCATATTGGATTCCCATAAGGATTCAACTGTTCCAACATCTTTCCAATATCCCTTATATTCATATGCGTAGAGGTTTTCCCCTGCTTCGAGCATCATCGGCATAATATTCTTGCCAAAATCATTTTCTGATTTTTTGTTGGCTTCATCCGCGATCAAGTAGCTTTTTAGTTTCTCCCAAGTAAAAATGTATACCCCCATTGATGCCATTGTACTTTTCGCATGAAGTGGTTTTTCTTCGAACTCGTAGATTTTTAGATTTTCATCTGTATTGATCATACCGAATCGGTATGTTTCTTCAGGAGGTACATTCAATACCGCGATAGTACAGGCAGCCTCTGTTTCAATGTGATATTCCAGCATCATTTTATAATTCATCTTATAAATGTGATCTCCAGAGAGAACCAGAACATAGGTCGGATTGCTCATTTCAATATATTCGATATTCTGATAAATTGCGTTCGCTGTTCCCTTATACCATTCCCCTTCTTTTGATTTTGTATACGGAGGCAAGATACTGATACCGCCGAATAGCCTATCCAGATCCCATGGCTGTCCGTTGCCAATATAGGAGTTCAGTTCTAAAGGCCGATACTGCGTAAGTACGCCGACTGTATCGATACCGGAATTGACGCAGTTAGACAGCGTAAAATCGATGATACGGTATTTACCGCCAAATGGAATCGCAGGCTTTGCTACATGTTTTGTAAGAATTCCAAGCCGGCTCCCCTGTCCACCAGCCAAAAGCATGGCTATCATTTCTTTTTTCTTTTCACGAGACATTTCAATCACCTCCAAAAAATTGTACATAGACCGGGCAGATCTGTTTTTATGGAATAGTCATATCCATCATGCCTGATAGGATCTGCCTTGATTTGGCTTTCAGAGTCATTACAGGTGCCGCCGTATTTCGTCAGGCCTGAGTGAAAAACAGTTTGATAAACACCTTGTTTTGGAACGCCGATTTGATACTTTTCCCTGTAAACGGGAGAAAAATTACAGGCGATGATTAATTCATCACCATTTTTATTGATTCTGCGAAAAATGACGACATTACAATCGGAATTATCAGGACAGATCCACTGAAATCCATCCCAATCGTTATCCAGTTCCCATAGTTCAGATGATGCTATATAAAAAAGATTGAGTTCTTTTATAAAATCATGGAATTTCTTATGCATGTCAAAGGCAAGAAGACCCCAGTCCAATTCCTTATTAAAATCCCACTCAGATAACTGAGCCAGTTCTCCTCCCATAAAGAGCAGTTTTTTTCCGGGATGCGCAATCATATATGCCAGATATGTTCTTAGGTTTGCAAATTTGGATTCATAATCGCCCGGCATTTTATTCAACAGCGAGCCTTTTCCATGAACAACCTCATCATGAGAAAGCGGGAGAATAAAGTTTTCAGATGAAAAGTAAGTAAGAGGAAATGTCAGATTGTTATGAACACCTTTGCGAAAAAAAGGATCTGTTCTTATATATTGCAGTGTATCGTTCATCCAGCCCATGTTCCATTTAAAATTAAAGCCCAAACCTCCTAAATGAACAGGCATGGTTACCATCGGCCATGCAGTGGATTCTTCTGCTATCATAAGAGCATTTGGATAAAATTCAAATATTATCTTGTTCAGGTCCCGAATAAACGAAACTGCTTCAAGGTTCTCCCTTCCCCCATTGACATTCTGCCTCCATTTTCCCTCCTGCCTTCCGTAATCCAGATATAACATAGAAGCCACCGCATCTACTCTGATACCGTCGATATGGTACTTATCCATCCAGAACATGGCGTTGGAAATGAGAAAGCTTCTGACTTCATTTCTGCCCCAGTCAAAGATCATCGTTCCCCATTCTTCGTGTTCGCTCTTCAGGGGGTCATCGTATTCATAGCAGCTGCTTCCGTCAAATCTATACAGCCCGTTGCTGTCTTTTGGAAAGTGCCCGGGTACCCAGTCAAGAATCACATATATACCCGCCAGGTGACAAGCATCAACAAAGTACATAAATCCTTCCGGTGAACCGTATCTTGAGGTGGGAGCGTAATAGCCCGTCACTTGGTAGCCCCATGAACCGTCAAAGGGATATTCGGAAACAGGCATTAATTCCAGATGAGTATACCCCATGTCTATGACATATGGTATAAGCTCATCTGCCAATTTGTAATAATCAAAATAATTGCCATCTTGATATTTACGCCAGGAACCTAAGTGAACCTCATAGATGTTCATCGGTGCAGACCGGGATTCCCTTGTTTGCTGCCTGTTACGCCATTTTAGGTCCTTCCAGTCATACCGTTCGATATTAAAAGTCTTCGAAGCGGTTTGCGGTCTTGTTTCCATATGAAAACCATAGGGATCTGCTTTCATGATCTTATTCCCATGTGAATCTTCAATACAATATTTATAGGAAGTATATTCTTTGATGTGGGGTATAAAGATTTGCCAAATGCCTTGAGATGTGATTTTTTCCATTGTAAATTCAGTATTGTCCCAATTGTTGAAATCACCTGTGACCGCAATGCTTTTTGCATTAGGAGCCCAGACACGGAAAATAAATCCATCCGTTCCGTTTTGTATTGCATGATGAGCGCCCATCAACTCATAGGCCTTGGCAGATGTTCCTTGATGGAAAAGATAAACAGGCAATTCCAGACTTTTATCCATAAGTATGTTCTCCTGTTTTTTTATTCTTTGAGTGAATTATGCTATTTGTATTATATTATGATTATATGATATTATGTTTATTAAAGCAAGATGCGGAGGAACCCATATGAAACAAAAAATCTCACTTATACTGATATTGAGTATATGTATTACCATATTTACAGGCTGTATCGGGACTAAAGAATTAAAACCGGACGACAGCGCTGTACAAGCTGCCATAATAGAGGAATTCCAAATGATATCTCAAATCCCGCGGGAATCCGGCCATGAAAAAGAAATCAGCACTTATTTGCGATCCTGGGCGAAACAAAATGGTTTTGAAGTTATAAGAGATAGCGCAAACAATGTAATTATAAATAAACCTGCAGCATCAGGATACGAAAAGATGCCTGTCACTATACTTCAATGCAATATGGACACAGCTATTGCCATTTCAGATGAAACCGTATTTGACCCTGTCAACGATCCCGTGAAAATCGTACAAACTGAGGAAGCACTGACCGGTGAGGGTACAAGCATAGGTGCAGATAGTGGTATCGGTATGGCTGTGATTCTTTATGTGTTAAAGAATGTTAATAACCATGGCCCGGTCCGTGCTATATTTACGACTGATGGAGAAAACGGAATGAGCGGAGCTGAAAAGTTGAAAGAAAAACATCTTGAAGGTAATTATCTGATCAATATGGCATGGACTAATGAAAAAACAATCGGTATGGGAAGCGGAGGCACTGCCTCCTATAATATGATGCACGATATTGAATGGACGGCGCCTAAAAATGAAATCCCATATCTCATTTCCATTCGCGGCCTTGAGGGAGGTGACGCATCAAAAGATTTAATAAATGGCGGAGCCAATGCTATAAAAATCATCGGTGAAATACTTGCAAATGCACAAGGGAAAGGTATATTGTTTGAACTTGCTTCATTTAACGGGGGGATTTCCGGCGATACGATTCCTATGGCTGCAGATGCATTAATCATAATAAATAAATCTGATGTCAATAAAATGCGAGCTGTTATCAATAATGCAAGAGATTCCTTCCGCAGCGCATATGGAAGTGTCGAAACAAACGTCATTTTCGATTATCTTGAAACGGACATGCCCGATAAAGTTGTATCGTTTGATGATAATGGCTGCATCATAAGTTTTATTTACGGAATCATAAATGGTATTCAATCGATGTCCGAATCTTACGATGGTATAGTGGAAAGTGCTTCAAATCTTGGAATGGTCTCAACTTCAACCGGTGATTTTCTCTGTCAGGTTTCGGCTTTTGGCACCTCAGATGTCGGTTTATATAAAGTAACCTCGGCACATGAAGCGATCAGCAGTATGAGCGGCTTTAGCTATGAATATATGGAAGGCATTCCAAGATGGCCTGTTGATGAGAGCAGCATGCTTTACGGCAGTATTTCTGAAATCTATAATGAAAAATACGGTGATAAGATAAAAATTGATATTGAACAAGGTAAGCATGAATGTGGATTGTTTTTAGAGAAAAACCCAAGGCTTCAAATCGTTTCCATCGGCACAAGGATTATAAATTCAAATAATCCGAAGGAAACGTTGATCCTTGATTCGGTAACAAAACCTACAAACATACTTATGGCGTTTTTGGAGCGGTAGAAGTTAATAAATCAGTTTCATCAGTACACAGCGTATATATAGTTTCATTTTCAATGACATAAAATTCATAGTTTTTGACGACGGTATCTTTATCAATTTCATAATAAATCGGTTTCTGTATTTCATCGGCGATTTTGATCAAGTCCTTTATACTATGAACCTTATAGTGCTGCTTGTAATTGGCTTTTGGAATGCTTTGCAGAGCTATTATGCGGCTTCCATGATTTTTCAGGATCGAATTTATCTTTTTTTTGAGTAATTCCTGCTCATCAGGTTCTCTTGTGTACAAAAGCAAACCTGCAATTCCGATTATCGAGAAAGCAAGCAAGATACTATAGGTTATAACACGCACTATGTCAAGGGGTGCCGGAATTTCTTCTGTTACGGTAATACTATTTTTGATTGGATTTAAACCGGGTTTACTTATTTCAAATACATCCTCCATCAATGGGACCTTAATACTCACGTCGAATGGTGTCTCCAGGTCTTCTTTCTCTGTATGAGCAATCACTTTTCCTTTCATGGATACAATAACCTCATTGGATACGTCCATACCTGTGATTTCTTTTGCCCTTATAGCAAAGGCATCATACTGCGCCAATGGGAAATTGACTTTTTCATTTTTGCTCCAGATACCGCTTTTTTCCTTGACTTTGTTTTGAGCAGTCAGAGGAAAGACTTTTGACCAATATATTTTCTTTTCTCTGTCGTTCCCCTGATAACCGTTAACGGTTGATATGATTTGGTATTCAATATCCAGCGGAACCTCCATGCTCCCTGCATACTCAACACCGAATTCCGCCTGAATGTAGCTTAACAGCTTCTTGCTGTAAACACCGCCCTCCTTCTGAGTCGTATCAGCATAGACCTCATTTGGAAATATAATTACCTTATACGCTGATTGGAGTTCGCAATTTGATTCGTATACTGTCGTTTCAGCCGTAGTTGTCTTTGGTTGAAGGAGTACAAGAGAAAGCTGAATACAAGACAGGATAATCAACAGACTCAGAATCAAAAGCAATGCTTTCTTAGACTTCTTATGTACGACTAATTTCATACGTTACCTCATCCCCTGTAACATCTTACTATACAATATGGTGCCTTAATTATTAAGGCACCATATTATCAAGCATAAATAAAATCAATTACTTACTTTGATTATTTTAGTGTGGAAGCGGATCACCTAAATGTTCATTGCTTCCGCCTTCAGGAACATCAATATTGAACTGATCGAACAAGAACTCTACGTTGAACTTTACAGAGCGGTTCTCTGTAGCTGAATCATCTTTACCGCTGAGAGCAGCAGTCGAACCGGAGGTGTAATTTCCAACCTTGTCAGGATCCATTGCTATACCGATGTAGAGATCCATTCTGCTGTTGTCAGGCAATACATATATTGTCTCATTAAGCAGAGCGGGTGCGTTAGGTCCGGCCATTAGAGTTTCCAGCGAGGAAAGACGGATAAACTCAACCCCGGCGACAGTAAATTTATCTGCAGGAGATAAATTGTCCGTATGGAATACCGGGACATGCCCTTCATCTTTTGCATACTCTCTCAGTATTTCCATGGAAACACCGATCATGTCTTTGGTAGCCACATTTGCGAACTCGGTAACATCAAATTCAAGATCTGCTAACTTCGCGGCAATCGTACCGGTGTTAATGATATCAGTCTGATAGACCTGAGCAAATCCGGGGTAAATTTGATTCATAGCTATCGCAATTTTGCTTGATCCATTAGTCTGACCAGCTGTATACCCATCGATCGTAACATCGATTGGTATGGGATTTACCAAATCAGCATCAAAATTCGTTTTAGTATAGCCCCAGATTCTGTCATTGTATGCCTGCAGGTCGGCTGCATCTGCTAAGACATTTACATTAGCACCACCGCCGGCAGCTCTTTGGAAGAACCAGTCTGCAGTATAACCATTTGGTGTGATTCCGTCAACTACAGCCCATCCCGTTTCATTATCTTGGCCTGCATATTGACCATATAATGCCAGATCAACAAATTTAACTTCTAATTCCCCTGTTGTGGCTGTTGTTTCCAATTGCAGACTGTCTGTCCAATAAGCATATCCCATGCCTAAAAACAGAGTAGCACATGCAAGGACACAAGCCAAAATTTTTCTCTTCATTCCAATTTCTCCTTTTCGATTATAATTTGGCTATTAACCAATTCTATTATATAAGGAGGGGGAAGGCATCACATCGTACAGAAGTATACTTTTGTTTTAGCTTTTAGTTACCTTTATATACCACTAAAGTGGTATGTCAGAATTCTATATCTTCAAATCCGGTTTGTGAATGCCCCTTTATTATGAGCGTTGGATAGCCAATTTTGGGGATTACATGGCTGTATATTCCTCTAATGTCATTAGCTTTTACTACTTGAGAATCCGGAGCAGAGTTATTGTCGCCCTTTGTATGAAATGTCAGGTTTTTCAGTTTGTCTTCTTCTATTTCTATAATACGATGTGTTATCAATATTTCTTCTCGTTGAAATTGTATGATATCTCCTACCTCCAGATTCCGCACCTGCTCCTCTGAACGTATTTGTTCCAGTAAAATAACATCGCCCGGATAAATAAGTGGCTGCATACTTCCGGTCGCTACTACAGATGGCATGATCGGAAATACACCGACGACAAACTATATTAATCCAATTGACAATAAAGC
>JAQUYC010000018.1 GCA_028692105.1 Eubacteriales bacterium | reverse complement strand
ATATTAGCTCGAAACCGCGGGAGTGGGTGAGAAAGTCCCATGCCGTTTTGCCCCAAGCTTTGCTTGGATGGCAAAAGGGACAGCGGCGAGCGAGGCGAGCCGGAGGCCGCAGGCCGTTGCTCTCCGCCAAAAAGCAAAAGATGAGGTATTGCACCTCATCTTTTGTTTTTTTGTTTTAGGCATGGGATGAAAGTGTCACAGGTACGCATAAGACAGCTTGCCGATTAATGAAAAAGAATCATCACTTTGAGGTTTTAATCTACCAAAGCCCCCACAATCGAGCCATCTGACTACAAGTAAGGGGTGAGGATCAGGATATCCATCAAATCATAATCTTAGGGATCTCTTATGTGACCACAGAGAATGCTCATGCAGACAGTATTGCTGATAATGTTATTAACTCTATAGAGAGCAGTACAGACGGAGAAATATTAAATAGTGAACGGGAAATTATGAAGATAAAAGATGAAACGTTTATACGTATGTGGCGTCTTTATTTAAATTCTTGTGCGGCATCTTTTCACTGTGGCTATATCGACTTGCATCAATTCCTATTAACAAAAGGAGTAAATAATAATTTGCCTTTGACGAGGATGTATATGCAAAAATAAAATATTGTTATATACTCAGTTTAAAGTCCATGGTCGGTATAGCCAATCAGGATCACTTTATCGGGAGGAATAGAATGGAGAAGATTTATCGGTATACGCTAACAGACCAGGAGATCTTTGAGAATATCTTCAAGGATGAAAAGCTTCTTATGAATCATGTTGTAATCCCGCCGGGTAAAGTGTTTCCAAAGCACCCAACGGATGCAATTGTATATGCGCTGATTATCAGAGGAGAGTTAAGTGCGGTGATTGAAGATAAAGAGCTTAAAACATTTAAGGCAGGGCAGCTGGTCAATATACCCAAAGGCGCGAATACAGAATTAGGCAATCGGAGCGATGAGCCCTTGGAATTATTTGTTGTCAAGCATGAGTATGATGTTTAGATTGTGAATTACTCTCTGATCATATTGAAAATATTAAGAAAGTCTTTCTTTGAGAAGATTATGAGTACAGGATAAAGTGGATTTGCGAACAGAAACGCTTTTACTTCACATCATAGGCAATTAACTTTTGTTTAAAGCAGGCGATGATTATATTTGTGATTTACAACTTCCGGAAGATAATTAAGAAAAATGAAAACAAACAGGGAGATTACATATGCCAAAACCAAGGGAAATGCTAAGTAATTGGGAAGCACCGTATATTCAATCGCTTATGAGACTGATAGAAACTCAGAGTAAGACAACGCTTGCGAATTGGGCGAGATGCAACTGAAAGTGGTTGCATTTTTTTATTCAAATCTTTTCATTTATTAAAAAAGTATTACCCTCTATTTCATTACTGTTACATCCATTGACTTTATTACGAAGGCTAAGATAGAATAAGCATATAAATTTGTAGAATAATGTCTGACAATGTAAGCAGGGGGAGGGGAAATATGATTAGAGAGAAAAATAAAAAATGGTTGTTTTTGTTGCCGATTATGGCAGCAGCCTTAATAATTACAGCATCCTTTGGATTGATGCTTGAATCCTCAGCCGATACTGAGATCCAGCTGATCGTTGACGGCAAGAATATTACCACAGATGTGACACCGATCATCCGGAATGACCGCATGCTGGTACCTGTTCGAGTCGTTTCTGAAGAGCTGGGAGCTATAGTGACCTGGGACAACGATGCCCGGTCAGTCCTTGTGGAAAAGGGAGACCGTTCCGTACTCCTGCGAATCGATAAGAATCTGATAGCCTATTCTTTAAACGGCAATAATAGCTATAATTTCAGCGATACTGCTCCAATAATAATCAACGACAGGACCTTAGTGCCGGTGCGGCTGATCAGCAATGCATTGGGAGTAGGTGTTCGTTGGGATGATAAATCAAGGATTGTAACCGTTAATTCATCCGAAACATCCGATATCGAACCGTTTTTTGATATGAAAATTGCCTCTGTAAATTCTGGACAGACCATAACGGGAAAGATCGGACTAAAGGCCGACTTGCCATCGCCTCTGCCTGTGGGCACCTCAGAAATACGCTATCTTATCCTTGATGCCGAGACAGGCTCCGGATTCATCATTGCAAGAGGCAATGTATTGGATAGCACTTATGAATGGCTGCCATCCTTCAGAGACAGTGGGAACAAAATTCTTGTATCAGCGCTGTATAACAGTAGCGGAACATTTCTTGCCGGAGATGCAATTCCGATTCAGGTAAATATTATACCAACTGTAGAACTATCAGGTATTTCGGAAAATCAGACTATCAGCGGTACAGTGAATCTGTCAGCCAATATCAATTTTTCCGGAGCTTATGTAAAATATGAAATAAAAAATATAGATAACGGCAAAAACTTTACAACAACAGAACAGGATCCACTTGGTACATATAGCTGGGCACCACCGGCAGAATATAACGGCAATATAACCATCAAGGTCACGGCCTTTGACCAGAATAATCAGGCCTATCCCGGGAGGGAACTGTCCGCAGTAGTTCAGGTCAGCAGGAATCTTAACTTGACCGGCGTAAAATCAGGACAGACCATAGATAAGCCGGTTAACCTCAATGTATCGCAAAACTTTAATGTCTCTGAAACAGAATACTTTGTAAGAGATGTTAACAGCGGTGATGTGCAGAGCCTTTATAAGGTCAGCTATGGTGGCTATTCCTGGTTCCCGGGTCCCGAGGCTGTTGGAAATAAAGAGCTTTATGCACAGGTAAAAGATACCGGAGGAATGGTATATACAAGCAATATAGTCCCTGTCAATGTCCCCGGAACACCAAAGCTGATACTGCAGGGCACAGGCCCGGATCAGGTAATAACAACTGCAAATCCTGCGAAATTAAAAGTAAAAAGTAATGTAACAGTGATCGGGGTAAGATATGTGATGACTAATGCAAAAACAGGAGTTCAGAAGATTATTGCCGATACATCGGATCCAGCACAGGAAATCGTATACACGCCTGATGCCGCAGACGGCGGGACATGGAAAATCAAAGCCGAGGCTTCTTATATTGACGGAAACCTTATCACCGAAGAAGTCACCGTAAATGTTTATACAGGGACTGTCTATCCCGCGAAACCGGTAATAGAAAAAAGCCAGTTCCTTGGGCTGGCATCCAACATGGCGGTTGAGGATTGGAAACAATCAGGGATGTCTGCCGCGCTTCAGACCGCTCAGGCAATTTTAGAAACCGGATGGGGCCAAAGTGTTCCCGTTGATAAGTATAAGGGTCAATTCTCTTATAACCTGTTTGGAATAAAAGGCACAGGAACTGCAGGGACTGTAGTATCCAATACCTGGGAAGAATACAATGGGGTTTCATATAGAGTCGATGCAAACTTCAGAGCCTATAACAATATCAGCGAAAGTTGGAAGGACCACAATGCACTGCTGCTGACCAAAGAAAGATATGAGCCTTACAGAGAAGTCATGCATGACAGCTCGCTTGGTGCCTGGGCGTTGAGAAGAGCAGGCTATGCAACAGACTCTATGTATCCTGTAAAATTAATGAACCTTATCAATGCATACAATTTGGAAGAGCTGGACAGGGTTGCCATTTAAAATCCACTAAATTCAAATAAAAGGGATCGTCCATCGAAATTTCCATGTATAGTCTAATCCCATACCTACAAAGAAAGCTCATTTCTGTTATAATGTTATATTTTGGGGTATAATTAAACAATAGAGTTATACGAAGGAGGCATAGATATAATGGCAAAAAACAGAATTATTTGTACAAAAAATAATGTTGATTATCTAACTATCAGAAAGGCTATGACTGCCGGTGCCAGAACGATAGAGGATCTGACTAAGCAAGCTAATGTATGCACAGAATGTGAAGGATGTAAAAGTGAATTGGAGAAAATTCTCTCTTCCGTATGCGGATGTAAGGAAGTTTCTTTGAAAACAGTAGTAAACGCAGTTAAAAACGGTGCTGATACAGTAGAAAAGGTTGGTGAAGTAACAGGTGCCGGAACCGGTATAGATGAAGAAACCGGAGAAGAATGCGGAAAATGCAAGAGCCTTATACAAAACATCATTGACCTTGGAAGGTAACTGACATTGGAAGCCGCAAGCAGATAATTTGCAGCTTCCTGCAGTATACTCATAAAAACCACATCATTTATCTTACAGAGATAATGCATCGTACTTTTGTACGATGTTTTATTTTGCAAAGAAAATATAATGCGCAATACATAGCACTTATTTCACGCCTCATTTTGGGGAATGTAAAAATTAGACGTTAAATATTTAAAACTTTAGACATTTATTATAAGTATAGTTATAATAAATGTTGACAATAATGAAGGTATAACATATAGTTATTTCAAGAGGTGAGGAAAATGGCTATCACGACAAAAGAAGGAGTACTAAAAGTTCTATCCGCATTTAATCCCTGGTGGAAAACGGCAACAGTGCATCCAAGCTTTACAAAGGAATACAAGCGATTCGCTTATCACGAATCAATTAAACGACTCGATCAAGCTGATATCAGACGCATTGTAGTGATCACCGGCACCAGGCGTGTGGGGAAAACTACTATACAGTACCAGATTATAGACACTTTGTTGAAACGAGGTGTTGATCCTCAGAAAATTGTATTCATATCGCTGGATCATCCAATGTTAAAATTAAGCGGCCTGAATGAAATATTGGAATGCTATCACGAAAATATCTATGCCAATCAGGATGCGTATTACTTCTTTGATGAAATACAATATGCTGCTGATTGGGATAAATGGCTGAAAACAATATATGACATACAGCCTGATACCAAGGTTGTTGCAACCGGTTCTGCAAGTCCTGCATTAATAAAGGGAAGCACAGAAAGTGGCGCGGGACGTTGGAGTATAATTCAAGTTCCAACCTTATCATTTTATGAATATTGTTCTCTTATTAACGTTAACAATGATATTGAACTTGATAAATCGATACGTCCCACTGCTCTAATTAATTTCACACAGCAGAAGCGGTCCGAAGTAATGATGAAACTCTCCGGAATTCAGAATCATTTTAACCGATATTTGCAAGTTGGGGGGTTTCCTGAACTCGCACTTTCATCAAATGATTTGATGGCTGAGCAAGTAATGAGGGAAGATGTTGTTGATAAAGTATTAAAACGTGATTTGCCATCTCTTTATAATATTCGTAACTCAACAGAGCTTGAAAGAATTTTCTTATACTTATGCAATGTATCTTCAAGTATAGTATCCATTGAAGCGATTGCCAAGGAGCTAAATGGTGTATCTCGCCCTACGGTTGAAAACTATATTCGATTTCTTGAAAGCGCAAATCTGATATACCTTAGTTATCCTGTTGAAATGGGCTCAAAAAAGATACTTAAAGCCAGTCCTAAGATATATATTGCAGACGCAGCAATCAGAAATGCTGTGTTAATGGACAGCGACCTATTAACAGATCCGGATGAAATGGGGAAAATGGTCGAAACAGCTGTCTTTAAGCACGTTGCAGCTTTCTATTATCAAAAAGCCACGAAGATCGGATATTATCGCGGAGGCAAAAAGGATAAGGAAATTGACATTGTTGTCGATTATCCCAATATAAAAAATATCCTGATAGAAGTAAAATACCGTGAACAGGCCCCTATTTCAGATAAAGACGCAATTTGTGAGTTAAGTAATGAAGCGAGTGCAGCAATTGTCGTTACTAAAAGATTTGATGATTATGGTATTCATAACACACCTCACGGAAGTAACCTTTTGAGAATCCCTGCATTTGCTTTTTTATATCTTTTGGGTCATGCCGAAAAAAATGGGTACAAAGGTATAGAATAGAGCTAAAAGAGGAAATTTCTATTTCCAATCAGATTATCGTAAGATATACTGTTTATAATGAACTCAAAATAGTCGTAAAATAGATGCGAATGCCGTTATAATAAGATTTATTTGAATTATTATATGAACAACGGTTATTAGCAACGGAAAGATAGGGGATGATAAATGTGCTTAAAATGAACAATGTCAATGTTACCTTAAATGGAAACGATGGCAAAATAGAAATATTAAAAAATATTGATTTGACATTTGAAGAGAATAAGATTTATGTAATTACAGGACCAAACGGCAGCGGAAAGTCAACGCTTGCAAAGGCCATAATGGGAATAACTCCAATAAGCAGCGGGCAAATACTACTTGACGGTAATGATATTTCTGACAAAAGTATTACGGAAAGAGCCAAACTGGGTATCGGTTATGCTTTTCAGACGCCAGCCAGGTTTAAAGGCCTGAAAGTCAAGGAAATGCTCGATTTAGCAAAAGGCAGAAATGATACAGAGTCATGCCAGCTTCTTTATGATGTTGGCCTATGCTCTCAGGATTACCTTGACCGTGATATTGATTCAACATTTTCAGGCGGTGAATTAAAACGTATTGAAATAGCCAGCATTCTTGGAAGAGATTTAAAAATGGCCTTATTTGATGAACCGGAAGCAGGAATCGATTTGTGGAGTTTTCAAAGGTTGATAGAGACATTTGAGAAAATGCATCAAAGGTATAAAACCACTATTGTTATAATATCTCATCAAGAACGAATATTGAGATTAGCTGATGAAGTTATTTTATTAAACGATGGTACGGTCAGTGAAATAACGAGTCACGAAAAGTTTTTAGAAAAAATATCACGTCTTAATTCGGGCTGTGATTGTAAGAATGATTGCATAAAAGGAGGTGCTTTCAATGCTGACTGCGATAGATAAAGATCTTTTAGAAAAAATTGCCGATCTGCATGAAGTGCCACATGGTGCGTATAACATAAGAAAAGATGGGAAAGGTATCAGTCGTAATACCACGGCAAACATAGATATTATTACAAAGCAGGACAAGCCCGGCATAGATATCATAATAAAACCGGGAACCAAGGGAGAAAGCGTTCACATACCCGTTATTCTCTCAAAAGAAGGTTTATGTGACGTAGTTTACAATACATTTGAAATAGGTGAGGACTCCGATGTAGTGATCGTAGCAGGCTGCGGAATACACAATTCAGGCAGCGCGGATGAGCAGCATGATGGCATTCATGAGTTTTTTGTTCGCAAGGGAGCCCATATGAAATACGTGGAAAAACATTATGGAGAAGGAGACGGCACAGGACAAAGGATATTAAATCCTAAAACAATAATCGAAGTTGAAGAAGGCGGTGTCGCAGAACTTGAAATGATACAAATCAAGGGCGTTGATCAGACTGTGAGAGACACGGATGTTATCCTTCATAAGAATGCCCGCTTGATTGTATCTGAAAGATTGCATACATATTTGGATCAAAATGCAGAATCAAATATAAATGTAAAATTAATGGGTGAAGATTCAAGTGCCCAGGTCATTTCCCGCTCTGTCGCACAAGATGACTCAAAACAGGTTTTCCATATGAATCTGTTGGGCTATAACAAATGCGCAGGTCATATACAATGCGATTCAATAATCATGGATAACGCAAAAGTGTCATCGATACCGGAAATTTCGGCCTTTGATTCTGAAGCTCAACTCATTCATGAAGCTGCAATCGGAAAAATCGCATCTGACCAGCTGATAAAACTGATGACATTAGGCCTTTCGGAGAAAGAAGCGGAAGCTATTATTCTGAAGGGATTTTTAGGATGATACAGTAGAAAAAAAGGAGCCGGAAATATAAATGAAACAATTAAATGAACTATTGAAGCAGGAAAAATTAGAAGAGGGAATGAGGCGGATTCTTGTCATAATCAATAACGAAAAAGGGCACACCAATCAGCTGATGGAACCGAGACTTGTCTCCTGCAGTGAAAAAGAACAGACTGTCACTTTGGAATTTCCGGTATTGGAATGGCAGCTGAATTCAAACAGTGTGATGCACGGCGGAATCGTATCCACCGCTTTTGACATCGCAATGGGCATTTTAGCAAACTATCTTCATATTTCCGTTACCGGGAATATGGCAATAAACTTTACAAAACCAATACCTATAGGTGACTCTCTAATCATAACATCAAAAGTAACATCATTTGGGAAAAGACTGATTACCCTATCCGCTGAAGGACGTTTGAAGAGTAGCGGTTTAATTGCAGGTTCTGCTATCGCGACTTATGCGGCCGTTCGTTCTTAAATGCCATGCAAACCTTCGCTTGCAGCGAATTAAAAATACCGCAGGATTCCTGCGGTATTTTAATATTGACGTTATAACATTCTGTCCGATGATCTTTACATTAATCCAAATCCAATTTATGATTTAAAATCCAGACGTTAGCCATGCTATAAGCGGTTATGAGCGCCAGCGCATAGAGAATACCAAATATCATGACACCACTGAATAAACCGAAATACATCTGAATATCTCCCGTATCATTTATTAAATTGATCTGTCTTACGATTTCATCTGAATTCACGAATAAGCCTATAATTTTGCTAAGGAACTCAAGGATCGCAACTTCAAGCCAGGAAAATGCGAAATAGGATAATATGCCGACCGGAATTCTGAAGCGGCTAAGCTGCCTTAGATGAGCAACGGAGCATGCAAGAAAAAGCTTGGCAATCTCTTTTACGACCGATGCGATAAGAGCAATAATAATTAAGATCACTGCCAGTATACTCTGTCCGCCCAAAATGGACATCATGTATTTAATTGCTTCGGTAAACCCTGCTATTTGCACTCCATTCATCAGCACGGTAAAGATAATGAGACCAATGATCGCCACGATTCCCGTTAGCACGATCCACATTGCACTAACTAACAGTTTGGATATTACGATCTGATGCGATTTCACCGGAAGCGTCATTGTCAGATAGCCTTCCTTTGAGAACACATTAGTGTTGAATATCGTAAACAAATTTATAATTACCATGACGATCGTCCCGATAATGATCGCAATAGCAATCGATCCGGCGATCGCATCTGCGATTTCATTGCCGGGATACTTAAATATAACGGGGAGAATAAGCACAGCAAGGATTATAGCCATATAGGTACCCACAAAATCTCTCCAGCCGGCACGGATGTCATATTTGATAAGCTTACTTAACATTTGAATACCTCCCTGAATAATTGGTCTATAGATTTCCCTTCTTTTGCTCTTATATCGTCGATATTACCCTCAAGGACAACTTCTCCATCCTTCAAAAAGAATACGCTGTCAAACATTCTTTCTACATCAGAGATCAGATGGGTTGATATGAAAATGGTGGACCCCTCGGTGTAGTTCATCAGAATAGTGTCCATTATAAAATCTCTGGCGGCAGGATCGACCCCGCCGATGGGTTCGTCGAGTATATAGAGCTTTGCATTTCTGGACATGACCAGACAAAGCTGGAATTTTTCTATCGTTCCCTTGGACATAGTCTTTATTTTCTTCTTTTCAGAAAGGCCCAGCCTTTTAAGCATATCCAAGCATTTTTGTTCATCAAAATCAGAATAGAAGTCTTTAAACAATGAAATCATATCCAATGGGCGCATCCAAGGGCTGAAATAGGTATTGTCAGGCAAATAGGACACGAGAGCTTTCGTTGAAGGTCCTATTTTCTCTCCGTTGATTTTTATTGTACCGCTGTAATCCATGATGACTCCGGCAAGTATTTTCAATAAAGTTGTCTTACCGCTTCCGTTTGAACCCAATAGCCCTACGATATGGCCGGGTTCCAAAGTCAGGCTGACATTAGACAGTGCAGCTTTGCTGCCATATTTTTTAGTCAGATCAGAGATTTTCACAAGCTCTGTATTTTTATTAATATCATCATTGCTCTTATTTATCTGCTCGTTATATAAGGTTTCAATATTTTGACTGCTATTTTGTATGCTCATTCCGGCACCCCCCCTTTTCTACGTTCTTCATGATAAGTTCTATAGCTTCCTGGTCAGTAAACCCTAAACTGTTCATTTTTTGAACAAACTGTTCTATGATTCCCTGAGCTATTGTTTCACGCATTTGAATAATCAACTCCTTATTATCTGTAATAAAACGACCTACCGTACGATCCGCATGAACAAGCCCGTCACGCTCCAATTCTGCAAGCGCTCGCTGCATGGTATTGGGATTGACTTCGAAGTTCATGGCCAGATCACGTACTGATTCAAGCTTCGAACCGGCTTGTAATTCCCCTGAGGCGATTCTTTGCCTGAAATCTTCTACCAACTGTAAATAGATTGGTATGTTTGACTGGAACTGATTCGTCATCATATATATAAACCTCCTTTTGTATTGATGTATTAGTCAATTAATACAATAATACAATCAAATAGATCTGTCAATAGATAAAATAAAATTTTTTATCATCATGAAAAGATTATCGAAGTTTATAGAAGCATGCAATCAAAGCAATGAGCTGTTTAGATAAATTTATCGAAATAAACAAAGGTATGGCATCAGAGCAGGCAATATGGCGTTATTTGTATTACGAAAGAGGCAGAAATGGCATTCTGTGTATTATAAAATCATGATGCCATATCATGAGTTGTAAGTTATTGGTGCCAATGAAAAGCAAAATTGATGATATGGAAGAAAGGAGTATAGGGATGAGAAAAAGACTACTATCATGGCTGACTGTGCTGGCATTATTGTTCGCAATGATACCAATGCAGGCATATGCCGAGGAGGCAGCGGGACCACCTGAAGACACAACAGAAGCAGTAGCAATATCTATAGCAGAGATCAAGGGAATAACGGTACCGGCAATAGGGGATACACCGGTATTAGCTACAGAAGGGACAAAGGAATATACGGCAGCCGTTTCGTGGAACGGTAATCCGGAAACCTTTGCTGCGGACACAGAATATACGGCAACTATCATAATCTCACCTAAACAAGGCTACACAGTAACAGGTGTAAATGAGAATTTTTTCAAAGTTGAGGGAGCGGAGGCTTCAAATAAAGCTGAAAGCGGAACAGTTACTGCCGTCTTCCCAAAGACTGCGGCAGGAGAACCGATTACTGAATCATCCGATGAAGCCGGAAAAAGCATTAATGCACTATTTGTGACACTTTTGACTGTAACGGACGCAGCAATCGCGATTCCCTCTATAGATGGGATCACTGTACCTGTTAAGGGTGAAACACCGGATACCACAGCAGATGAAACAGCAGAATATACGGCATCAATCACATGGATAGGAAATCCGACTGTATTCGCTGCATCTACAGCATATTCGGCTGAGATCACCATAACACCTAAAACAGGCTATACACTTACTGGAGTTACCGAAAACTTCTTTACGGTAGCAGGGGCAGCCGCCACTAATCCTGCAGATTCCGGAGTGGTTACAGCAGTATTCCCGATTACGGGGCCTGATGTGCCTCAGCTGATCAATGCCAAGACAAGCAAGACCGGTGATATCGTAACCCTGGAATTCGATAAAGCTATGGCTGACCCTTCAGCCGATGCCGGAAGCTTTGCAGTTAAGGTCCATGGCAACCAGGGAAGTTATTACTCAGATACTCCCAAGTTGTGGACTATCACACCCAGCACGGCAGCTATAAATGCTGATCCTGCAAAGGTCGATTTATTGCTGGGAGAGTCAATACAAAGGGGAGATGTGGTCACAGTCGATTACACTCCAGGAACTGTTGCAGCAGCAGATTCGACTTCGCTGGGTGCGATTAAAAATTTCCCTGTAACTAACAACATTCCTATTGTTATTGAATCCAATCTGAAAGGTACCTGGCAGGCCTTTGATCATGTAGGAAACTGGAATGAAGTTGATTTTCCTAACGGTGGAGATGATCCGAGAGGAAAGGCATTTAACAGACATATCGTTATCAATGGCAGCGAAGTAATTTTCTATGGTAACGGTGTTCATCCATTTAAAGACTTTTTATACATGCCCAATGCAGAAACTACTGCAAAGAGCTTTACTTTTGATCTTGATCTGAGTGGAATCAATTATCACAGTATGGAAGGCGGCGGCTTCCTGTTTAATACGGAAATTGATGGGGGCTTGCTGTATGGATATTGTGCTCTGTTCACAATAGATCAATCATATAGTTTGTATTCTCGAGGCCAGAACTATGCTGTAAACCTGTACCAGATCGATGGAGTTGATGTTAAGAATTTTAATAAAGGAGATGGCTTTAATCTGATCAATGAACCAAAAGGAATTAAGAAGCTTGGGTCCTACCCTCTGCCTGATTCAGGCTATATTCATTCCATCATGCTGGAAGCATCTTCTAACACCGTTGACCTCTGGGATGGTTCATCCAAGATCATTGACAGCTCCAATGCAAATCTTCCTAAGGTTTACGGCAATGGAGTAGGAATTATAGCCAGCTATTTTTCCCATGATTGCTCTAAGCTTTCATGGTTCAAATTCAGTGATCTTAAGATTCAGGGCATTGCAGACCTGGCAGCTGAGCTGCACGGAGATCATGCAAATCTAACATTCACTGCACCGGCAGGTGCAACATCCGTAATCGTTCAACAATCAACTGATGGAGCGATTTTCACAGATTCCGCCATATTAAATCCGCCGATCGGTGAGACTGACACCACAGCAACAGTTACCGGGCTCGCCAAAAAGCAGTCTTATTATTTCAGACTTTTGATTGCAGGCGGTAAATATGACGGGTATTCCAGGATCGCAACTGCAGCATATACGGGATTGATTAATGATCTTCGTGCAACTTCGGGCGACAGTCAGGCGTATCTGACTTTCTCTGCACCTGAAGAAGCTGAAGGGGTAGCAGTCATGCAGTCTACCGATGGGGGAATCAATTTCACTCCTGCAGCAATAACAGGTGAAGTTACCGCCCTCTCAACGAGTGCAACCGTTACCGGGCTTACTAACGGGCAGGAGTATCAGTTCAAACTTGTTATTACCGGGGGAGTTCACGCAGGTGACTCCAATATCGCAGCGACAACACCGAATGTGAAACAAGACAGCAGCAGAAGCGGAGGTTCTTCCCAAAAGGTAGAAAAGGTCATTAATAAACTGCGCTTTGAGATTGGTGACACCGATTGCTACTTGACGTCAGGTTCAGCGATTGAGAAAGTGATACCGATGGATGCAGCCCCGATCATATATGAGGATAGGACTTTGCTGCCGATCCGGTATGTCGTAGAGCCTTTGGGAGGAACAGCTCTCTGGAATCAAGCGGAACAGAAAGCAACCGTAACCCTTGGCAAGACTACCGTTGAGCTATGGCTCGGAAAGAGTACAGCAACAGTAAATGGCGTTGAGAAGATGATTGATCCTCTTAACAGCAAAGTGGTGCCGATCTTAATTGAACCAGGCAGGGTAATGCTGCCGCTTCGTTTCATAGCGGAGTCGCTCGGCTGCACCGTTGACTGGAATGAGTTAAACAAAAACGTTACGGTGAAAGATTGGTAATACAAGCACAGCTTTAGTGAAATAAAAAAACAAGCGTAGTACATTTACCTCGTTTACTGCATGAGATGACAAAAGAATAATAGAGAATAATGAAACGGTTTCGTACTTTACTCGAAACCGTTTCATTATTCAATTAAGTTATACCAATGATTTCAGGTATTACCAAAAAATTCGTATTGACAAGCAGGATTCAATCCCCTATACTTGATTCATTAAGAAATTGATAAAAACTTTGACGGAGAGAGTAAGTATTTTTCGAACAGTACAGCGAATCGGAGAAGGTGAGAGCCCGGTATCAGTAGAAAAGTATCCGAAAATCACTCCTGAGTTGCAGGCCGAAATTCACATGAACAGTAGGTTTTGACGGTTTCCCCCGTTACAGGGAGCGCGTATGTTGGTATGCAGTATCAGGTGGTATAACGATAGCTATAAGCTTTCGTCCTTTTACAGGACGAAAGCTTTTTTATTTCCAAGAACAGGTGTAAGGTGCAATGGGAGGTAAAATGATGAAAGAAAAAGATATCATAGAAATTCGCTGGCATGGAAGAGGCGGTCAGGGCGCCAAGACAGCTTGTCTGCTTTTGGCAGATGTAGCTTTCAGCTCGGGTAAACACGTCCAGGGCTTTCCGGAATATGGTCCGGAACGTATGGGAGCCCCTATAACGGCTTACAACAGGATAAGCAGTGAGCGCTGTTCTGTACATTCAAATATCTACAAGCCCGACTATGTCGTAGTTGTCGATGAAACCCTGCTGGCATCTGTGGATGTTACAAGCGGATTGAAAGAGAGCGGAGCGATCATAATCAACAGTGAAAAAGAACCAAATGATTTGAGATCGCTTCTTAGGGGATACAAAGGTGAGGTTTACACAATAAATGCCAGAAAGATTTCTGAGGAGACAATAGGAAAGAATATGCCAAACACTCCCATGCTTGCTGCTGCCGTAAAAGTAAGCAATGTAGTGGATTCTGATCATTTTATCAAGGATATGGAAGCATCTTTCCGTCACAAATTTGCATCAAGGCCGCATGTAATTGAAGGCAATATGAAAGCGATCATGAAATCACTTGAGGAAGTGTGTGCGGGATGACAAAAAAAGCAAGCGAAATCAACGAATCCACTCCATGGCAGGAGATGACCATCGGAGGAGAAATATATGAAGGCGGAACGTCTGCTCTTGTGAATACAGGGGAGTGGAGAACTATGATCCCCATATTTCATGAAGAGAAATGCACCCAATGTATGCTCTGCGTTCCGTTTTGCCCGGACAGCTCTATTCCTGTTAAAAACGGAAAGAGAAAAGATTTTGACTTTATTCATTGTAAAGGCTGCGGCATCTGTTTCAAAGTCTGCCCATGCAAAGCGATTTCATATGAAAAGGTGGGTGCATGATGGGAAAGAAGGATAGATTATCAGGGAACGAAGCAATTGCATATGCGATGAAACAGATCAACCCGGATGTTATGGGAGCATTTCCTATTACTCCTTCTACGGAAATTCCGCAATATTTTGCATCTTATGTGGCAAACGGAGAAGTAGATACGGAATTCGTGGCTGTAGAATCAGAACATAGCGCTATGTCTACCTGCTACGCCGCACAGGCAGCAGGAGGAAGAGCTGTTACCGCAACTTCGTCCGCAGGAATGGCCCTCATGTGGGAAATGCTTTATGTTACTGCATCTGCAAGATTGCCTGTAACGATGGCTCTGGTCAACCGGGCGCTGACAGGGCCAATCAATATCAATAATGATCATTCTGACTCCATGGGAGCAAGGGACAGCGGCTGGATTCAGATTTATTCAGAAACAAACCAGGAAGCGTACGATAACTATATACAGGCGATGCCTATCGGAGAAAACAAAGAAGTCCGACTGCCTGTCATGGTATGCCAGGATGGATTTATAACAAGTCATGCAGTTGAAAATATCGAATTGATCGATGACGAAGATGTTAAAAGCTTTGTAGGAGAATATAATCCGGAAAATTATCTTCTTAAAAAGGAAAATACTTTGGCTGTCGGACCATACGACATCTCAAATTACTATATGGAACATAAAAAACAGCAGGCAGAGGCAATGAAAAATGCTAAATCGGTTATCCTTTCCACTGCGAAGAAGTTTGAAGAACTGACCGGAAGAAAATACGCCCTTTTTGAGGAGTATGAGATGGAAGATGCAGAGGCGGCACTTGTAATCATAGGTTCCAGTGCAGGGACTGCCAGAGAGGCAGCACGCCGACTTCGACAGGAAGGCAAGAAGGTCGGGCTTATAAAAATCCGGGTATTCAGGCCATTCCCCATGCATGAACTGGCAGCAGCCATGTCCGGAGTAAAGGCGGTTGCGGTCATGGATAAGGCTGAAAGCTTTTCTGCATGCGGAGGACCGTTGTTCGCAGAGGTGCGCTCTGCGCTGTATGATCTTAAAAACAAGCCGCATGTTATAAACTATGTTTATGGATTGGGCGGACGCGATATTTGTGTTGAGCACTTTGAAATGATCTATGGTCAGCTGTTTGAAATAGCGGAGACAGGAAACCCGGGCGAGGTTTACCGTCATATCGGGCAAAGAGAACAGGAAGGTGGAAAGTAATGGCATATAGTTTAAAACAACAGTTGGAAAAGCCGGAACGATTTGCCGGAGGTCATCGTCTCTGCGCAGGCTGTGGTGCCGCTATCACGGTGAGAGGAGTGCTGAGGGCATTAAAACCCGAGGACAAAGCGGTCATCACCAATGCTACAGGCTGTCTTGAAGTATCCTCGTTCCTTTATCCGTATACGGCATGGGAAGACAGTTACATACACAGTGCCTTTGAAAATGCGGGTGCAACGGCTGGCGGTGTGGAAGCTGCTTACCGTGTGCTGAAAAGAAAAGGGAAAATTGATGAAACCTTTAAGTTCATAGCATTCGGAGGAGATGGAGGAACTTATGATATCGGACTTCAATCTCTTTCCGGGGCTATGGAACGCGGTCATGATATGGTGTATGTATGTTACGACAATGAAGCCTATATGAACACCGGCATTCAAAGATCATCTTCCACACCTAAATTCGCTGATGCGACCACATCGCCGGCAGGAAGTGTCATACAGGGTAAGACTCAGAATAAGAAGGACCTTACCGCAATCATGGCTGCGCATGGGATTTCCTATGTTGCCCAGACGACATTCTTAGGCAATTTCAAAGATTTCCATGAAAAAGCGGAGAAGGCGATCTATACTGAAGGGCCTGCATTCCTGAACGTGATGTCTCCATGCCCAAGGGGTTGGAGATATGAGACGGAAGATATAGCGGAAATTTGCAGACTTGCTGTGGAATCCCGTGTGTGGCCGCTGTTCGAAGTGAAAGACGGTGTATGGAAGCTGAACTATGAGCCTAAAAAATGGACACCGGTAGAGGATTACATGAAGAAGCAGGGGAGATTCAAGCACTTGTTCAAAAAAGACAATGAGTGGATGATAGAGGAAGCGCAGAAGTATGTGGATGAGAAATGGGAAGCACTCCTTGCGAAATGTAAATAGAAACTGAGTTTAATATCTGATAAACAACCTTGAATACCATGGGGATCCCATGGTATTTTTTTGAAGTATCAACTGAACACTTAGATTAATATACTGGTTATGATAACTCATTTGTATACAATTTTTGATTGTAGAAAATTATCTTAAGGAGTGAAAGGATCATGAAAAAAGATTTCGACCCGAATTGCATCACATTCAGCCAAATAAATATGATTTATAATGCGAGATTATCCCGAAGATATCAGACTGTCTGGATCAGAGCCTATATCATTAGCCGATATGAGGGGATTGGAACTGCAGAAGAGGCTTTTGGCAGGCTGTACTTAGAAAACTCAAATTTTGGAGATCAACTGCAGATCATATTTGGCCGTAGAGCCGCAAACACATACTCACAGCTGCTTAATGAGTTCTCGGCAGGAATACGGGAAATGATCACAGCACAGCTGCAAGGAGATACTGAAGCCATGCAGCAGGCAGTTGACAGGCTATATAGGAATGTGGCGGAAAGAGCGGCATTTTTGGCATCGATCAATCCTTACTTAAACGAAAGCCAGTGGAAGGAGTTACTTGAGGGGTATCTGCGGCTTACCATTGAAGAGGCCAACTCCTTTGCTTCTCAAAACTATGTCAGAGATATTGCAATCTATGATGAGCTTATTGCGCTCAGCGATTTAACGGGTTATGTGTTTTCAGAATCTCTGTATAACTATATTACATCCGGCGGTCAGTGCAAAAAGGATATGATGCCCGGAGAATGTATAACCTACGAGCAGATGAATGCGATATTTGGTATCAGTATGCTATGGTTTGAGCTTATTACCTGGATCAGGTCCCATATGCTCAGTGTAGTTGAGAACTTAGGAAATGAAGAGGAGATCCATACGCGTTTAAAATTAGTTGCCGATGCATTCGGCAATGCGATGCGAATAATCTTCGGCGAGGAAGCAGGCGATACTACGGAGCGGCATATAAATATATTAATAGATCTTCTGGATGAATTGATCATTGCCCAGAAGGAGGGCAATATTGAAAAAGTGGATGAAATCACGGGCCTGTTATATCAAGATGCGCATGACCATGCCCAGCACCTTGCATCTCTTAATCCCGCATGGGAAGAAAGCGCATGGGAGCCTCTGCTGTTTGATATGGTAAAAGACCTGATCAACATGTCAACCGCGCTTTTAGCAGGAGACTATACACAATATATGGATATCTATTCGACGTCGTTGGCGAGAGCAGAAACGACAAGTGAGTATTTTGCCGAGGGGATCTATCAATACCTGCATCGCGACGGACAGTTTGGTATAATTTAATAGTTTACGTGAAAATGATTGAATTAATAAGTATTCGGGTATAAATGATTCGTCTTGAAACAATAAGTATTTACATCACGTTTTTCTTGTGTTATGATTAGGCAAATCATACAACAGGAGAATATCATGGTTAAACCGGTATTTGCAGCTGAATACGCTTACGTAAGCTTTACTTCTTACTATTACTACAGAGGTAAGGCATATTTGAGTTTCACTGCAAAAAGGTGTAATAGCTGCTCCTGAGTTTAAAATAACAGGAAAAGCAATCCGATATATAAAATCGGCTCCGCGGTGAAATTCACTTCGGAGCTTTTTTAGTGCAAATCAGGAGGGATAAAAATGATTGTCGTATTAAAAGATAACCCGAACCCGAAGCAATTGGATAATCTGATTCAATGGCTTGAGAGTTTAAACATCAGCATTCACATCTCACTGGGGAAGGACACTACAATTCTTGGACTTATCGGTGACACCTTGGCAGTTGACATCGATTTAATTGCAGCGCTGGATATCGTCGAGGATGTGAAGCGTATCACGGAACCTTATAAAAATGCAAACCGCAAGTTTCACCCTGACGACACCATAGTGGATGTGAGCGGTATAAAAATAGGCGGCGGGAACTTTCAGATCATTGCAGGTCCCTGCTCGGTGGAATCGATGGAACAGATATGTTTCATCGCAGAAAGCGTAAAGAAGGCGGGTGCCGGAATGTTAAGAGGGGGCGCATTTAAGCCGAGGACTTCCCCGTATGCATTTCAGGGAATGCGGGATAAGGGTATAGAACTCCTGATGGAAGCAAAGAAGATCTCAGGGCTTCCTGTTGTATCGGAAATAATGGATTTATCCCAGCTTTCACTTTTTGAAGAGGTTGACATGATACAGGTGGGCGCTCGTAACATGCAGAATTTTGAACTGTTGAAGGAGCTTGGGAAGGTAAAGAAGCCAATCCTGTTAAAGAGGGGTCTTTCCAGTACATTGCAAGAGCTTCTCATGAGTGCGGAATATATCATGGCAGGCGGAAATGGTCAGATAGTTCTTTGCGAAAGGGGTATCCGCACCTTTGAAACAATCACCAGAAATACGCTGGATCTGTCTGCGGTTCCCCTATTGAAGAGCATGACACACTTACCGGTCATAGTAGATCCGAGCCATGCCACGGGTCTTTCCAGACTGGTTAAGCCTATGGCAATGGCGGCGACAGTTGCGGGAGCCGACGGATTGTTGATCGAAGTGCATAATGACCCGGCTCATGCGCTTTGTGACGGTCAGCAATCTTTGACACCGGAAGCATTTGCTGATTTGGCAAAATGTATAAATCAACTTTTGCCCTTTGCCTATTAAAGCAACCGGCAGTATAGTTAACACATAGGCGCTGCGCCCTGTCAGCATGCTGAAGATGCAAAAGACATAGGCAGGTGGCAGGATGGAAACAGAGGTGGACATTATGAGAATCGGAATAGTTGGGCTTGGCTTGATCGGAGGTTCTATTGCCAAGGCTTTCAAACAGAATACGGAACATGAAATACTGGGTACAGATCTTTTGGAATCTGTAATATGTAAAGCCATTTTGCTGGAAGCAATAGACGGACGTCTGACGGATGATAATACCGGACAGTGTGATATTATTATTTTAGCATTGTACCCCGGTGCAACAGTAGAATATCTGAAGAATCATCAAAAAGATATTAAAAAAGGCACCATTGTTATGGACTGCAGCGGTGTAAAGGAAGCTGTCTGCGCTGAAATACAGCCCATCGCAGCAGAGCGGGAGTTTAAATACGTAGGAGGCCATCCTATGGCTGGAATTGAATTTTCGGGTTTTGGACATTCCAAGAGGAACCTGTTCAAGCATGCATCGATGATTTTGGCTCCTCAGTCGGACATGAGCATACAGGATATGGAGCTATTGAAAAGACTTTGGCTTTCACTGGGATTCAATCATGTTCAGATTTCAACGCCGGAGGAACATGATAAAATGATTGCTTTCACATCCCAGCTTGCGCATGTAGTCTCAAGCGCCTATGTAAAAAGCCCGCAAGCGCTTAAGCATAAAGGCTTTTCTGCCGGCAGCTACAATGACCTGAGCAGGGTTGCCAGGCTGAATGAAACAATGTGGACAGAGCTTTTTATGCTGAACCGGAAAAACCTGGTAGAGGAGATAGATGGAATGATCGAAAGACTTCATGAGTACAGAGATGCCATAAACGATGGGAAAGAAAAGGAGCTGTGTGAGCTGCTCCGTGAAGGAACAGAACGCAAGATCATAATTGACGGCTGACTATTAACTTCTTAGCAGGAAATTAGCCGGAAAGAACACTTTCAATCATATCATTGTAAAAAAAGGGCATTATATGTGAGAGGTGATTTTTTATGAAGAACAAAAAAAAGTCCGGAAGCGAAAACCCGGATAAAAAAGTGAAAGAGGGCGTCATTCCGGGGACGTTACAGAATCAGAACCTGGGTCATAACTCCAAAAAAGAGAGTTTAGGGCGTAATACAAACCGGTAGAAAAATGCAGGGGAGCGTGTGAATAAAATCTTCCGCTCCTCTTTTGCTGATTATACAGACAATTTACTTTATTTACCATATATCTTATGCTTCATGATTTTTATTGTAATGCGCGCCAAAAAATGCTATGATGATAACGTTTCATGAGGAGGCAAAGAATGACAGTAGTATTTACAGATTTTATTTATCAGTTATCATCAAACCCGGCACTTGCCGTAACAACAATATTGACACTAAGTGTAATATTGGTAAATGGATGGACAGATGCGCCTAACGCCATAGCTACTTGTGTTTCTACCCGATCTTTGGGCCCCCGTTCGGCAATTTTAATGGCGGCGGTCTTTAATTTTTTTGGGGTATTTGTTATGACAATGGTCAATGCGACCGTTGCCCAAACTATATATAAGATGGTGGATTTTGGGGGCAATTCGGATGATGCACTAATAGCTCTCTGTGCTGCATTATTCGCGATAGTAATTTGGGCAACCTCTGCCTGGTGGTTTGGGATTCCTACAAGTGAAAGCCATGCCTTGATAGCCGGGATTTCAGGAGCAGCCATTGCACTGCAGGGCGGTTTAGCCGGAATAAACGGATCGGAATGGATAAAAGTCGTATATGGTCTTGTGCTTTCAACCGGAATGGGGTTTGGAATGGGGTATTTCGTCGTAAAAACGATAGAATCACTTTTCAGAAGCATGGACAGACGAAGGGCTTTCCCTATATTCAAAAATGCCCAGATAGGCGCCGCTGCCGGAATGGCATTTATGCATGGAGCTCAGGATGGCCAGAAATTTATGGGGGTTTTCATGCTGGGAGCGTTTCTTGCGCAGGGGGACAGCAATGTGACTGAGTTCCAAATACCGATCTGGCTGATGATTCTCTGCTCTCTGGTGATGGCATTAGGTACTTCTGTCGGAGGATATCGCATAATCAAATCTGTAGGGATGGATATGGTTAAGCTTGAGAAGTACCAGGGATTTTCGGCAGATCTGGCTGCAGTAATCTGCCTGTTCACTGCTTCAATCTTTGGCTTGCCGGTAAGCACTACTCATACAAAGACAACGGCGATTATGGGTGTGGGAGCTGCAAGAAGGCTTTCTGCCGTTAATTGGGCAGTTGTACGTGATATGGTATCCGCATGGATTCTAACCTTCCCGGGCTGCGGGATTATCGGCTATTTTATGGCTATGTTATTTATGAAAGTATTTTAACTGATATGAAGGAGAAGATGTATTGATGGTTTTAAAGAAAGATGAAAATTATTTTGATACTTTTGTCAGACTGGTGGACTATTCCTGCCAGGCAGCCGCATTATTAAACGAAATCATGCATAATTTCAATCCTGATGATTTGGAAGAACAAATAAAGCACATGCATAATATCGAACATGCAGGGGACGTAGAACGCCACATCATGATGAAAAAGCTTGCCAAGGAATTTATTACGCCGATTGAAAGAGAAGATATTGTTTCAATGGCAGATGCTATCGATAATGTAACGGATAATATAGAGGATGTTCTGCTGCGCATGTACATGTTTAATATCAAGGAAATGCAAGATGATGCACTGAAGATGTCAGGAATCATTGTAAAATGCTGTGATGCATTAAAGCAGGCATTGGTCGAATTTCATAATTTCAGAAAATCACAGACGCTGCACGGACTGATAGTTGAGATAAACAGAATGGAAGAGGAAGGCGACGAATTATTTACAAATGCGGTCCGGAAGATTTACGTTCACGGGAAAGATCCGATTGAGGTTTACGGCTGGGGCCGCACACTCCATTTCATGGAAATTTGCTGTGACGCCTGCGAGGATGTTGCTGATGTAATTGAGGGCGTCATGATGAAGAATTCATAAAGAGATTTAATGGGGATCGAAATGAGAATCATAGCAGCAACTCAAAACAAACATAAAATTGAAGAAATACGGGAAATCACCGGTAAGTTCAACCTTGATGTAGTCTCCAGATCGGAGGCGGGCATCCCTGATATTGAAATCATTGAGGACGGAAATACTTTTGAGGAAAACTCGGAAAAAAAGGCAAGAGAGATCATGGAGCTTAGCGGTGAAATAACAATTGCTGATGATTCCGGTCTTATGGTGGATGCATTGGGAGGAGCTCCCGGTGTTATTTCGGCAAGGTTTGCAGGTGAGGACGGCAATGATGCAAAAAATAACGAAAAGTTATTAAGACTGCTAAATGGAGTAGAACCGGAAAACAGGACCGCCCGATTTGTATCTGTAATCACCATGATATATCCAAACGGCAAAAAAATTGTAGCAAGAGGAGAGTGTGAAGGGCATATCCTGTATAAGGGGAGAGGCAATAACGGATTTGGTTATGATCCGCTGTTTGTCCCTTTGGGTTTCAACAAAACTTTTGCTGAGCTTTCCGGAGAAGAAAAGAATAAGATCAGCCATAGGGCTAAAGCCTTGCAGAAACTTAAAATGATGCTGGAGGAAGAACGGATATAACCGGCAATCTTATTATGAAAAGAAAAGTAAGCAATATGACCCTGATGGTCATTAAACGGATGTCGGATCCATACTATCAGGGAGTGGCGGCGGAGCTGGCATTCTTCTTTTTAATGTCACTTGTTCCCATCACGATTATTTTGGGAGAACTGATGGGAGTGTTTTCAATATCCATGGCAGTGATTCGCAATTTGCTTTCTGAATATGTTGCTCCCGAGATTTATGGAAATCTATCTGGATATTTAACATATACTCCTTCCGGCGCAATCAGTGCGGCATTTATCATCTTTGCATTGTGGGCGGCCTCCAAAGCACAGTATTCCATGATGCGGATAACAAATTACTCATTTACGGGGCACCCGTACGGAGGTAGGGGTTATATCCGGGAACGGCTCAGAGCGGTCAAAACTATTGTAATCACGCTGTTTACTCTTTCATTCGGTCTTATTATCCTTGTTTACGGAGAGCTTTTCATCAACGTCATTACTGCTTATGTAAACAATTTTTTAGATATGGAATTTGATTTTGACAGCTTCTGGTTTATATTGCGGTGGCCCGTTGCTATGGCTCTCTTTTTCCTGACGGTCAGTTATAATTACTATGTGCTTCCTTCAGAGCGGATTTCATTTCGAAAAATATTGCCAGGAAGCATAGTGGCGTCTGCCGGTATGCTGCTGGCAACATGGATTTATTCTTATTATGCGGCTATATTTGCCAATTATGATCTTCTTTACGGAAGTTTAGCTGCAATCGTCGCACTGCTTTTCTGGTTCTATATATTAGGCTATATCCTGGTCATAGGAATCCAGGTCAACGTCGTATGGGAACAGACAAAAACGCCAAAGCAGAAGTGATATCCTGCATTTCTTATTTCAACATTTACCGTATTACTCTGGCTGAAATGATACCGTTTACACCTAAAGCCTTTTTCAATTCATCCTCATCAATCTCTGAATCGATGTCGATGAGTGTATAGGCCAAATCTCCCTTACTTCTGTTATTCAGATCACTGATATTGATATTCATATCAGCCAATATTCCGGTAATCTTGCCAAGAATAGCGGGAACATTTTTGTTTAATATAGCTATTCTGTTCTTTGAAGTAATGACCCCTAAAGAGCAGTTAGGGAAGTTGACAGAGTTTGTGATATTTCCGTTTTCCAGAAAGTCCATCAGCTGGTCAACTGCCATTCTGGCGCAGTTCTCTTCTGATTCTTTTGTGGATGCACCAAGGTGCGGAATACAGATAGCCTGGTCCACACAAAGCATCTTTTCCGAAGGAAAGTCTGTTATATATTTTCTTACCTTGCCTGATTCCAATGCTTTCAGGAGATCTTCCTCATTTACGATTTGATCTCGTGAAAAATTCAGCAGGCAAACACCGTCTTTCATTATGCTGAATCTTTTTTCATTTATCATTTCTTTTGTGTTTTCCATAAAAGGAACGTGAATAGTTATATAGTCGCATAGCGGAAGGAGCAAGTCCAATGATTCGTAAACATTGATCGTGCTGTTCAGCTCATGGGCTGATTGAATTGACATATAAGGATCATATCCGATTACACGCATCTCGAGAGCCTCGGCAGCATTTGCCACCATAACACCTATAGCGCCAAGACCGATTACTCCAAGGACCTTACCCTTTATTTCATGACCTGCAAATTGTGATTTGTTTTTTTCAACTGTTTTTGAAACGTCATTAGTTATCGTTTTAGCCCAGGCGATAGCGCTCGATACATTTCTTGCCGACATCAGTATACTTGACAGTACCAGCTCTTTTACGGCATTTGCGTTAGCCCCCGGTGTATTGAAGACAACGATCCCTTTCTGAGAGCACAGATCTACAGGTATATTGTTGACACCTGCTCCGGCTCTGGCAATCGCAAGCAGATTAGCAGGCAGATCCATCGAATGCATATCCTGACTTCTTACAAGAATCGCATCGACCTCTTCCAGTTTATCAGTTATAGTATATTGCTTACTAAATCGTTCTAAACCCTTCGGTGATATTTTATTTAATGTTGCTATCTTATACATATTAATCATCTCCTGATACGAATATATTTTGTATATTGCTTATTAGTGCGTCTTGCACAAAAGGAATTATATCACTTTACCAAAATGCCGTAAAGTGATATAATTACAACATTATAATTAATTTTTCTTGGAGGATATAATAATGAATAGTGCAGAAAGAGTGTATAATTTTTCGGCAGGTCCCTCCATGCTTCCCTTAGAGGTAATGGAACTTGCTGCTAAACAGCTTACTAATTATAACAATTGCGGCATGTCCGTTATGGAAATGAGCCATCGATCTAAAGAGTTTGGGGAAATTCTTCATACTGCAGAGAAAAATCTCAGAGATCTCATGAATATTCCGGATAACTATAAAGTGTTGTTTTTACAAGGTGGCGCAACGCTTCAATTCTCAATGATACCAATAAATTTGCTTCGCGGTTCAAAAAAAGCAGACTACATCGTAACAGGGCACTGGGCAAAAAAGGCCGCACAGGAAGCGAAAAAATTTGGACAAATTAAAATAGTTGCATCTTCGGAAGAAAGCAATTTTACTTATATTCCGGAAGTGAAAAAGGAAGATTTTACAAAAGATGCGGATTACGTTCACATAACAATGAATAATACTATCTATGGTTCAAAATATCCATATATTCCCGATACAGGGGATATCCCGCTAGTAGCAGACCTTTCATCATGTATACTTTCTGAAGAGGTAGATGTCTCGAAATTTGGATTGATTTATGCAGGAGCCCAGAAAAATGTTGGCCCCGCGGGAGTTGTCATCGTCATAATCAGAGAAGACCTCTTGGGGTTTGCCCCGGAGAATACCCCGATTTACCTCAATTATTCTACACATGCTGAAAACGATTCCATGTACAATACACCACCTACATTCGGTATTTATATAGCAGGAGAGGTATTTAAAAATATTATTAGACTTGGCGGGATATCTGCTATTGAAAAAATAAATAAAGAAAAAGCAAAAAAACTGTATGGCTATATTGATGGAAGCAGTCTTTATAAATGCCCTGTCGCCGTTAAGGATAGGTCCTTAATGAATGTTGTATTCGTAACCGGCAATGAAGCCCTTGATAAAAAGTTTACCCAAGAGGCGAAAGCGGAAGGTCTTCATAATCTGGGCGGACACCGATCCATTGGAGGTATGCGTGCAAGCATTTACAACGCAATGCCAATGGCCGGCGTAGATGCGCTCATAGACTTTATGAAAAAATTCGAGGCGGCGAATTCGTAGAAAAGATTTTCATCATCCGGGGCAAGACAAGAAAGGAAATTTGCGATGAAGTATTTGATTTTAGTTCCCGACGGGGCAGGAGATGAAAAAATTGCCATGTTGGGAAATATAACTCCGCTGCAGGAGGCAAAAGTAAATTATATGAATCAGTTGGCGCAAAAGGGTATGGTTGGCATGGTCAGAACCATACCTAAGGGAATAGCACCCGGCAGTGACGCTGCAAATCTTTCCGTTATGGGATATGATCCCCTGACATATCATACAGGGAGATCACCGCTGGAAGCCGTAAGCATGGGTATAAAAATGTCAGATACGGATGTTGCCTTTAGAACGAACCTTGTGACTCTGCAGGGAGAAGGAAATTATGAAGATCTGATAGTAGCGGATCACAGCGCAGGAGAGATAATTAGTGAGGAAGCAAAGGTTCTGATAGATTTTATTGATAAAAGGTTCTGTACCGAGTTCATTCATTTTCATCCTGGTGTCAGCTACAGACACGCCCTGATCGTTAATAACGGTTCTACCGATTATGATTTGACACCTCCTCATGACATTTTGACAAAGAGAGTGGGAGATTTCCTGCCGAAGGGTGATGGCTCTGAGTTTATTACCCGGATGATGAAAGAAAGCTATGAGCTTCTATCCTCTCATCCGATAAATCAGGAACGAGTCAAAAAGGGATTGAACCCTGCTAATTCCATATGGATATGGGGGCAGGGGAGAAAGCCGAATCTATCATCTTTCTATGATAAGTACGGGATCAACGGAACAGTTATATCAGCCGTCGATTTGATCAAAGGGATAGGTCTGTGCGCCGGATTGGATTCTGTTGACGTAGAAGGTGCTACAGGAACCATCCATACAAATTTCAAAGGCAAGGCTGCAGCCGCTATCGATGAATATAAAAAGGGAAAGGACTTTGTATATCTTCATTTGGAAGCTCCGGATGAATGCTCCCATCAGGGAGATCTTGCGGGAAAAATAAAGTCTCTTGAAATTATTGACGAACAAGTTTTAAGACCAACATTGGAATATCTCTATTCAACCGGCGAAGCGTTTAAGGTACTGATCCTTCCGGATCATAGGACTCCAATCGCTATAAGGACACATTCCGCAGCACCGGTACCCTATGTTTTATACAGAAGTGATCAGGAAACCGAAATTGATGAGAGCAGAGCATTTAACGAAACATCAGGGGAATCAGGGAAATTTTTTGAAAACGGCTTTGAACTGGCTGATTTCTTTTTCAGATAATATAAACACGGGGACAAAATGAAAAAAATAATTCCATATATTTTAATGGCATTGCTATTGATTAATTTGGCACCGATTACATCCTTAGCAGCAACAGAGCCTCCGGCTATTATAGCTGAAACGGCAATAGTGATAGATGCAAATACGGGAAAGGTGCTTTATGATAAAAATATGAACGATCAAAGATACCCTGCAAGCACCACTAAGGTGATCACTGCACTTTTAGCCTTAGATAATCTGGACCTATCCAAAACGGTGACCATCGATGCGGAAACTCCTTTTACGGAGGGCAGCAGGGTATATCTGTTAGAAGGTGAGCGTGTCACAGTAGAACAGATTCTCTACGCACTTCTTTTAGAATCAGCCAATGATGCGGCAGTAGCGCTGGGAAAAGAAATTGCGGGCAGTATTCCTGCTTTTGCAGAAATGATGAATCAGAAGGCAGTTGAACTTGGCGCAAAAAATACAAATTTTGTAAACCCAAACGGGCTGCACGATGATAATCATCTATCAACCGCTTACGACCTTGCTATGATAGCAAAGGAAGCTATGAAAAACGAGAAATTCAGGGAGCTTGTGACAACATACCGTTATGTGATACCTGCAACCAATATGCAGGAGACAAGATATTTATACAACACAAATCGTTTGATATACGATGAAATAACTAAGGTCACAGTGAACGGTGCACAACGTGCCGCTAAATATGAAGGCTCTACCGGTATAAAAACAGGATATACGAGCAAGGCAGGGGGCTGTCTTATAGCAGGGGCAAAACGCGGGGACACAGAGCTGATTTCTGTTGTGATGAAGTCCACAGACGAGGGCCGCTTTGCTGACTCGATAGCATTGCTGGATTATGCGTTTGATAATTATAAAAGTGTCAAAGTCATGGATGAGGATACGGTACTTGGCGAAATCCAGGTAAAACGCGGTGCGATAAACAGGGTTGAGGTAGTTGCGGGTGAGACGGGTTATACGACTTTGCCCGTGGAAGCATCATCATCTCTTGCGAATACTAAGGTCATTCTGGATAAAAAGGTTCGTGCCCCGGTGGAATCAGGACAAAAAGTAGGTGTTGTCGAAATTTATGAGGGCGAGACGCTGGTGGGAAGCATCGATGCGATAGCGGCAAGCGAGATTGCTGAAGGCGGGGTATTGTCTATTATAGGGATATCCGATAATACCGCAAAGGTGATCGAACGTATTTTTGCTTCTATACTGATTTTGATTGTACTTCTATTTGCGGCTTATGTGATATTGAAGAGGCGGCAGATTCGAAAAAGGAGACAGAGACGCTTGGAGCGGGCACGCCGTTACGAGAATTACGATTATAATAACAACCGGAAAAGGTACGACGAACATTGGAGAGGCTAAAGGAACAAAATATTAATATAATACAAGAAGAAGGCAGCATTCCGAAAGGAATGCTGCCTTCTTCTTATTGTTATAATTTGTTCTGTCAAGTTTTACGTAAGGAGATGCTATTTCCCTTATTACTTGTTCATAAGCTCTTTGAAATTATACTTCATGCCGCGTGAATGATAATGGGTGTGAAGCAATTCATGAGATTTATGCCCAAGAGGCGCTCCCAGGAACTTTTCATAAAGCTCTTTTACTGCGGGGTTCTCATGCGACTTTCGAAGCGGGAGATCCTCGTCTATATGATAGATAGCATCTATACGCTTTGCCTTAACATCCATGGTTGATTTAATCGGCTGTCCGCCGCCGCCGATGCAGCCTCCGGGACATGCCATCACTTCAATAAAGGCATACGGTGATTCCCCACTGTCTATCTGCTTAAGAAGTTTCTTTGCATTTCCAAGGCCATGAGCAACAGCCACCTTTAATTCAAGACCATCGATGTCTACTGTGCATTCCTTAATACCTTCGAGACCTCTGACGCCTTTGAACTCCAGAGCCGGGAGCTCTTTGCCGGTGATTACTTCATAGGCAGTTCTCAGTGCAGCTTCCATAACACCGCCGGTGGCTCCGAAGATGGCCCCTGCGCCGGTTCCGATTCCAAACGGATTGTCAAACTGATCTTCCTCCAGGCCTACGAAATCAATACCCGCAGACTGGATCATACGGCCAAGCTCTCTTGTGGTCAGAACGGCATCAACTTCCTGAACACCATTTGTTTTCATCTCGGGCCTTTTAGCCTCGAATTTTTTTGCTGTGCATGGCATGATGGATACAGTGTATATATCCTTCGGATCAATGCCGGTTATGTCAGCATAATACGATTTTGATAAAGCACCAAACATTTGCTGCGGCGATTTACAGGATGAAAGGTGATCCAGAAGATGATCGTAACGGCCTTCAATGAAATTGATCCAGCCCGGTGAGCAGGATGTAATCATCGGAAGGGTACCGCCTTTTGTCAAACGCTGAATGAGTTCGTTCCCTTCTTCCATGATGGTCAGGTCCGCTGTGAAATTAGTGTCAAATATTTTATCAAAACCTAATCGGCGCAGTGCTGCAACCATTTGGCCCGTAACGATGGAACCCTTTGGAAGATTGAACATGTCACCTAATGCTACTCTTACTGCCGGAGCGACTTGTACTATTACATGCTTTTTAGGATCTTGAATTGCATCCCATACCATGGCAGTATCGTCTTTTTCCACTATAGCACCTACAGGGCATACAGCGGAGCACTGACCGCATAATACACAGAAGGTTTGCTCAAGCGGCATCTCATAAGCCGGAGCTACATTGTAATGGACCGACCGGTGTGAATGAGTTAAAGCGTGAACCTCCTGTACCTTTTGACATGCTTCAACGCAGCGGTCGCATTTTATGCACTTAGCTGTATCTCTCACAAGAGATGGATTTGTGTTGTCCAGAGGCAGCGCTTCTATTGTCTCATCCAGATTAGTCTTTGAGATGTTAAATCTCTGGCATAATGCCTGCAGCTCACAGTTTCCGCTGCGGAGGCACTTCAGGCAATCCTGATCGTGGTTGGCAAGAATCAATTCAAGGATGCCTTTCTGCATATCGCGAACTTTTTTGGTATTTGTTTGTACTTCCATGCCCTCATAAACATAGGAGGAACATGCGGGAGCCAACTTCTTACTGCCTGCAACATCAACCACGCAGACACGGCAATTGGCTTTGACTGCCTGATCGGGGTGGTAGCAGAGGTGAGGTATGTTGACATTTACTTTTTTTGCAGCTTCCAGTATGGTAGTCCCATCCGGAACTGTCACATTAATATTATCTATTTTTAGATTAACCATGTTCATTTAACGGCTACCTCCTCTAAATCAAACTCCTGAGGGAAATGCTTAATGGCTGTCAACAGCGCACTCTGCGCAGTTTCGCCCAAGCCGCAGAAAGCACAATTACTCATGATGTTTGCGAAACGTTCTGCAGTATTCAAGTCATCAGGCTTTGGGTTTCCAGCTACAAAACGGTCAATTATCTTTGCGATTTGTCTGTTACCCTCTCTGCATGGGGTACATTTTCCGCAGCTTTCATGAATGAAGAAATCTTGAATGGATTTGACAAAGTCGATAACCCTCGTTCTATCATCCACGACCAGCACTCCGCCGGAGCCTACAACGAGTCCTTGCTTTGCAAGGTCCGCATATGTATAAGGGGTATCTATTATTGATGCAGGGCCTATTTTGCCGGATGCTCCGCCTAACTGGAACAGCAAGAGATTGTGGCCATCCGGAATCCCCCCGCCTATATCATATATGATTTCACGTAAGGTCAGGCCGAATGGTATTTCATAAGCACCCGGATTCTTGACATTGCCTGCAAGGCTGATGATTTTTGTTCCCGGTGATTCCGGTGTCCCGTATTTAATGTATTCATCTACCCCATGCTGAAGGACAGCTGCTGCGATTGCTAAGGTTTCAACATTGTTTACAAGAGTTGGAAGAAGGAATAAACCGCATTCCTTGATAAAAGGAGGTTTGATTCTCGGTCTTCCGCTTTTACCTTCAATGGATTCGATCAGGGTAGATCCTTCTCCGCATACATAAGCGCCCGCACCCGAATAAAGATGAATATGGAAAGAAAAATCAGAGCCCATAATATTATCTCCGACATATCCTTTTTCCATGCATTGGTCTATAGCATTCTGGATAAGTGAGCGAAGATGACGATACTCTTCACGAAGATAAATATAACCATTTTGAGCTCCGACAGTATATCCCGCAATGACCATACCTTCAAGCAATCGGAAAGGGTCATTTTCGATTACATTTCTGTCCTTGAAAGTGCAGGGTTCGCCCTCATCAGCGTTGCAGATGACGACTTTGTTGTCACCGGGTACTGATGCTGCCTGAGACCATTTCCGGCCCGTATCATAAGCCGCACCACCGCGTCCTTTTACGACAGCTTTCTTTGCAATCTCTATGATGTCATTGGAGGACATTGCCAATGCATTCTTAATAGCTGTAAAGCCTCCGATTGACAAATAAGAATCGATTGAATAAGGATCGTATTTACCGAAGTTCTCGGTAATAAAGCTGACTGTCTTTGACATTGTAATTCCCCCCTTCTACTTATATTGACTGAGAGCAGCCTTGATGCTGTCTTCCGTCGTTAGATTGCCGTAAACTTTTCCGTTGATTCTTATGGCAGGGGAAATATCGCATGCGCCAAAGCATGGGGTATATTCCAGCCAGTATTTGCCGTCCGCTGTTGCCTCTCGTTCGTTAATGCCCAAAAGGTTAGTGATTGTATTCAAGAGAACTGTGTTATCAGTTACTTTGCAGACAACGCTATCACACAACTGGATTATGTAATCTGCACGTGGTACATCTGACAGAGCAGCGTAGAATGAAATAACGTCGTAAGTCTTACTAAGCGGTATGTTCATTTTTTCGCTGACATAGGCAGCTACTTCACGAGGTATATACTGCCTTGGTACGACATCCTGAATATCAAGCAGGATGCCTATTAGCTTTGTTGAATTGCTTTGGTGCTTTTCAATAATCGAATCGATCTTCAGAGCTAAATCTCTGGTCAATACCCCAAAGCTTTTTGTTTCGGTGCTGTTCATTATCTCTTTTACTCCTTTCAGTCTTGCATTTTATTGCAATAAGAAACTCCATACGTTCTAATATTATACTAAGGAAGAGACCTTGTCTACACAATTTGTTACAAAATTAACTATGTATTTTTCCTGTCTGATAAATTGTCTCCAAATGTGCAAACATATTTTACTCAATTACCATTCAATGCCCTGGTTTAAAATAATTGGAGTTATTTGTTTAACACGGACATATCTTGTATTTGCAACTATTATGGGAGGATGATAAAATAATAGAGCTTTATGAATGTATTGCAATTTACTTTGCAAATTGGGCGAGATAGTAAAAGAATAGGGATTTAAGAGATGTTTGATATAAAGGAAAATCTAAAAAAGCTCCCTGATAAACCGGGAGTTTATCTGCATAAGGATAAATTAGGTCAGGTTATCTATGTTGGCAAGGCGGTTTCGCTGAAGAATAGAGTACGGCAGTATTTCCAATCGTCAAAAAATATGGATGCCAAGGTTCGTGCGATGGTTTCACACATCGAGGAATTTGAATACATCACTACGAATACGGAAATGGAAGCCCTGATTTTAGAAAATAACCTGATAAAGAAATATATGCCGCAATATAATGTCTTGCTTCGTGATGATAAAACTTATCCTTATATTAAAATCAGCACAAATGAATCCTATCCAAGAATATTGAAGACAAGAAGAATCCTGCATGACGGCTGTAAGTATTTTGGACCGTATACAGATGTTACAGCTGTAAATCAGATGATCGATATGCTGAACAGTATATTTGCATTGAAGAGGTGTTCTTCTCTGAAATTTCCTGCGGACTTTAAGCCGTGCCTCAATTATCATATCAATCAATGCAGAGGAATATGCACAGGTCAAATTTCAAAAGAGGAATATCAGGATGCGATTAACCATGCTATTGAATTGCTGAACGGGAAGGATAAAAAGATCCTGACTTATCTCAGCAGAAAGATGACGGAAGAAGCCGAATCAATGAATTTTGAAAAGGCTGCGGAATACCGTGATCATATAGCTGCCGTAAATGCCATTACTGAGAAACAAAGGGTAGTTTTGCCGACAGCAGGTGATATGGACGTGGTTTTAGGGATAAAGGGAAAAAGCAATGCTCATGTTATACTATTTTTTGTTCGCCAGGGGAAGCTGAGCGGAAGGGAAAGTTATCATCTGCAGGCTATGGAGGAAGACGATTTGAAGGAAATCATCTACGCTTTCATAAAACAGTATTATTCTGATCAGACGATGATACCAAAAGAAATACTTTTAGAGAGTGAGCTTGAGGATACAACGCTGCTGAAAGATTGGCTTTCCGAAATCAGAGGAAACCGGGTCAGAATTACTGTGCCTCAAAAAGGAGCTAAGAAGGCTTTGCTTGATATGGCAAAGCAAGATGTTTTCGAGATGATGAAAACCCTTGATGAAAAAGCTGAAATCAAAAGAGAAAAAGAAGAAGCAGTCTCTTCCGCACTCAAAGTCTTGATCGGCGAATCACCTGCTGATAAGCGGACTTTAGAAAATCCCGTTCTATTTCAGAACGGCTGGAGAGTAGAGGCTTATGATATATCGAATACAAATGGTGTGGACTCAGTCGGTGCGATGGTCGTTTTTAAAGGCAGCCGGCCTTTGAGAAAAGAATACAGACGGTTTAAAATCAGAACTATTGAAGGGCCTAATGACTTCGGTAGCCTTCAGGAGATTCTTTACAGGAGATTTAAGCGGGGTATTAAGGGCGATCAGCGTTTTTCAGATATGCCGGATCTTATTCTTGTAGATGGCGGAAAGCCGCAGGTTACCGCCGCAGAGCAGGTCCTTCGCGCAATGAAGATTGATATCCCGGTAGCAGGAATGGTGAAAAATGATAAACACAAGACCAGAGGATTGATTTTCCGGGATCAGGAGCTTGAACTGAAAGACAATCCGGTATTATACCGATATATTGCATCCATACAGGAGGAAGTTCACCGGTTTGCCATCGATTATCACAGAAACCTGCGTAAACAGTCATTGCAGAAATCCGCACTGGATGCGATCGAAGGCATAGGTGAAAAAAGACGTAATGCATTGCTTTCTCATTTTGGAAGTATTGACAGGATCAAGGAAGCGACACCGGAAGAACTGTATCAGGTGCCGGGCATAACAAGACCTGTAGCGGGAAAGATTATCGAATGGGCATCGAAGAGTCATTAAAAGGGTAATTAAACTTGCACTCTGCAGGGCAATTCAAAAAGCTTGATTGAAAAAGTAAATTCTACTGCAAAAGTGAATTCAAGGATGCAGGGGTAAAGTCTGTTTTGCAAGCTCTTTTGCCATCGCAGTTTACATGAAATTATAATATAATGAGTTTGCAGTCGATG
>JAQUYC010000043.1 GCA_028692105.1 Eubacteriales bacterium | reverse complement strand
TCCTTTCACTGCAGATGGGAATCCATGTTCTATTTTAAAGGAGTACAGCAAAGAAGGAAACAGAATTCAAGCAAGAGTAAATTCTGCTTTTACTTTTTTAGAGTGGAATTCAGTTTTTCATTTAAGGGGCAATTCAAAAAATGAATATTTCAATTGATTAATGTAAAATATAATGTTATAATCCCATTGAATCACAATTTGGCGAGCCGGCACGGGCCGGAAAATTACAAATCTAAGCCTTTTTGCCCCAAGCTTTGCTTGGCTGGCAAAACGGACAGCAGCGAACGTAGTGAACTGGAGTCCCTGAAAGGTGATTTGTAAACTTTCATCGTCTTATAAAGACGACATAATTCATTAATTGGAAAGTTATGGAGGACTAATATGGAAGATAAAGAAAAATGTATGCCTGGCGGATGCAATGACGGTTGCAGCTGTGCGGAAGAAGACGCAGATTACCTGACACTTGAATTTGATGACGGACAAGAAGTGGAATGTGAGATCATGGGCGTATTCGAGTTCGAAGGTAAGGAATACATTGCTCTTATACCTGATGACGGCTCAGATGATGTTTACATCTATGGATACAAAGAAACAAACGATGAAGAATTTGAACTTATTGACATTGAAGATGATGAAGAATTCAAAAAAGTGGTAGAAGAGTTCGAAAAGCTTACCGTAGAAGAATAAGTCAGAAGACGAAATGATTAAGTTGAGACTGCCTCAAAATAAAAATTGAGAGCAGTCTCTTATTTATTTGCATAAGTTCGTCATCGAATAAATTTTGCTCCGAGCTTGCTTGGATGGCAAAACAGACAGCGCAGCAAGCTTTGCTTGCGGAGGTGATTTGCAGGATTCCATCGTCATATAATAGGTACAGGATCATGGCAGAAATGAGAACCGAAAAAGGAGATTATGTACCTATGAATGCAATCAACAATTTCTTCACATGGCTTAATGGTTACTTGTGGGGGCCGCCGCTGTTGATCTTATTATTTGGAACGCATTTATTTATGACAGTAAGGACAGGATTTATCCAAAAAAAAATCGGCTTGGGCATTAAGCTTTCAGTAGCAAAGGACGAGGATGGGGTCGGTGATATCTCCCAATTCGGTGCTCTGACGACAGCATTAGCCGCAACAATCGGCACCGGAAATATTGTCGGAGTAGGGACAGCGATCGCGCTTGGAGGGCCGGGAGCAGTTCTCTGGATATGGATGACCGGTGTATTTGGAATTGCGACAAAATATGCAGAATCTCTTGTCGCAGTGAAATATCGTGTAAAGACTTCAGACGGTACGATGATGGGCGGTGCAATGTATGCATTGGAACGAGGCCTTAATATGAAATGGCTTGGAATTCTCTTTGCTCTTTTCACTTCGCTTTCTGCATTCGGAATCGGTTCAAGTGTTCAGGCTAATGCCGTATCGAAGGTTGTCCTGGAGAATTTCGGGATTCCTCTATGGGTATCCGGGGTAATTATGGCTTCCTTAGTTGCGGTTGTTATTCTGGGTGGAGTCAGAAACATCACAATAGCCTGTGAACTGCTGGTACCTTTTATGGCAATTTTTTATTTAGCCGGCTGTCTTATTATTTTATTTATAAACAGAGAATTTTTAGGCGAAAGCATTGCTTTAATTTTCAGCGCGGCATTTACACCGCAGGCTGCCGGGGGAGGCTTTGTAGGATCAAGCGTAATGATGGCAGCAAGATACGGAATAGCAAGGGGGCTTTTTTCAAATGAATCAGGCATGGGGTCCGCACCTATAGTGGCAGCCGCAGCGCAGACGAGAAACCCGGTAAGGCAGGCACTGGTATCCTCCACAGGAACCTTCTGGGATACAGTTGTTATGTGTGCTGTTACAGGGATTGTACTTGTCAGTACAATTTTAGGCAACCCTGAGATTATGGCGGACAGCAACGGGGCAATAGACGGTGCTGTGTTGACCAGCCTTGCATTCAACAAGATTCCGGTAGTGGGGCCGATAGTTTTGACTTTTGGATTAATAACATTTGCATTTTCAACAATATTGGGATGGTCGTATTATGGAGAGAGGGGTGCCGAGTATCTTTTCGGCAAAGCTGTCATCATGCCTTATAAAGCTATCTATGTCAGCACGACTTTTATAGGAGCAATCATGAGCCTTGCAAGCGTCTGGAATATTGCAGACGCGCTGAACATGCTCATGGCAGTCCCGAATCTGATCTGTATACTGCTTTTACATAATGTGATTGCAAAGGATACAAAATACTATCTAAGCGGGAACAATATTGATAGAAAGATATACAAACAGGTTGATTAAGACTACCTGATATTGGTATAATAATACTGGTTTTAACTGTTCTATTTTTGGAGGAACGAATAATATGAAGATATATGATTTAATAATTATCGGAGCAGGACCTGCGGGACTATCTGCCGGAATTTATGCAGGCAGGGCTTTGCTGGATACTTTGATTATCGAGCAGGCGCTGCCGGGGGGACAAATCCTCCAGACGGCTGAGATCGAGAATTATCCCGGTTCAGAGCCGGTAGAAAGCGGAGCAACGCTAATTGACCGGATGGAAGCTCAGGCTGAAAAATTCGGTGTCGCGAAAGTCAGTGATACCGTTAAAGCTGTCTCACTTGAAGGGAAAATAAAAACAATAACCTGCGAAAAAGAAAGCTATCAAACAAGGACGGTCATCATAGCAGGCGGTTCCACATCTAAAGCCATCGGCTGCAAGGGTGAAGAGAATTTCATAGGAAGAGGTATTTCCCATTGTGGAACATGTGACGCTCCATTTTTTAAAGATCTTGAGGTCTTTGTGGTAGGCGGAGGGGATGCCGCCTTAGAGGAAGCTATTTATCTTACGAAATTTGCAAAAAAAGTTACGATAGTTCACCGCAGAAGAGTACTGAGGGCAGCAAAATCGATACAGGTGAAGGCCTTTAAGAATGATAAAATTCAATTTCTGTTCCACACAGTAATAAAAGAGGTAAAAGGAGATGGCTTGCTTGAATCCATGATCCTTGCAAATGTGAAAGACGGGAGCGAGATTGAAATCAAAGCAGACCTTAGCGACGGTACTTTCGGAATCTTTGTTTTTATAGGGTATAGTCCCGCAACTGAAATCTATCGCGGAAAGTTAAACCTTACCGAAAAAGGATATATAATAACAGATGCTGATATGAAAACGAATATTGAGGGTGTATTTGCGGCAGGAGATATCCGTGAAAAAAGTCTCAGGCAGGTCATAACTGCCGCATCAGATGGAGCTATTGCTGCAGTGCAGGCCGGAAAATATTTAGATGAACTGGAGGAAGCTGATCAACAATGAAAAAATACGATATCATAATTGTCGGAGCAGGAGCCAGCGGCTTATTTATGTCTTATGAACTGACTAAGCTCCCAAATAAAGCAAGCATTTTGATGATCGACAAGGGTGCCGATCTTACGCATAGAATCTGCCCGCTCAACAGCGGGAAGGTGGCGAATTGCATACGCTGTAATCCCTGCCATATTATGAACGGATATGGGGGAGCAGGCGGTCTTTCCGACGGCAAATATAATATAACAAATCAATTCGGAGGAGATCTTCATGCATATGTCGGTGCTGAAGTAGCCTTGGAATTGATGGAATATGTGGACCAGGTTCTGTGCAGCATGGGTGGTGAAGCAGCAAAGCTGTATTCTACACAAAACTCAGATCTGAAAACCTTAGCCTTAAGAAATGATCTGCATTTGTTAGATGCTAAGGTAAGGCATCTGGGAACTGATAGAAATGCAAAAATCCTTGAGAGAATTTACGAATATACCAAGGACAGAATTGACATCAAATTTAATACACAGATAATGGATGTGGAAAAAACAGAACCAGGCTTCCGTATTGTAACCGATAAGCAGGAAGAATTTGAATGCAGTGACCTAATTTTAGCGACAGGGCGATCCGGTTCAAAATGGATTTCCAGTATCTGCGAAAAATTTGGAATAGAGCTTAAGAGAAATAGGGTTGATATTGGAGTTCGAGTAGAGCTGCCGGGTGAAATATTCAAGCACATTACTGATGATGTCTATGAGAGTAAAATCGTATATAAGACGGATAAGTACAACGATATGGTAAGAACATTCTGCATGAACCCTTACGGGGAAGTCGTTGCGGAAAACACAAACGGCATTGTTACGGTCAACGGACACAGCTATGCCGACCCGGCATTAAGGACAGAAAATACAAACTTTGCATTATTGGTATCCAATAAATTCACTGAACCGTTTAAGAACAGCAATGAATACGGTGAGTCAATTGCAAGGCTCAGTAATATGCTTGGCGGCGGGGTGCTGCTGCAGCGTTTCGGAGATCTGGTAAAAGGCAGGAGAAGCAGTGTAAGACGTATGGAAAAGTGTTTTACAAGGCCGACGCTCAAAGCGACTCCGGGGGATTTAAGCCTGGTCATTCCAAAGAGACAGTTAGACAATATCATTGAAATGATATATGCGCTGGATAAGATCGCACCGGGAACGGCCAACGAAGATACGCTTCTATATGGGGTGGAGGTCAAGTTCTACAATTCAAAGGTTCGAGTGGATCATAATCTGGAGACAGCAGTTAAAGGACTTTATGCTCTCGGAGACGGTTCCGGCGTGACGCATTCACTCTCTCAGGCCTCTGCAAGCGGAGTTCTTGCAGCCAGAACAATGGCTGAAAAATATAAATAGACGCGATCAAAGTATAAATAGACCCTTGACAATATAGCGATTTTATAGTATTTTGTTAGGGTGTTCTGCAGGCATGGCGGAATTGGCAGACGCGCACGGTTCAGGTCCGTGTGAAAGCAATTTCATGGAAGTTCGAGTCTTCTTGCCTGCACCAAAAACCCCAGGATTTCATTGATTCTGGGGTTTTATTTATTGTTACTTTAGTGGTGGTTCCGACCGAAGAATGAGGGAGGAACAATAAACCACCGGCTATGCCGGTGAGATTAAAAATCTTTAGATAAAAGTGGAAATATAAATATGGAAACCGATATTTTTGGTGCCGAGGATAGACACTGTGGGGAAAAATGCAAAGAAGATTGAAGAGTATATTCATAACTCAATTGCAGGAGGATCTGGCGTCAGATCAGTTATCCCTGAAGGAATACATCGACCCGTTCACGGGTGAGCCAGTCAGAAAGAAGAAATAGAATGGCCCTTTAGGGCTGCTTAGGGAAATCTGTGCGATTGGCGAACTATTTCAATACATCTTGAGATGTGGCGGGTAAAAGCCCCTTGTAGTGGCAGAACAAACCGCCGGCTTAGCCGGCGGTCATGATTAAAAAATCTTTATCTTTATTTTACAAATTCATTAACATATACTGAAACCATGATGCATGACGTTGTTCATCATGGGAAGCATGCAGGAAATGCATCTGAACATGAGGAGTTGTTGCCCTATATGCAATATTCTGATAGAAAGCGGTATCATCCAGTTCATGACGAATAGCGGTTCTGACTCCCTCTATAAATCCCGTAGGTAAATCGCCAGGAGGAATCTGTGGTTGTTGTGCACCCATCATATTTAACATCATGGTAAACCAGTGATAATGCCTTGCTTCATCCCGCTGAATTCTTAAAATAGTTCGCTGGTACTCATCATTCGGAGCTAGTTCAGCTAATCTTTGATAAAAATTATAAGCATGGGCCTCTCTGATTACAGCTTCGGTAATATCGTTTATTAAGAACATGTCACTCCTTAACATACCCATTCCCATGCCGTCCATCATACCCATTTGATCAATTTCCATCGGATCCATTCCCATCTGTCCTTCACCTTGCTGCCTATCAATATTTTTAAAATAGTACATGTACCTCTCCTTTCATAAAGAGTATCATTGTTACTAATAATATAATATTCTCATTATGTCAATTCCGTTAACCCAAGTTTGAACTTTGAAGATAATATTGCATTCAACATATGATATTCCTTCAATAGTCGGTAAAACTAAGAGTAAAGCCAAATCTTTTATTGATAGGCAGGGACTTTAAAGATAGAACTGCATTTACTTTTGCAATTAACACATTTTTTATTCCTGTGATTTCCCTATTGAAAAGGAACACACGTTCTGGTATGATTGCTTTACAGAAGGTGATTGTAATGAGAACTATATTTCATATTGATGCAAATTCTGCTTATCTCAGCTGGACTGCCACGTACATGCTGGAAAAAGGCCATACCATTGATATACGCGAGATTCCGTCTGTGATTTCCGGTAATCCGCTGAACCGTCACGGGATCGTTTTAGCCAAGTCCATTCCGGCCAAAAAGTACGGGATTGGAACCGGTATGAGCCTGTTTGAAGCGAAGCAGAAATGTCATAACCTGGCGGTATATCCGCCTTCCTACGATTTATATATGTTATGCAGTGACGCCATGTACCGGATCCTGTCGGAATACTCGCCGTTGGTCGAACGCTACAGCATTGACGAATGTTTTCTTGATTATACCGCTTCCTGCGGCAAATTCGGCGACCCGGTCGATACGGCTCATGAAATAAAAGACAGGATTAAAAAGGAGCTTGGGTTTACCGTAAATATCGGAGTGTCCTGTAATAAGCTTCTTGCTAAGATGGCCGGTGAGCTAAAAAAGCCGGATATGGTTCATACTCTCTGGCCGGAAGAAGTCCCTCAGAAAATGTGGCCGCTTCCGGTGGGGGAATTATACATGTGCGGCAGAGCCACGAAAGAAAAGCTGGAGAAAATCAATATCAGGACGATCGGTGATCTTGCAAAAGCAGATCAAAATCACATGAGTGCGCTCTTAAAGTCGCAGGGACGCTTAATATGGGATTTTGCAAACGGCATAGATGATATGCCGGTCGTATTAAACAGCAATATCGTGCAGAAGGGTGTCGGGAACAGCACCACGATCGCTTATGATATAAAGGACAGGGATGAGGCACGTATGATCCTGCTGGCACTTACCGAGACGGTTGCCATGAGATTGAGAAGGCTGGGATATATGGCCTCTGTAATATCTGTGTCGGTGAAAACGGATGGTTTTGTGAGATACAGTCACCAAATTAAAATTCAGAATAGTATCAATACGACAGATGAGATCTTTGATTCTGTATGCCTTCTTTTCGATCAGTGCTGGAGGGGAGAACCTATACGACATTTAGGCGTTCATGTTTCGGATTTCAATGAAATTGATATCAGACAGCTTTCTCTGTTTGATCGGCAAGATACAGACAAATTGCAGGCCCTTGATAAAGCGGTAGATAAAATTCGAACCAAATACGGGAAAAGATCAATTATCAGAGGAACATTCGCAAACGGAGATATGAATCCTGTACAGGGCGGTACGAATGATTCAAACTACTTAATGATGGGAG
>JAQUYC010000017.1 GCA_028692105.1 Eubacteriales bacterium | reverse complement strand
GCCTTGATTTCTTCCATTTGTTCGCCGCAGCATATTGTCGGAGCTCCCGTGTCGCGGAACAGACTTACAACCTTACCGCAATGCTTACACATATAAAATTTAGGTTCTTTGCACATATAAAATACCTCCTATTGAATTATTATATACTTCTGATACCATAATGTTCGTAAGGCCATGCCATTTGCCAACAGCTCGAAAGCCGCCGTTCATAGTAGCTTTGGTTTGTATGATCGATTATTTTATTGAAGCAAGATATTTTTCAGCCATTATGGCGGCAATTGCTCCATCTGACGTCGCTGTTGCAACTTGACGTACAGATTTAGCCCTGACATCTCCCGCCGCAAATACACCCGGCACATTAGTCTTAGTGTCCTCTAAAGCTATAATGTAACCCATTTCATCCAAATTAATCTGGTCTTTAAACATCTGAGTCTGAGGGTCATTCCCAACGTAAACGAAGGCACCGTTAGTCGGTAAGATATCTTCTTCTCCTGTTTTTACATCCTTTAATACTACTTCTTTTAGGACAAATTCTCCTCCTACTACTTCCTTAACAACTTTATTGGTCAATATTGTGATTTTGTTATTTTCACGGGCCTCATCCAATTCAATCTGAGCTGCGCGGAATCCATCTCTCCGGTGAACTATTGTAACATGATCTGCAAATCTGGTTAGAAATACTGCTTCCTCGATCGCTGCGCTGCCACCTCCTATTACAATAACATCCGCCTCTTCATACATTGCTCCATCACATGTCGCACAGTAATGGACTCCTCTACCTTTCCTTTCCTCAGCTCCGGCTGCTTCAAGGGCCCTTGGTCTTGATCCTGTTGCTAAAATTATTGCTTTAGCATAATATTCGGTATCCTCAGTTCGTATATATTTTTCCGCGCCCTCCAGTTTAACTTCAAATATTTCCTTTAGATCGTCTATCCTCACCCCGAAAGATGACGCCTGGTTTTTCATATTCTCAGTTAAGACTTTTCCATTAATAGCTCCTTCTGTCCCCGGGTAATTGGCGATATGATTTGTCGAAGCTGCCTGACCGCCGCATATGCTCTCTTCTACAATAACCGTATTCAGCTTAGCCCTGCCGGCATATAACCCTGCGGTCAAGCCGGCCGGGCCACCACCCAGGATTAATAGGTCACAATCAACCCTTTGTATCGGAGAAGTAGGTAATACATCGCCTAATATCTCTTCAATTGCTTTTCTTACCTGCGGTTTTGTCATAAAACCGCTAAGCCTGCTCCCAATCTCTTTGCCATTATTAAAGAAAAGAACCGTGGGGCTTCCCGTAACTCCAAGTTTCAATGCAAGTTCACGATTATCCTGACGCATGATCTTTACAAAGCTTATATAATCGCCATACTTATCAGCCATCTTCTCATAGATCGGTGCCAAAACATCGCATGGAGGACAGTCATCTGAAAAAAAGTCCAAAATGATAGGCTTATCGCTGCTTATTAATAATTTTTCGAATTCTTCAGTGTTCATATACTGGATTTTTTTACTCATGGGCTCACTCCTTTTATTATAAGTTTTTACTAATCGGAAAATACGGGCATTCAAGCCTGATACAACCCTGGTTAAACATATAGTATTTGCAAGAATATTGATAGTCATCAGCGCCTTCATAGCGATTGCTTATATCCATATATGTTTTTATTGATGTAATGCTATCCCTTTTACAGCATAGCGGTCCTCCCAATTCGCTCACAGCCAGTAATGCTTTGCTTGTCGCCAGCATTGCTCTGCCTCTTTCCTCTTTTGATTTTGGTGTAGCTCCAAGATATAGGGATTCAGCTATCCCTGTCCCGACACAAGCTCCGCAGTTACCGTGAAATCCGCAGCTACCCCCCTTAATGTCTTTTCCCCTATTTATTGCTTCCTGTATTTTGCTTGTGTCCCGGATTCCCAAAATGTTTTGATGGGCCGTCTCAAGAACTGCCGGCACCATGCTGTGATGCTCCGGTCCATGCATCTTCATTGTAGGCATATCGAAAACCATCTCTGCAAGGCGAATAGGATTTTTCTCATGAGATTTGATTAACAATTTCTCCATATGATCCAGGACATCGCCGTTGTGGCAATTATCGCACACATAATGTCCGTGAATGCATTTAGTATTCGAAGAGAAGGTTTCTCCGCAAATGTCGCAAGTATGATCTTCCGCACTGACGCTGTAAGTCAATGGGCTTCCACAAATAATGCAGCCATTCTGAATTTCAATTTTTTCTTTTTTGTTTTTTTCATCTGGTACTTCATTACTTTTCATTAGATCATTTATTTCACTATGGTAGAAATTTAAACCGATATCATACAATTCTTGAATCGGTCTGCAATCCGGGGAAAGTATTTCTCCATTGTTCCGGTTGGCAGCCACAACTCCGCAGCCACCGCCGCATATTACATCATATTTACAGCTTTTACATTCTTCTATATTCGTAACATTTCTTCTCTTCCAAATTTGAATCGCTGTGTCATTTTTCAGGACAGATGGCCAATAAGTTCCTAACTTAAAGTCTTCACGGCCGCAGCTTGCCGTACAGCCGTAAATATCACCGTACAAGTCAAATACAAACTCTGTTTTCCCCGCCGGACAAGTATCAAAGCTTGCCAGATACATATCACCGGTATCAACCAAATAGCGAAGTCCCATAAAGTCGGGACGATGAAACTTCTTCATGACAGGATGCTTCTCCGCCAGTTCCGCAACATAGCCCCATAATTCAATTTGTGAAAATAAATGTTCTGGTCTTTCGTAGCATTCGAAGAGTTCGTAATTTCTGCCTATTTGTGTTTTAAACAATTCAGGCGGCAGATCCAGCCACCCTTTTTGATCAAGCAATTCTGCCAAATTCACAAGGTCATCGATATTTTGCTTATCGGTGACAGTGCGAAGGTTAACAGGTATTCTACAGGAAATTGCCTGTTCCATACCTTTAATAACCCTATCAAATGTTCCCTTATGATTTTTTGTCATTCTTCTTTGATCGTGAATTAACCGGGTTCCATCCAAAGTAAATTGAATTTCTTTAATTTTTGCCCTTTTCAACAGATCGATATATTCAATAAAATCATATCCGTTCGTAACTGCAGATAGTTCGTAATCTTCTTCTATACATTTTTCAACAATGTACGAAATGATTTCCTTATGCTCATTTGAGTTCATCAAAGGTTCTCCGCCAAACAGCGTGATAAATGGTTTTATTTTTTCAGACGCAAATTCTTTTTTAACATAATCGAAGAAAGCATCTACGATTTCTTTAGTTATTAATTTTGGTTTTCCGTCTATCCCATGCTGAAAACAGTATGTACAGGCCATATTGCAGGAATATGTAGGAATCAGCATAATCTGAATTTGCGCATCTTTCACTTCATTTTGAAATTCCCTATACGCATCCTCCAGAGACAGTTCATATGACAACTGATCTTTGAACAGGTATCCCCTTTCTAAAAGGTATTTCGTCATCTCAGGTTCTATTCCCTTACCGTTTTCCAGTTCACGATACATCTCATACTCTGTCTCACTCATCAAATCAAAGCTTCCTGAGATCGGGTTCAGAATTGCATATTCAACCGGATCGTTTTTATCGATTCTTACTATAATATTATTTTTTGCTATAATCATTTTATCCTCCATAAAATGGGGAATTAGAGGCAGCATAGAAGCTGCCTCACATCATTAATTGTGACAGCCAGCTACCACCTTTGATGATTTTGAGCAGCACTGTGCTGTTGTAAAGTTCGCACAACAAGTAGTTTTCACTGCTTTCGTCGCAACTTTCTTCATTCAATTCACCTCCCCGAGTACATTTATTTCACAGCTTTGATTGTTAAACTGATGAAATCATATCCATTTTTTTTATATTCCCGTCTGTTCAATATCTCTATCTTTCCAAACCCTGCTTTCAGTATACCTTCCAAATAATCTTCCTCGGTAATCGCTCCGCCGAAGCATTGCGCCCATGCTTCGATATCATTTTTTATCTCTGCCGGAAGCGGGTATTTAGTCACAGCATCCGATACTACGAACCTGCCTCCAAATTTCAGTACACGATATATCTCACTATATACCTTGTTTTTATCTTGTGCGTGATTGATAACGCAATTGCTTGTTACCCCATCGAAGATATTCCCTTTAAAAGGTAAGTTTTCAATGTCTCCCTGTGTAAAAACTGTATTTTTCAAGTTTTCATTTGTGGCATTAGCAATTGCCTGCATTATCATTGCTTCTGTTAGGTCTAAACCGATTGCCATTCCTTCCGGCCCAGTTAATTTGGCGGCTTCAATCGTTTCTTCTCCTTTGCCACAGCCCAGATCAAGGATTACTTCTCCCGGCTTTATATTCAATTGCTCCAACGGACTCCCACAACTGAGAACACAATCCACACTGATCTCACCTTCATATCTTGCTGTAATCGTTTCATGCAGTGTATTTTCGTTTATCATTTTCATTCCCCTTAGTGATAATATTTACTAAAAATTGAACCTATATTTTTTTACCAATATTACATTATTACCCTTTTAACATTTAAAGTAACAAAAAATTAATATGATACTTCGTGATGTTTCTCCGTAACTTTGATAGGTTGCCGGTTCTGCCCTTCACCCCTGAAGCGGTGATTCGTATATGACCTATTTCTTTGCTTTAAATTATAAATATATTGATAAAAACTACTTATTATAATAAGATAAAATGGAAAAGATGCGTTGCATTTTTAATAGATAAATTATTTGAAGAAATGGAAAGTGAATAATATGAAGACAATTTACGATGGAAAAACAAAAAAAGTTCTTTTAAACGAGGAAAACGGTGCCGTATATCTGTTTTTTAAAGACGATGCAACGGGTGAAAATGGCATGTTCGATCCTGGTTCTAATACTGTGGGCGGAAGTGTTGAGGGCAAGGGAAAAATTGGATTAAGGATATCAAAGTATTTTCTTGAGCTAATGGAGAAAAACGGAATACCTACTCAATATTTAGATGCAGATATTGATAAAGGCATGATGGAGGTGCGTAAGCTCACTGTGCCTAAATTGGAATTTGTGCTTCGTTACTTTACTGCAGGAAGCATGTGCCGCAGATTTACTTTGGAAGAAGGAATCCCATTTGATCCACCGTATCTTGAGGTAACATTGAAAGACGATGAACAAGGAGATCCGTTAATCAGCGAAAGATTGTGCATCATGAAAGGTCTTCTCTCAGAAGGTCAGTATGATGAGGCGATGGATATTTTAGTAAGAGTCGGCGAAGTTCTGAAAAAGGAGCTTAATAGTATGGGCTTTACTCTTGTTGACTTTAAAATAGAGCTTGGCTATGATGAAAACAAGAAGGTGTATGTGGCTGACGAAATAACCCCTGATATTTGGCGTGTGCGTGATACAGACGGCAATATCCCAAACCAAATTGACTGTGCCAAACTTATTTTAGAGAAGATTTGAATTGTTCAAGCGATTTGAGGGAGAGGGTGTGCATGAGTAAACTCTCAAACGCCACCTCGAACCGAGCATCATCATCCTTTGTCCGTTTGGCTGGGCCCTTTGTACGGCCGCCACTCCGGCGTATCTTTTGCCCGATATGCCGCTCTAACAACAGTCGGTCTATATTTTCTGCGGTGAAGATCAACGCGTTTTGATTGATGGCTCTCGCGCCTTTACCGATGACCATAGCAGCTAATCCGAAATCCTGCGTCACCACAATATCCTCACGGGTAAGCAAACCCATCAGCGCATAATCTACGCTGTCGGCTTGCTTGTCCACAGTGATGACGGTGCTGTAGCCATCGTTGAGTTCATGGGACGTATCAATCAGCATAGTGACAGGGATATTGTACTGTTTCGCCAATCGGACGATGATTTGCTTGACTGGGCAGGCGTCAGCGTCAACTAATATTTGCATGTGCTTAACCTTCTTTTTATGAAACACCGACGGTCGATGCGAACAAGAGGCAGTTTCGCTGCGCTCTCGATGACAGAGTTGAAAGATAATTGCTGAGCCATAGCAGTCTCTCCTTTTATATTAAGTGTTATTACCGCATCTTGTTGAGCGGATAAAGATGTATCATTAGAGAGTGTGTGGATGAATAAGCCAAGAAACAAACGAGGCACTCTCCGAGATAAATCGCAGTATCAACATACCTTTTATTTCAAAGCACTACTTAGATCTCCTATACATATTGTGTTGGTGCTTTTATTGAAATAATAAACTTTGTTTCCTTCGACGGTTAGTGCATAAGAATCATCCGAAGATCTAAATACCTTTTTACCAGCATTGTCGTATAGAATAACCCTATCCGGCAACTCATTATTTCCCGATAGATTACAAGCTACATATTCCTTGTTTGATCCTGTCATCTTTAATTCATGTACTCCCCATCCCAACGACTCATAATTAGAATCGTACAATCCATGATCCACTCCGCTTTCAAAATATATATGGCCTCCAAGGACTTCAAAGTTCTCGATAAAATTATTGCCCCTCGTAAGTTTTGCCGTTATCGAATATTCTTTCCCTTCCGATATTTTATATTTGAAGAGTTCGACATATCTATTATGATAATAGATATAGTCACCCTCAATTCTAAACCCTGTTACTTCTTGGTCGCTTATTCTTTTCGTTTCATTAGTTTTAATATTTACGCTATACAGGCCGGTTGTAGGTTTGATCCCGCCATTTTTAACATAATCAGAAGCCGCTCTTGTATCAAATGCAAGAATATATAAATTATCGCCTATAAGATAGCAGTCTCTCGATCCCGCCCCGCCTTCACTTGCGCTCTCGGTGCTTGTCTTATCGTTTATATTCCAATTCCAGCCGTAAAGGTAATCCGGGCTGCCTATTTTTTTATATCCGGGATAGGTTGAATCGGCAGAATCAATTGCGTCAACAGTTTTCATATATATATTTCCGGTGCCAGGTGCAGGACCTACCCACCACAGGAATTCTTTATCTCCAAAAGATTTCTGTACATTTCTTGAATTATTGATTAACGTTGCTCCATCACTGTTTAGGCAAAACAGATAATCAGTACCCATAGTCGCTCCACCATTATGATAGGTAAGGTAACACTTTCCATCCTCAGCATATAGCCGAGGTATAACATATGATTTTCCATCACCCAAACTGCTAAATGGAAGTTGATATATAACCTTGCTTTTTGGTGCCGCAGTTATACCACCTTGAGATCCTGCATTGTTTGAGGAAAGGATTTCCGACTCCATGATGCGTCCGTTTGTGCCTGCATAATATACATATCCTTCAGCGATCGCCATCACTTCTGTATCCTTTGCTCTGTCATTTGGCACTGCACTCTGAAGCAAATGAATGTTATGGGAATTGATAGCCAAGCCGTTATGCGAATCAAAGTTATAATCCCAGCCAAACTCATCAACGGCAAACCGCCAAGTGATTGGAAAATATGTAATGCAATCACTATATGTCATAGGGAAATAGGTGATATCCTTATATACTATTAAGGGATATTTGCTGTAACGATTATCCATATTTGTACTATTAAGAGCAACCTTAAATGTTGGGAGTGTCACTGTAACAGTGTTTGACCCATTGGCTGCATATGTCGGAATCACACTTATAATAAGAAATGTAGAGACCAACAAAAGTAAACCAATTACTCTTCTGTTCATTCTTCAGCACCTCACATTTTAACCTTATTTGGCAGTAATTCTATTATTGAGGAAATTTCCTAATACATATTACCACGACCATTTATATCAATCCATTTATTTAGAAACAAAATTAAATCACCTATCAATAAATTACTTTTTATCAATAGATGGTACTGGATTTGGCAATGAAACAATTAAATGATAAAATGCACACCCCTCGCCTATTATTCAAACGATTTGAGGAAAGGTGTGTGCGTTTTTTATACGAAATATCTAATTTAAAATAAAAGTTGAAGCCGGTGCAAAGCTTACAGAAATCACTTCAGAGGGCGCTGTTGTTGAGAAGGAGGGACAGAGTCGGTTGATTAAGGCAGGCCAGGTTATTATGGCAGTTGGCTACAGGTCAAATTCTCCTCTTTATGATGAAATTAAAATTCTCCTTCAACAAATTATAAGCTTATGCTCATAAATATAATAATTTTATTATGAGCATGTGTCAATAACTTATTTTATATTATAAAAGTATCGACGATTTTTCTTTTAACGTAACTATCCAATTCAACTAGTGAATAATAACAAGTAATGAAATATATTCAAAACCAGAATGGAATCAATATTAAAAGACCGGAAAATTCATGTCGTAAACTCGGTTTTCCGTAAACTTGGTTTTTCTTGATGTGCCTACAAGAATTTGTATAATACAAATAACGAGGGGTAAGGGCGACATTTGTTCAGCCCTTACCCCTCGTTATTTCTCAATATCTTACATCAATATTTAGAGTTTATACAAAACTAGCGATAGTCCTAAATTGATATTTATGGCAGACCGTCTATCAGATGACTTTATTGCAGTCCTCTCTACTGATACAGTTGCCAAGTGGAGAAATTGAGTTAAAACTTTAAAGATCATTCATGTTTTTTCTGTTTAAATTCATTAAGCAGGTTCAATTGATCATTTATAAAAGCTTCTATATTCTGTTTAACCGATCCTGATATTGCTTTATATACCAATACTTCAGCATTTCTTAATAGCTTTTCTGCATTTTCTCCGCATTGTAAAGTAATGATTGCCTTTACACCATTATCAGCCAATACTTGAGCAGCTCGGATTCCAGCTCCCCCCTGAGCTACTACAGCTCTATGATCCAGATAGTCTACTTCTTTGGAATTAGTATTATATATCAAATAAAACGGGGCTCTTCCAAAAGAATCATAAATATTAGTATCAGCTGATTTCTCACTGATTGGAAATGCTATTTTCATTATGACACCTCCTCCTATTTACTATTGTCTTTAATTTCAGTATAAATCATTATGGGCATATGTCAATTATTATTTATTGCTTCTTCTCCAGATTTTCATTTTGTCTGCTTCTTTTATTAATTTTTCTCTAAAATCAGGATGGGCCACAGAAATAACCGCCTCACTTATCTGCCATGTTGACAGGCCTTTCAAATTTACTTTGCCATATTCGGTGACAAGGTAATGAACAGATGTACGTGTGTCGGTGATAATCGTACCTTGCGCCAATGAAGGAAGAACTCTTGACTTGATTTCTCCGCTTTTAGTTTTAAAAGTGGAAGAACAACAAATGAAACTCTTACCGCCTTTCGATAAATATGCTCCAAGTACAAAATCTAACTGGCCGCCAGAACCGCTGATATGCCTTATTCCTAAGGATTCCGAATTTACTTGCCCAAATAGGTCTACCTCAATAGCGCTATTAATAGAAATAAAATTATCAATCGATGAAATCGTACGGATATCATTCGTATAATCTACCGGAGCTATCATACATTCCGGATTATTATCCAGAAAGTCATATAACCTTTGGGTACCGGCGGCGAAAGCGTAAGTTTGACGGTAACGATCTATATTTTTCTTGGAACCATTAATTTTACCTGCATTTGCCATATCAACAAAGGAATCCACATACATTTCCGTATGGATTCCCAGATCCTTTAAATCAGATTCCGCAATCAAAGAACCGACTGCGTTGGGCATACCACCGATACCAAGCTGCAAACAAGCGCCATTGGGGACATCTTCTACAATTAATTTTGCAACCGCCTTGTCTATTTCTGTGGTCAACTCAGATGTTACGGTTGCAATAGGCGGATCTGAGCCCTCTACAATCATATCGACTTCTGAAATGTGAATTCCATTCTCAAAGCCGCCAAGGCACCGCGGCATATTCTTATTCACTTCCACAATTATCGTATCCGCCGTTTGGCAACAAGCATTCATATGAGAAGCACTTGGGCCAAAATTGAAGTAACCATGCTCATCCATGGGTGCTACTTGAAACATTGCCACCTGAGGCGGACAGGTTGAATCACGATAATATCTGGGCAGCTCAGAGTAACGGATCGGTGCATAGTAAACAAATCCCCTGTCAATGGCTTTTCTTTCAATGCTGCCAATGTGCCATGAATTCCATGTAAAATGGTTTTTTGCATCTTCTAATTTAAATATTTCCGGTTCAGATAATAAATTTCCTCCTCGGATATTAATATTTATTAAATCTTTTAGTCGTTTTGCCAAGGCAATATCGAGTGCTGCTGGAGCGGTTGCCGTCCATCCATAGTCGATCCAATCGCCTGGTTTTATAACTTTTACTGCTTCATTTGGTTCCTTTAATTTTCTTTCGTATTCCTTATAAATGTCCATCATTCTTCCCTTTTTTTATTTGGTTATTGAAAATTACTTCTTTTTAATATAATATATAATATTATGAGCATACGTCAATAAAATTTTCAAGTTCAAAAGCCTTGTTTGAACCATTGACATCTATTTTTTATATCGATAAACTATTGTATATTACAAATTATTGATTAGGGAGTTAATATTTATGGCACGACCAACAAAATGGAGAAAAATTGAAAATATCCCTTCCGTACCTTACTTTATTCCGTCGGACAAGGATATCCCGGAGTTAGACAAAAATATTCTTAAGCTGGAAGAATTAGAGGCGATCCGGCTGAAGGACCTTGAAGGAATGGAACAGGAAGAATGTGCTGCTAGAATGGAAGTTTCCAGGCCAACGTTTCAGCGCATCTTAATTTCAGCCAGGGAAAAAATTGCAGACAGCCTAATCAACGGAAAGTCCATACTCATAGAGGGCGGTAATTTTACCTTGAACATATGTCCAGTTAAATGCTCGAATTGCGGAAATGAATGGCTGGAAAGCTATGAAAACCTTGAAGCGATTAAGAGCGGTGAATATTCCTGTCCTCATTGCGGATCGCATCAGGTCTTCTGCGGGCAGAACTGCAAAGGAAGAGCCTGCCACAGAAACTGTAGGCGCCGTAATTCAATAGATTAAATAACCCCTTTAGAAAGGATCGCCAATGAATACCGGATATATCTATTCCATTTCTATCAGCCCTTCCAGAGGCCAGCTAAAAAAGGAAGTTACCGAGGCGAACATAATAGACAATTTGGGAATCGAGGGCGACGGCCACGCGGGCGACTGGGGCCGCCAAATCACTTGTCTCAATTGGAGCAGCGTTTATAAGGCGAATGAAGCCTATCATATCAGTGCCGGCCCGGGTGATTTTGCCGAAAACCTTTTAATCGACGGAATTGATTTATCAAATGCAAAAGTCGGCAGCAAAATACACATCTCAGACAGCATCATTCTAGAAGTAACTCAAATCGGAAAAGAGGATCATCCGAGTATTGTCAGCCGAACCTTTGGCGTAAGCCTTCTTCCAAAAGAAGGATTATTTTGCCGTGTTATCCATGGGGGCAAAGTACGAAAAGGCGATTTGGTTAATATAACTATCTAGAGTAAAGAGATCATTTAGCATATTCTAGGCAAGCCTTCCCCGAATAACATATCTACAACCCGGCTGCCGCCAAGGTGTGTTTTCATAACCACGCCATTTCCATCAGTGATCTGCGCAATTATAGATGCATTTTTTCCTGCGGCAGTTTCTTTGATAAAATGTAATGCCCTATCGGCATCTTCATTGCCAACAGCGATGATCATCTTTCCTTCATTTGCCATATACAAAGGATCCAGGCCCAAAATATCACTGAATCCCTTCACTTCCTGATTGACAGGAATAGAATCCTCTTCTATCTCTATCCTGCATTTTGAAGCTTCTGCAAATTCATTCAATACAGTGCCCAAGCCTCCTCTTGTTACGTCTCTCATGGCTTTGACCGCGATATTGTTCTCAAATAAAACTTGAGTTATTGGTTTTAGAATTGAACAATCACTGGCAATGCTGTTTTCTATCCCAAGTCTGGAACTCAATATGCAGGCAGGTCTCCAATTCATCTTTATCAAGACCTTCTTCTAAAATAAATCCTGCTGTGAGATATTTGGGCTCTGCACCCATCATCAATAGGTCATTGACAGTACCACAGACTGCCAGCTTCCCGATATCCCCTCCTTTGAAAAAAATAGGATTTACTACAAAAGTATCAGTGCTGAATGCAATTTTCCCATTGATTTGAAAAACCGCAGCATCTTCCATTCTTGCGAGTATCTCATTATTGAAATACTTACCGAAAATGTCTTCCATCAATTCCGAAGAAGCCTTTCCGCCGCTGCCATGCGCCATATTAATCTTCATATTTATCCTCATTTCTTATCATCAGTGTCTTTAAATAATCGTTCTTTGTAATAACTGTCACATAGGTACAATGCGCCCAAAGGGTTATGGGCCAAGACTCTATCTTTAACTGCAAAGACAGTTACTGGCGCCTCCGAATACTTAATAAATAAAGAATCATGTCCTACACATAGCCCCAATATAATGTTTAATTCTGTTTGTGCCTTATTTAAAAGCTTCGCCTGGCCAATCGGATTGCACATCGGTTCAAAGGTATTCGGTTTTAATTTTTGATTTTGGCTTATATTTAAGAATTCTTTCGGTATGCTGCCATTTTTACAGATTACAGATTCTACTTCAAAAGAGTTGTGCCTTAAAACCTTACAAAGAATATTTGCTTCTTTGCTCAAACCCAGGCAGAATGCCACACCTAATTTCTTAAATCCGCATTTATGTCCGAAATTCATAATTTCTTCAAGCCGTGTTTGATTGCAGTAACCTTCGGCTTCAACTAATGCAGAATGAAATGCCAGATTGTAGTTTTCATCTTCGAAATATAACTCTTTGCTTTTATCCGTTTCTTCGTCATTACAGGGACAACCTGGCGATGTTTTTTCCAGTTCTCCCGATCGGCAATAATGACCGCTACACAATGCACAGTTATATCTGTTCATACTTATAAACCTTTCTTATGTATTATTCAGTCATGATACATCAGACATTTTTTCATGTCCTCTATTCTGTCGTAGTAATTCTTAATCGCATTTTTCAAGGCGACAGGGCCAAGCAATGAACAATGCATTTTTACTTCCGGCAATCCTCCCAGGGCATTTGCCACATCATTATCGGTAATTTTCAGTGCCTCGTCTAAAGTTTTTCCTTTGGCAAGTTCCGTTGTTATGCTGCTGGTTGCAATGGCCGCGGAACAGCCATAAACCAGAAAACAAATATCCTCAATCCTTTTATCCCTCACTTTGATCGAAATGACGAGATGGTCACCACATTCCGGATCACCTGCTTTTCCTTCTCCGTCGGCATCAATAAGATAGCCCGTATTCCTTGGGTTCTGGAAATGATCCATAAAAATGTTGGAAAATGATTCACTACAAGTTTCGCAATACATATAAACCCTCCTAACGCTACTCAGCAAATTAGACAATCAATAAAATTGAAAAGAATCAACCCGTATTGTGAAAATTCTCAATCAATCTATTTAACTTTATCTCAGTTTCTTCGCCTATTGAATGTTCTATCTTGCACGCTTCTTTTTCGGCAGTTGAGGGTTCAACACCCAGAACTTCTTCCAGAAAACCCTTTATCAAATTCCGCCTTCTACTCATCGAAATCGCTATATCAAAACCCTTTTCTGTCAGAGATATTTTGCCGTATTCATCTTTGGTAAGATAACCGGATTCTCCAAGGATCTTCACCATACGGCTCACACTTGCACGCGTAAAACCTAGTGCACAAGCAATATCAGTAGAATAGATCTCCGATTTGCCTTCGGACAATTCCAGTAAAATACGAAGATAATTTTCCTTAGATTGAGTCATTGTCTTCATTTTTTTACTCTCCCAATACTATAAAAATACAATTGCCATTCTAATGGTAATTGTATTACGGGCATATGTCAATAAAAATAGATATAAGATAATACAAATTATTTTTCTATTTTTCTTGCCTTTCTTGACATACGTTCATAATAGAATTAATCTATTAAAGCGTTCAAATAAAAAGTAACAAAATGAGGGGAATAAAATGAAAATATTTCTGGATTGTCTACCATGCATACTAAGGCAGGTACTCGAAGCCTCAAGATTGGTAACGGATAAATCTGATCTCCAGGCAATCATCATGGAAGAATCGATCAAAATTCTTTCCGACTATACAAGATACCGCTGCTCACCGGAAATCGTATCACGCATGCACAAAGTTGTAAAAGAGCTTACCGGTGAAAATGACCCATATCATTCAATCAAAGAACATGATATATGCTCAGCAAAAGAGCTATATCCTTCACTCTTGCAATTCCTACATCAAAAGCAGAACAGTCTTTATTGGGCTTTGAAAATAGCAGCCACGGGTAACATCCTGGATTCTGCCATTAATAATAATTTGGATATAAAAGGTTGTATTGAAGAAGAACTTTCTAAAGAATTTAAAATCTGTGATATCAATATCTTTAAAGAAAAACTAGCATCTGCCAAGAAAATTCTGATTATAGGCGATAATGCAGGGGAAACGGTATTTGACAAGATTCTGCTGAACACTTTTTCAAATCTTGATATAACTTACGCAGTCAGGAATGAACCCATTATCAACGATGCAACTGTTCAGGATGCCATTTCGTCCGGACTGGATAATTACGCTCAAATCATTTCAACCGGCTGCAATGCTCCCGGAGCGATCCTTGATCAATGTAATGCAGATTTTCTAGATATCTTCAATCAGGCAGATATTGTTATTAGTAAAGGCCAGGGTAACTTTGAAGCACTATCTGATTGCGGCAGAGCCCTGTTTTTTCTTTTGAAAGCAAAATGCCCTGTCATTGCGAATAAGCTAAACGTAAATTTAAATAATTACGTGTTCCAATATTATCAGGGCGACCACGAGCAAACATTCAAAAATTCAGGAAGGTGAAAGATGAAGCAGATTGAAACTAAATTTAATGTCAGGTATTCAGAAACGGATCAGATGAAAATCGTACACCATTCAAACTACGCAATTTGGTTTGAAGCAGGCAGATCCGACTTTTTAAAAAGTTCCGGAATCTCTGTTTCCGATATTGAAGATGAAGGCATTTTACTACCACTTTATGAAATGAATTGTCAGTTTAAAAAACCCGCAAAATTTGAAGATGAAATATTGGTACTTACAGGGTTAAAAGGCCTTTCCTGTGCTCGGGTTATCTTTACATACAAAGTATATCAGGTGAATACAAATGTACTTTTGGCTACCGGAGAGACAATGCATGCTTGGACAAATAAATTCTTAGAGCCGGTCAATGCAAAGAAGAAAATTCCAGAGGTTTACGATATCTTAAGTTTGACTCTTAAGAGCGAATTCTGAACAATGAAAAGATAATTTTATTAGATTTATTATTGACATATGTTCAAAATCGAATATAATATAATTGTAATGGGCGTATGCCAACAAATACACGCGATAAAACAAGGAGGATAATCAATGAAAATAGCGATACCTGTAGATAATGCTTCCATGGACACAACTATCTGCATTTCTTTTGGCCGCACACCATATTTTCTGATCTATGATACAGAATCAAAGGATGCAAAGTTTATCAGCAACAGCGCTGCCGCAAGCCAGGGCGGAGCCGGAATCAAGGCGGCACAAACAATCATTGACCATCAGGCGGAAGCCTTACTGACACCTCGCTGCGGAGAAAATGCGGCAGAAGTATTCCATGCGGCGAACATTAGAATTTATCAGACAAACGGAAATCTCTTAAAGCATAACCTCCAGGCATTTGAAAAAGGAGAATTATCTTTACTAAACGAAATTCATCCCGGCCTTCATAATCACGGAGGAAAATAGTTATGAAAATAGCTGTGCTAAGCGGTAAGGGCGGCACGGGAAAAACGCTGGTATCGGTTAACCTGGCCTCTGTCGCCAGGCAATCCGTTTATATCGATTGCGATGTGGAAGAGCCAAACGGCCATCTTTTTTTCAAGCCAAAGGATATCAAAACAGACAACGTATCTGTTTTGATTCCCTCTGTTGATGAAAAGGCTTGTAAAGGCTGCCGCAAATGCGTTGATTTTTGCAAGTTCAATGCTCTGGCTTATATTAAGAGCCGTCTTTATGTTTTCGACGAGATCTGCCATTCCTGTGGTGGATGCATTTTACTGTGTCCCCAGAACGCATTATCTGAAACGCCAAGAAAAATCGGCGAAGTAAAAAAAGGTATTTCGGATCAGGTTACCGTCATTACCGGAGTCCTGAACCCGGGAGAAGCATCCGGAGTTCCTATTATCAAATCACTATTGAGCAGCTGCGATGCGGACTCTCCCGATATTTTCATAGATTGTCCTCCCGGCAGCGCCTGTATTGTTATGGAAAGTATCAAGGATGCCGATTATTGTGTGCTTGTTGCCGAGCCGACAATTTTTGGAGTCCATAATCTTGCCATGGTGTATGAACTTGTCAGACTCTTTAAAAAGCCTTACGGAGCTATACTCAATAAATGTTTTGAAGGTTTCAATCCAGCGGAACAATTCTGTTTGGACAACAAGATCAGCATTCTAGGCAAAATTCCTTTTAGCAATGAGCTCGGCAGCGCAAATTCCGACGCGAAAATTGTTTCGAAAGAGATCAATGCGTATCACGAACTTTTTTCTGGCTTGCTTACAGCAATCCGACAGGAGGTCCAGCATGAAGCAACTACTAATACTTAGCGGCAAAGGTGGAACCGGCAAGACTACCGTAGCAAGTGCTTTTATTAAGCTTGCTGAAGCAAAAGCATATGCCGACTGTGATGTAGATGCTCCAAATCTGCATCTGATCATGAAACACAAATCGGATGTAAGAAAGACTGATTATACCGGCTTGCCGAAAGCAGTAATTGATCCGGGCCTTTGCAGGAGCTGTGGAATCTGCATGACAAACTGCCGTTTTGATGCGATACAATACTCAAAAAAAAGCGGGTACTCAGTTGATCTTTACGCCTGTGAAGGCTGCAGCGTATGTGAAGCCCTCTGCCCTGCGCAAGCTATTTCCATGAATTCTATAGCAGCCGGCGAATTGAAACTGTACAAAAACGACAGTATCTTTTCAACCGCACAGCTGAAAATGGGCAGCGGAACATCAGGTAAGTTGGTTACAGAGGTGAAGAATCAATTAAAGGAAGAATCTGAAGGAATAGACCTATCAATAATCGACGGCTCCCCCGGGATCGGCTGTCCTGTTATCGCATCATTAAGTGGTGTTGACATGGTGCTAATCGTCGCTGAACCTTCCATATCCGGGATTAGCGACATGGAACGGATTATAAATACTGCAGATAAATTTCAAGTAAAGACAGCCGTATGCATCAATAAATATAATACAAATCTGCTAAATTCCGATAAAATTATCCGGTACTGCCAGAAACACAATATTCCATATTCAGGCAGAATTCCTTATGATAAAAAAGCCATAAAAGCAATCAACAACGGCCTGAGTATCGTTGAAATCGACTGTTCTTCCGGTGAAGCCGTGAAAAGTGTTTATCGTAATACGATGGATTTATTGTATGATTTAAATGTTCGATCGTAAGGAAGGAAAATTATGTTAGTAAAAACTTTAGTGGAAGATACGACCAGTTCTCCTTTATTGAATTCCGAACATGGTTTAAGTATTTATATCGAGACAAATAATAAGAAAACATTATTTGATACCGGGGCAGGAAATCTTTTTCTGAAAAACGCCCGTAAAATGAATGTCGATATCAAGGATGTAGATTTTGCCGTTATTTCTCATGGTCATTACGATCACGGAGGCGGCTTGCGAACCTTCCTGGAGGAAAATGTGAACGCCCTTGTTTATATTCATAAAAATGCATTTGATAATCATTACTCTAAGGCTCCGGGGAGAAACCCGGTAAATGCCGGGGTCGACCGGTCTTTAAAATGGCATGAACGCATCGTCAATACAGACGAAAATTATTTGATCAACAAAGAAACAGAGTTATTTTCAAACGTAACAGGAAGGGAGTTTTTTTCTTTCTGTAATGACTCCCTGTATATGGAGCTGGATGAATTCATGGTCAAGGATGATTTCCGGCACGAACAGAATCTCCTGATCAGGGAGGCCGGTAAAATGGTTCTCTTTGCCGGCTGTGCACATAACGGAATCGTAAATATTATGAAGCATGTTTACGAGGAAGAAGGCGCTTTTCCTGATTATGCCATAAGTGGTTTTCACTTGTTCAACAGCAGTACCGGAAAAAGCGAACAGTCTGACGTGATTGAAGGCATCGCAAAATTTCTTGCCGGCACGAATACAAAATTTTATACCGGTCACTGCACCGGCCTTGAAGCTTATGCTTATTTAAAAAGGATTATGGGTGATCAGATCCAGTACTTGGAGACGGGAACTGTCTTCCAGATAGTTTGACTATAAAAATTAATAAAATAACCCATATTAATTATGATTTATCAACTAATAAGGAGAAAGAAAAATGAGTGAAAGTTGTGACAAAAGCTGCAGCTCCTGCAGTGAAGAATGCAGTGAACGTACTGAGCCGAAAAGTCTGCTGGAACAGCCCCATGAATGCAGCGATATAAAAAAAGTGATTGCTGTCGTCAGCGGGAAAGGCGGCGTCGGGAAATCACTGGTGACTTCCATGCTTGCGGTTTCCATGAACCGTATGGGATACCCGACAGCGGTATTAGACGCCGATGTGACCGGGCCTACCATACCGAAAGAATTCGGCATCCACAGGAAAGCAGAAGCGACGGAACTGGGGATCATGCCGATTAAAACCAAAACGGGAATCGACATCATGTCAGTCAATCTGATTCTGGAAAACGATACTGATCCTGTAATTTGGAGAGGTCCGTTGATATCCGGTATGGTAAAACAGTTCTGGACAGACGTGATGTGGGGTGATGTGGACTATATGTTCATTGATATGCCTCCCGGAACCGGCGATGTTCCACTGACCGTATTCCAATCCCTGCCGGTGGACGGGATCGTCATCGTAACCTCGCCGCAGGAGCTGGTTTCCATGATCGTATCAAAAGCGGTTAAAATGGCAGAAATGATGAACATCCCGGTAATCGGAATTGTCGAGAACATGGCATATCTGGAATGTCCTGACTGCCACAGTCAGATCAAAGTATTCGGTGACAGTCATATAGAACAAATCGCGAAGCAGCATAACATCGATACGATTGCCAAATTACCGCTCAATCCTGCTATTGCGGAATTATGCGATAAAGGACTGGTTGAACTGTATGACGGCGATTATCTGAAACATATTGTTGAAAAAATAGAAAAAATGGAGGAATCAAAATGAAAATTGCTATCGCAAGTGAAGGAAAAATGGTGACCGAACATTTCGGCCATTGTGAAGGATTTATTATTTTTGAAGCGGAAAACGGACAGATCACCGGGAGTGAAACTGTGCTCAACCCGGGACACAGACCGGGATTCCTGCCGAATTTCCTGAATGACAAGGGTGTAAACGTTATTATTTCAGGCGGTATGGGCGGCGGAGCCATTGATATCTTTAATGAGAAAAACATAGAAGTGATCGTCGGAGCATCAGGCGACGCCCGAGCCGCAGCAGAAATGTATCTGAAAGGCGAATTGAAATCCACCGGATCCGTCTGTCATGACCACGTGCACAGCGACGAATGCGGCAATCATTAAATTAAATTTGGAGTTACCTTCCTCTTATAATTCCAAAGAAATCTTCTCGAAAGATTACTGCAACGGTCTCTTGAGAAGATTTTCTTTCGTTACTAAATATACAAGGAGCGATAAGATGAATACAGAAGCTTGTTGCTGCACAAATACGGATCATATTACTGGTTGCATGGTTTGTGGCCGGGAGCTATTTTACACTCCTGACAAACCATTACGCGCTAACTGTTTTTACTGTGGCAAAGAATATATTACTCATGTCTTTTGTCTGGAAGGTCATTATGTCTGCGATGAATGTCATAGTAGGGATATACTTGAGCTTATTGAGTATGAATGCATTAATAGCAATCAAACCGATCCAGTTGAACTGGCATTAAAAATTTTTGATTTGCCAACGCTTCATATGCATGGGCCGGAATATCACAGTATTGTACCTGCGGTTTTGGTTACTGCCTATTGTAACAGTATTAATATGAAAGACGATTCTTTTATAAAAGAGGCTATTTCGCGAGGGAAAGAATTATTTGGCGGTTTATGCGGAACTCACGGGGCATGTGGTGCATGTATTGGTGTAGGTATCGCTTATTCCGTCATCCATCAGGTAACGCCATATTCGAAAGAAGACAGAGGAAAGGCTAACCAAATGACTGCGCATGCTTTAATGGCAATAAGCCGCATGGGCGGTCCTCGTTGCTGCAAAAGAGATTCAATGATTGCAATTGAAACTGCTATAAATAATTTCGAATGCTTCTCAAATACCGGCAAAATAAGTTACGTATGCAAACAGTTTCCTTATAATGATAAGTGTATTAAAAGTAAATGCTTATATTATCCATTAAAATATTCGAAGATGGAGTATGATAATGCGTAAAGTTTTAAGACAAACATATAGTGTATGCCCCATCTGCCTGCAAAGGATTCCGGCAGAACATATCGCTTATGGCAGAGAGGTTCACCTTGAAAAAAAGTGCCCGCAACATGGTGATTTTTCTTCAGTGATATGGCGTGGATTCCGCGATTCAGAATTGTGGCGGGGAGATCTGCCTGTGATCGCAGCGGGTGAGAATGAAAATTGCCCTCATGCATGCGGTTTATGCCCTGAGCATAAACAAGGTACTTGCTGTGTCTTGTTGGAAGTCACGAAACGTTGTAACCTTCATTGTTCTTTTTGTTTTGCTGAAGCCGGAACCGGAGAGGACATTCCTTTTGAAACTGTTCGCAAACGTTTATTTGCTCTTGCTGTGCCAGGAAAAACACTCGTACAACTGAGTGGCGGAGAGCCTACTGTGCGCGACGATCTGCCTCAAATTATAAATGCCGCAAAAGAAGCAGGCTGCCAATATGTTCAGTTGAACACAAATGGAATACGCCTCGCAGATGATGCGGGCTTCGTTCAGAAACTTGCTGAAGCAGGTTTATCATTTGTCTTTTTGCAATTTGACGGTACCAACGATGGTATTTATCGTAAGCTGCGTAATCAGGATCTGTTCGGAATTAAGCAGAAAGCCATTGAAAACTGCGCTCGTTACAATCTTGGGGTGACTCTTGTACCAACTATTGTGCCGCACATCAATACTCAGAATATTGGTGACATCATCCGTTTTGCAGTTTCACGAGCGCCTGCCGTACGCGGTGTTCATTTTCAACCCGTCAGCTATTTCGGGCGCATTCCAACCATGCCATCAGACAGCCAGCGTTTTACTCTTGACGAGTTGATCGAAGCTATCGAAGAACAAGCTGGAAATCTTGTTTTGCGTGATTCTCTTCAGCCGTCGCGTTGCGACCATCCGATGTGTGGTTTTCACGGTGATTATATTGTAATGCATGACCAGACTCTGCATCCATTGCACAAAGTAACAACTGGTTGTTGCGAAACTACAACTGCTGATCAAAACCGTGAGTTTGTGGCTCGCAAATGGCAACGCCCCAAAATTGAAGAAACATCCGCCGAAACTGTTAGTAAACTAGAAAATCCTTGTACTGAAGACAATATTGAAACCCTCGATGGTTTTCTCCGCCGTGTTCGCTCACATAGCTTTACGCTAACAGCCATGGCATTTCAGGATGCTGGTAATATTGACCTTGAACGTCTGCGAAGATGTAGTCTCCATGTATTCGATGATGGACGTTTTTTCCCTTTTTGTGCTTATTATCTGACTAAGCAGGGATAAAAAATAAATCTATATGGATAACTATAAATCAATTATCATTATTTTCATTTAAGTTCGGCTAGCAGTTTTTCAATCAAGGACAGATTCGGGACGCTGCCACTGTATTTAATCTTACCATCAATAATCAGTACTGGCGTCATCAGAATACCAATATTTTTTGCCTGATTCTCGAAAGTTCTTAACCAGTTATCTAAAATATTTACCTTTCGAAAAAGACTTTCAAATTGCTTTAAATCTGGCTCCAGATTCTCAATATTGTTAAATTCTGATAGCTCTGAAGCCTTTGGCATTTTATCGAGATTTATATCCAGACCAAGGGTTTTCGCTACGTCCTTGGCCGTTCCCGGTTTTAACCCTTCTTTTCCAGCTAAGTCATTCGCTTCTTCACTTGTATAGGAGATGTGCATGATCTCCGTGTCTAAACCCAATGACTTTGCCTTTACTGTCACAACTTCTGTTAACAACTTGCATCTTGGACAAGGTGGAACGGTTCCGATAATTACAATTTGATGCATACATACGCCTCCATTATAGAAAAGTCTCCGGTTTGGCCCTTCTTGTCAGTCCTTCCTCCAGCTCATGCTAATGGTACAGAAACGCCTCATCCTCATAATACTTTGCCTGCATCGGACATTTTTTGATGCAGGCGCCGCACTTAATGCAGATGCCGGTAAACTCCCGCACGTTATCCCTGCTAATGGACCCCATGGGGCAGACGTCGGCGCAGATCAGGCAGTTATTGCAGCCGCCATTGGTGAGGGGTTTCACCTTCCGGATATCTACCGGCGTTCCCTTCCGATCTCTCGGCTGATAATAACCCCGGTAGGGATCCGGTATCCCTTTTACAGAAATCGGGGATATACCGGCAAAATCGGAAATTCCATTAATCTTTTCCGCGACTCCGGCTGCAAAATCGCCGGCCAGGAACATATCCGCCTCATCCGGTCTGTCTTTCGCCAGGATATGGGAAAAGGAATGCTCCCCGATAAAAGCCGCTGCCGCGACTGTATGTAATCCGCCTTTTTCCAGAATATCCCTCAGTTCGATCAAACCATCGTCGTAATCCCGGTTTCCGTATAACACCACAGGCACCGCTGCCGCGCCGTTTCCTTGTATCGTATTCAGATATTTCAGCAACACGTTTGGTACTCGGCCCGCGTATACGGGCGTCCCAAAGACCACCAGATCTCCCTTCCGAAATTGTAGAGCCTCCTCTCTAGCCGTCGGTAGAGTAAAGTCACAAGTGCCAGAATCCGTCCCCAGCTTTTCCGCAATCACCTTCGCAATTCGTTCTACCGTTTTCTGCGTTGTTCCCGTTGCGCTGAAATACACTGCCCAAACCTTATCAATCTTCATAGCTCACCTTTCTTACTCAATATCCTGATCTCTTATTATTTCCTGTATTTCGCTGCGGAGTCCGTCAGTGGGTGTAATCCAGAAGAAGGATGGCTTCTCCAACTTTCTGGACAATAGCAGCCTTCATTTTTTCCGCATGTGGGCAGACAAATCCAATCGGATTCCCCCTTGTGATACATGAGGCCAAGACAATGGTATCTGCGCCCCTTTTGACCATTTCCGCAGCTCGGGTCACCGCTTTTTTCCCCGGACAACCTCCGCAGGAAACAAAGCCAATCACTTCAATTTCTCCTTCTACCCCTTCAAAGGCCAGCTTCTTGTCTTTGACAGCCTTAAAATCAGTCGTCCCGGGGCACATGTCTTCCGTCTGCATGCAGCGAATAATCCCGACTTTCATCAAATAACCTCCATACAATTATTTATTTCGTTTATTCGTTCAAACCTTTCTCTTCCAGGAATTCCATCAGCATCTTGCTGGTGTTTCCTGTAATCTTGAGGCAGTTTGTCAAATGTTCTCTGGTCTCAAAGGGATGCGGATTCAGTGCACGACAGCATGTCACGCCATACTTTTCCGTGAATTTTTCCGTAAACTCCCTGGCCAGCCGATAGGCTTCGTCCCGCGACGTCTGGTTTGACGTTCTTCCCTTTAGCATATTCAGCGCAGAGATGGAGCCTGTCAGGGCGCCGCACATGCATCCGGATTCTCCTACCCCGCTGCCAAATCCCGTAAACAAGCTCACCATGGCAGGATCCATCTCTGGAGCAAGCAACTCACGATAGGTTAAAAATATTGCTTCCGCACAATTATACCCTTCTTTAAAATAATTCCCCGCTTTGTTTCTCATTTCGATTGCCATTTCTTCACTCATGCCTGTTCTCCTTCTATTCCGAAATTAATGATTATGATGAGAGCCGTCACACTCGTCCGTACCCTCGAGATTCCTTATCAGTTTCAGTTCATGCCGTTCCATCGCTTCAAGAGCTGCCAGTGCGGGATATCCTTTTCCATTGTATCGAGTAATACAGGACTCCGCAATATATTCAAATACTTCAGGCGCAAGTTCTCCGGTGATCACCGCCTCGCAGTCGTGCTTCACCAGTTCTTCGGCCAATTGTATCTCCGAGCCGCATTTTTCATTTTTGATTGGGATGATTTCTGTGATTTCAGCCGCTTCGCCCGCATAATGATCTTTCACCCCAATAATCAATAAAAAACCACATTCATTGAATCGGCTTGATACGAGACTGTTCAGTCCGTCTTTATCCGTCGCTATTCCGATCTTCATTCAAACCTCCCGATCCTGGTATTAAAGAAATTTGATCTTTGAGAAATCAATATTACCGTCATCGCCTACCAGCCGGGAATCCGCATGGACATGCTCTATTTTCCCGACGAACATTTCATGAGAACCGGTGGCGATAGAATCGACAACTGTGCATTCGATATTGACAGGGCAGTCTTTCAACAACGGAGCTTTGACCTTGATCCCCTCCGCCAATTTCACGTTCATGTCGCTGAGCTTATCCCCATCCCTTTTGCTGTGGCTGCCAAGATAATCAAAGACGTCCTTGTACTCTTTTTCAACGAGATTGACCACAAAAACCCCGGATTCCTTTATCATCTTATAGGAGTACCTGGAAGGTACGATCCCGACCATGACCATGGGTGGATCGTAACTGCAGTTCGAGCAATACCCGACCGCAAGGGCGTTGTTCTCTCCGTCAAGTCCACGGCAGGAAACCAAAACCTTCGGCATCGGTTGCAGGCAGGACCTCATATTCGCCTGCTTTTTCAATGATTGATCCATACTGTCACTCATATTCATCTCTTCCTTTCTGAGACTGATGTTCAAATTGTTCAGCCTTTCTTTATAATATCTTTATTGTAATCCCATTATGGGCATATGTCAATTTCGTTTTAAGTTTTCAATAGGGATAGATGTAATCCTGATCCGGCTTTTGCGCTTCATCAATATGATCTACTTTTACATAGGGAATGGTTTCCCCATTGAATTCCGTTTTACCGATAACTCCGTTCACCGTGATCCATGAATCCGATTTCAGCGTTTCCGCCCCGTCATATCTGCACAGGAAGCCCACCGGTTGCATATCCGCTGCACAGCAGACCATCATCAGTCTTGCCGTCACAAATTCATCCGCTTTAAATTGTTCATCGTGATATACGAAACCCAGGATTTCTATCGGCATGCCGATAGAACTCTCCAGGTCGGCCGAAACATCACCCAGACACTGGGCATAATTTTCAGTATCCATAACCAGGGTACTCCTGGCGGGCGCCGTTTCAACATCTTGCTCATCACCGGGCGGCACGCCCTCCTCTAACGGCTTGTCGGATTGGGGGGCAACCTCTTTCGCTTCACTGGACAGCCGAATGTCGCCGAGCGTCCCGGTGGTAGAATCAAAGCTCTGCGGCGGGATCGTAAATGCCATCACCAGCGGAATGATGAAGAAAATAAGAGGAAGAGCCTTCCGCCCATCGTGTCGGGATCGAAACAAATCTCCCACCCTCACCAGCGCAATGATCAGCATAGCTATCGCGGCGAAAATGATAAAAGGAACGACTCTCGGGTGAACATACAGACTAACGGAGCCGGTCGCCGCGGCCCTTATGAAGAATACCGCAAAACCGGCCAAAAGTATGATTTCCAGGCTGATTGCCTTATTTAAACGCTTTATTGCTCTCATTTCAACCTCTTAAAGAAACATCTTTTCAAAAAAATACAGGACAATAAAATTGACCAAAAAAACAAGCACGCTCAGAAATAATACAAAGGTTTTTTTGAAATTTCCTAAAAGCATAAGCATATTTTTAATATCCATCATCGGTCCAAACACCATAAAGCCCATGACCGGTCCCATGGAAAACCGGTCCAGAAAGCTTCTGGCAATAAAGGCGTCCGATGTGGAGCATGCGGAAAATAAAAAAGCCGTAATCATCATAATGAAAAGAGAAAGACCGTCCCGCGACAATAAATCCACAAATATGCTCCTGGGTATTATCGTTTGAAGCAGACCTGTCATGAACGCGCCGACGATGATATATTTCCCCACGTCAAAGAATTCATCTCCCGCATGAGAGAACAAGGCTCTTACTTTATAACCGGCCGATTTATGTGCAAAGCTTTCTTCATGGCAGCAATCACAACAAGCAGCATCATGCCCTACCGTCAACAGCGGAGTCCGGATTCCTAGAAGCAGAATAATCAAACCGATTACAAGGGCGATGAATAAGCCAAGACCGACTCTGAGCAGGGCGGCTTCCGGATGGCCCGGAAACGCGTAAAGGGTTGAAATGATTACAATAGGATTAATAATTGGGGCGGAAAACATAAAAACCAGCGCGACAGGCATCGCAACTCCTTTTTTTACAAGTCTAACCGCAACAGGCACGATGGCGCATTCACAGACCGGGAAAAAAATACCGCCCAACATTGCCGTCAGAAATCCGATCCCGTTTCTCAACGGAAATATCCTGACAAGCATTTCATCCGATAAATAGACATGCATCGCCGAGGACACAAAGACGCCGACGAGCATAAAGGGCAGCGCCTGCATCAAAATGCTTATAAATATCGTATTGAATACCTTGATCCCGGTGATATCAAATGTATCAGCCGCCCTAAACAGGGAAAATAAAAAATATCCTGCGGCAAACAGCATGATCCCTGAAATTATGCCTCCAGTCGAATCCTTTTCATGCATTCGTAGTTACTCCTGTAATCCTTTTTCCTGGCATTCTGCGCAATAGCCGAAAATATCAAGCTTATGTCCGGCAATCACGAAATTGGTCGCCTTCTCGAGGGCTCTTTCATATTCCGCTAAAGGGCAGTCCTTAATCGGGAGCATTTTATTACACCCCAGGCAGACAAGATAGTGCTTGTGTTCCATTCGATTATATTCATAAAGCGCCCGGGTGTCGTTCAATCTGTCGTGTTTGATCAGCAATCCCTTTTCTCTCAGCGTCTCAAGCGTCCTGTACACAGTGGAAAGATCAATTGAGGTTCCTTGCCCATTCATTTGAATGTACACCTGCTCCGCGGAAGCGGGAACTCTGGAACAAAACATAAAATCCAGAATCGCTTTCCTATGTTTTGTATTCTTCAAACCGCATTCCTTTAAGCGTTCTTTGATGTCGTCGTTCATTTCCATAAATCATCCTCCGTTTTATGACATATCTCAGAGTAATATTATATCTCCGATTGTAGCACCGATCGGGTCCGTTTCATTTTACTGTAAATCAAATGTACAAAATGAGACGCCAAGTAAAAGAGTGCAGATAGGATCACAATGGAAGCGCCAGATGCCATGTTTGTCCGGTATGAAATACAGAGTCCCATAACACTGAAAATACTTCCGAGAAAAACCGCATAAAGCATTCTCTTTTTCAGACTGCCGCATGCCATGGCGGCAGCCGCGGCCGGTATTGTTAAAAGTGAAAGGGCAAGTATGATCCCGACGACACGGATCAGAACAACTACAGTCATCGCGATCAGTATTAATAGCAAATATTCCAGGAAAGCAGTCCTTACACCGATAATATAGGCAAATTCCTCATCAAAGAGGTACGCTTTCCAATCGTTGAACAAAATGACAACGACCAGTATTACTACAAGGGTCAGGATCGACATAAGCAGCAGATCCGACCTCGTTACCGAAAGAATATTGCCGAACAGGTACGAACTCAAATCCGGCGGGTATCCGGGCATAATCGCAATAAAGACGATACCCAAAGCCATACCCAGAGACCAGAACAGCGCGATTGCGATATCGAACAAGGCTCCGCCTTTTCTTTTAATAAAGCCGATACCCAAAGCAGCGGCCGCCGCGAACAGAAACGCGCCTAAAATCGGTTCAAACCCCATAAGGTAACCCAGACCCACACCCCCATAAGACGTATGAGCGATGCCGCCGCTCATCATGATCAATTTCTTCTCAATGATAATGACTCCTATGACTCCGCAGACGATGCTTGCTAAAAACCCAGCAAACAGCGCATTCTGTAAAAACTGATATTCTAAAATTGCGTGAACCATATGATCAATCCTCCTCATGCTGTTTCAGCACCCGATGGGGTACCCCATGAGCAATCAAATCCACCGGACACCCATACAGATTGTTGACGATTCCTTCCGTAAGTTCAGGCTCTCCATGATAAACCAGATTCCTGTTTAAGCAGGCAAGCCTGTGCACCTGAGCAGAAACCGCCATAAGATCATGCGTCACCAGAACAATGGTCATGGTCTTATTCAGCTCTTCAAGCAGGCTGAAAATCTGATTTCTGGAGCCAGCGTCGACACTGGCGGTCGGTTCATCCAGAAGAAGCAGCTTCGGATTGACCGTCAGTGCGCGGGCAATCAGCATCTTCTGGAATTCTCCTCCGGAAAGCTCTGAAATCCTGCGGCCGGCAAGATCTTCGATGCCGACTCTTTCAAGGATTTCCGCTGCAAAACGCTTGTCCCTCCGGTTAAATTGAAAAAACGGAGCGATTCCCTGCTTCATGCGGCCCGTTAAAACCACTTCAAACAATGTGATCGGGAACCTTTTATCCAGGTTTGCGGTCTGCGGTACGTAACCAATCTGTCCCCTGCTCCTATCCGGACTTTTCCCGTAGATTCGTATTTCTCCGAAGGTTCCGGGAACAAGTCCGAGCATTGCCTTAAGCAAGGTGGATTTTCCGCCTCCGTTTGGGCCGATGATTCCCAGATATTCTCCTTCTCCTATGTTTAGATTGATTCCTGTGATTGCAGGGATATCACCGTAATAAACCGATAGATTATCTATATGAATAGCCGTATTGTTCACTGTATCGTTTCTCCCATAGCCTGTGCCATTCTTTTAAGATTGTCAATATAATCCGCCGCCAGCGGAGCGAGCTGCACCGTTCTTCCGCTTATTTCCTCGGCGAAGGCCTCGGACTGACTGCTGTCGATTTCATCCTGATAAAAGATCACCTTTATGTTCTCCGCCTTTGCAAGATCGACCATATCCTGCAGGTGCTGAATCGTCGCTTCCTTTCCTTCCTCCTCGAGGGCATACATCTGAAGGCCGTAGTCATCGGCAAGATAACCGAAGGCTGGATGGTAAACCATGAATTTTTTACTCTCCGCTCCCTGCAGCGTCCGTTTAATTTGCTGATCCAGTTCATCAAGCTGTTTCAGGTACGCCGCGGCGTTTTTTTGATAGATTTCCTTGTTCTCCGGATCAAGCGCGCTCATTTCCTGAGCGATCGTTTCGATGATCACCTTGACCCGTTTCGGAGAAAGCCAAATGTGCGGATCCCGTTCTCCTGAAGGAAAGACTCTTTCCGGATATACCTCCGCCACCTTGTCCTGCAATGGAATTACTTTCACCATTCCGATGTTCGGCAGGATATTTGCTTTCTCCGTCGGGACGCCGATTGAAAAATACAGAGACGCCTTTTCCAGCTTTTCCATTTCCTGCGGCGTCGGCTCATAGTTTTCCGGGCTGTTTCCCGGTGGCACCGTCGTGATCACTTCGGCAAGGTCGCCGCATACCGCTTCTGCAAAAGTTTTCTCCGGGACGATGGTTACGGCGATAATCGGTTTTTCCGTCTCCTCCGCCACTTTCTCATCGGTTCTGCAACCAGTCAGACAAAGGCAGGCTACCATTAATGTCATAAGAAGAGCAGACAGGAACCATTTTATATGTTTCATTTTTTTACCCCTTTTCATGTATATTGCAAATGACTTGCATTTGCAATATATTACTGTTACAGATTCCAGTCAATATCATATTTACCAAATCATCACTACCAAATTCGGCAAATTTTGCGTTGAATTGGGCAAAACCGCAAAGCGCGATATTGATTAATAATGAATAGTTAAAACGAAAATGGGACATATTATCAACAGATAAATTATCTATAAGGAGGTTAATTATTATGCAATTAACACAAAAAGAAACATCGCTCTTAAAGGATTTAAAAGAGCAAGAGCAAATCTGTGTGGAAAAGTATAGTAAATATTCAGCCGACGCATGTGATGCGCAGCTCAAAAATTTATTTATGCAAATAGGTCAAACCGAAAAGCAACATTTAAATACCGTTAATCAGATAATGGGCGGAACGGTTCCGGCGATGCAATCGGGAGGCAATCAGCAGAAGCAATCATCATTTACGCCGACATACAACACAGCAGATTCAAGCCAGAATAAGCAAAAAGACAGCTATCTTTGCACTGATTTGTTATCAACAGAAAAACATGTGTCTTCCACTTATAATACCTGCATTTTTGAATTTAAAGATACTAATATCAGAAATACTCTTAATCATATTCAAAAAGAAGAACAACAGCATGGTGAACAGATTTACAACTATATGACTCAAAATGGAATGTATAACTAAATTGAGAACTCTTGAAATCAAAGGCAAATATAGAGAGGCTTTTCATATAATATGAGCATAGATGAAAATGCATTTGCAATAGACATCTATGCTTCATTTTTTCTTTTCTCTATTGCTTATCTCATTCGGTATGTCATATATCCTTTGTAGTTTACCCTCTCAACGGATCCGCTTTTTCCCAGTTTCAAGAAAATAAAATCCATATTGTTGCAACCTCTTGATTTTAGAAAGCTCTCTATTTCAAATTGATTCATCGGATGCCGCTTAATTATGCTTACTATTGCTTCATAATTATCTGGTATTTCACTGTGAAAGCCGGAAGACACAAGCAGATCAATCGATGTCCCATTTAGGATTTCGACCGCATGCTTCATCGTTTCGCTGCTGACAGCCTTTGCTTCTTTCTCAGCGGGAGGCCGGACCGGAGTATTGATATATAGCCTGTCATATCGAATGCCTTCCAGAAGCCTGGAAAACCGAAGAAGAGATTCTTCATCATCATTTAAGCCCAAGACAAGCATGATTTCGATCCAAAGCTGTCCGGAATATTTCAGAGAAAAATCCTTTAGGCCCTCATATACTTGGTCAAAATGAAGTTTCCCATGGGGTCTGTTTACCTTTCTAAATGAAGCTTCATCATATGCATCCAAAGATGGAAGTACGATATCAGCGGATTCAAGCTCAAACTGCAGGGCAGAATCATAAAGCAGGGAACCGTTGGTAATAACGGCAACCGGTTTTTTCGTAATCAATTTGGTTCTATGGATTAGCTCACCTAATCCCAAATACAGTGTCGGCTCCCCCTCTCCAACGATAGTCACAACATCAAATTCAACTCCACTAGTAAGAGTTTTTCCCAATTCAGACATAATTTTTTCGATGATAAAAAATATTTTCCTCTCATTGGTCAGCTTATCTGTTCTGCCAAGCTGGCAGTAGACACAGGAATAGTTGCAAGTTTTTTGAGGGATCGGGCTTATGCCCAATGACATTCCCAGCCTTCTTGACGGTACCGGACCATATACATATTCAAAATCATTCATTCTAACATCTCCTGTTTTTCCGCATCCGCATTCCGTAGAGCAGTCACAATATGGTTGATTTCCTTCATATTTTTCCATGTTGAATCATTGTAATTCTGAATGCATCGTATCCTGCAAAACGGATCTATAATAAATACTGGTTCTACAGGTGCCATGAATTGAAACTTTGTCTGGATCATGCAAAATTTTTTGGCGATGACCTTTTCCACGTCCTCAACTATTGAAAAATTTTTCATAATTTTTTGAATTTCGCCTTCCCTCATCTGCTTAAAAAGATTACAGAAGTGAATATAGCGATAAATCGAATCCCCAAAGAGACCGATTAATTGCGTATCATTTTTTTCAAACTCTTTTATCATTTCAGCAAACTGTTTCGGTTCCACGATAAGATTCGCATGAAAATCTCTTGGAATTGAAAAAATAATCGTCCATTTTCCTTTATAATCTTCAGGAAAACGAATAATTCCATTTGTTGCTTTTACCTGAAATGACGGCGCTGTTTGTCCGATCATCGGTATATCATCACCATATCTTTCATGCATTGTTCAAGCTCCTCCATAAAAATTTCTAAAATCAAATTACTTTGCCTGCAAAGCAAGTAACAGGGAAAAACCCTGTTACTTGTCACTTGCCTTCGTTCTGTCCAGATGCTCCTTGATCGTATTCAGTCTCGCCTCCAAATAGTCTCTTTCGGCTGAAAGAATTTCTTGTTCCATAGATTCCGATGGTGCAATATTAAAAAACCTTCCTCTTCTGCAGCCATAGCCGAATCTTGTTCCCAAGCCTCTGCCATAACCCGCACCGAATCCCGAACCAAATCTTCCGGAGCCTGCGCCGCTGCAAAATCCGAGACCTCTTCCGGTCATACCGCCTAATCCCAAAGGACCTGTTCCATCTCTTCCTGGCATTTTATCTCACCTCCTCGATAGTTTTGAGCATATGCCATTAACTACACCTACATTATATTCCGTTATGGTCATATGTCAATAACTTTTGCAGAATTTTTTTCATTTTCTATTGATTATAAATTAACGACTGCTATAATATATATATATATATATATATATATAAATTCATATATTAGTATATTTAGATAGGAGATCTTAAATGCAACATATTTATCGAACGCAACCGGAATCATTTATTGAATTGGCGGAAATATTAAAAGCGATAGCACATCCTCAGAGGCTATGCATCGTTAAAACCCTGTGCGAGAAAGATCATTTAAATGTCGGCGATATGCAGCATTGTCTCGGTGAAGCCCAGGCAACAGTCTCGCAGCATCTCATCCGGTTAAAAGCAGCCAAGATCATTACAGGCAAACGGGAAGGGACCAATATCTATTATTCTATCATCGACGAACGGGCCCGAAACCTGGTAAAGGCAGTCATCAATGAATATTTCTCTGACGAAGAGTAATATTAACAAATTAATGAGGAGGAATTTATTATGAAAAAAACTGATTTATTGGTTATCGGCGGCAGCGCCGGAGGTATCCTTAGCGCCACTACGGCCAGAAAAGCCTACGGCAACATTGACATAACCGTTATAAGGAACACCGAAAAAGTTATGGTTCCATGCGGTATTCCATACATATACGGGACATTGCACAGCACAGATAAAAATGTGATTCCAGATGCTAATTTATTGGATGCTAATATTCATCTGGCGATTGATCAGGTAACTGCAATCGATCGCAATGCAAAAATGGTAACAACAGAATGCGGCGAAACATATGAGTATAAAAAAATGATCCTTGCTACGGGATCACTCCCTATCATTCCGAATTTCATTCCCGGTCATGATCTTGAGAACGTGATTCCTGTTTTAAAAAATCAAATCTATTTGAATTCCGTGCTGGAAAAGGTACAAACTGCTGAAAACATCGCGGTTATCGGAGGGGGGTTTATCGGTGTTGAATTCGCTGAACAAATCCGATTGCTCGGCAAGAATGTAACCCTCGTCGAACTGGCAGATGCATGTCTTTGGCAGGCTTTTGACAAAAACTTTACAGATGAAATTGAGAGTTCACTGAAAGAGAACGGAATTCGCCTTCTGACAAATACAAAAGTTACAAAAATCAACGGAGCAGAAAAAGTGGAATCCATCGATCTTGATAACGGAGAACAGATCAAAGCGGATCTTGTTATCCTTGGGCTTGGTGTGAAACCAAACGCATCTTTAGCGAAAGACGCAGGTATTGAATTGAATGTAAAAGGCGCCATTATTGTCGATCAATATACAAGAACAAGCGACCCCAACATTTTTGCCGTAGGCGACTGCGCTGAGAAGAAATGCTTCTTTACCGGCAAAGATGTGCCCGTACTGCTGGCCTCTACCGCTGCCATGGAAGCAAAGATCGCAGGCTGTAACGCATTCCATCTGCGGCTGGTCCGCGCCAATAAGGGAACCATCAGCGCTTTCTCAACCAAGGTATTCGGAAGAACGTACGCTGCGGCAGGTATTACAGAAGCAAGGGCAAATCAGGAGGGCTTTAATATCATGGTCGGAGAATTCACAACGATGGACCGCCATCCGGGATCATTGCCGGGCACACAAAAGGTCAATATCAAGCTGATATTCTCAAAGTGCTCCGGTATCATTCTAGGTGCGCAGATCTCCGGAGGAGATTCCATAGGCGAAATGATCAATATACTAAGCCTTGCGATCCAAAAGGGAATTACGGCAACGGAGCTGAATACGTTCCAGGTCGCTACACATCCGCTGATCTCGGCATCTCCGATCGCATACCCGATCAATGCAGCCGCAATGAATGCGATCGCAGCAAACTGTGCTCATCTGAATGAAGGACTGGATATTTAACATTAATGCTTTCAGCTAAACTTTAAACTCATAAAGAAATAGCACGAGAATCCATAATTTCGATCAGATTCGCGTGCTTTTTTCTATTTATAAGGTCATAATACTCTAGCAACGCTTTTTTTGATAAGCGTTATCCAGATATTCCGAACTGACGCCGACACAATCCAAGCAGGAAAGCTTATTGTATTTTCTGATTTGACGGCACTTTACCGATCCAGCTAAGGCAATAAAATATTTTTCAAAATCCTCCAGCATGTCAGGATAATAATTTATAAGGGTATATCTTGCCGCATAATATGCGCCGCACATACCCTCGGGAGCGTTTCCTCCTCCAAAGCGCTGGAACGTTTCTGCAATATCGCTGTTCAGCGTATATTTGTCTTTAAATGCACTGATAACCGCCTGGGCGCAATTTTTCCTCTGATAACCATCCCTGCCCAGAAAGATATTTTGGGCTTTATTTACAGACAATGAAGCAACCTCCTAATTTTTATAAGATTAATTTATTTCGCAACTTTAACTGATATTTTCTGTCCGTACTTCATCAACTGCTTTATCCCCGCATACTGACTGACGCCTGCTAAAATAGAGTCTTTGTTTGATGAAAGCCATCTGGTTCCGGACAAAACGCTTACTCCAGTTCCTGTAAATGCTTCCGGATATAATGGCGTGCTGGACCCAACCATAACGATATCCCTGGCATTGGTGCAGTATTTTAAAAGCGGATCCAATGTCCCATTGATCAAAGTCGAACTTGTAATAAAAACTACTTGGCATTTTGGCAGCAGATCAGACTGAGCGCTTTCCGGATAGGTTTCGGCGGTACCCTTGCTTTCGTCCCGTTCAAAGATTAATATCCGATTCTTTCTGCCCGCAAGTTTGTTTATTACAGGCCCGATATGACCTATGATGCCAATCGTATCTTCCGGTCTGATATCTACAGAAAAAACCGCGTCGGCATCTTGCGAAGAATTGATCTGCTCCAAACTTTCAAAATCGGCGACAGAATTCAGAACGGCTAAACCTAGTGCGTTGCGAATCACGTTTTTCCCTTCGACCGCCCATAAAGCAATTTCATCCGCCTTCATTCCCACGAGGCTTCCCGCCTGCGGAAGTGCGGCACAGGTACGCTCGATTTCATTGCTCAGCACATAAGTGACCCCGACTAATTCATTATCCAGTTCCACGGCCATTAACCCCAAACCGATTCTGACATCATGAATACTTCTTCCTTCTAACCTTGGTTTTGCCAATTTATAGACCCGTTCCAAAATCATAGAAACATCTCCTTACCAATTAGATTTTATAATTATAGTTCATTCTATTCCGGTTATGGTCATATGTCAACAACTGCGAAATAAGTTTTACCTTTACTAGGTATTTAAAATTTTTAAAATCGTAAAATTTTGCACTGAATTTATCTTTTCTCTGCAAATATATGTTTTTAAAGTGGGAGGTTCTTGGAGGTTCACAATGAACTGGCACTCGGTTCAGC
>JAQUYC010000016.1 GCA_028692105.1 Eubacteriales bacterium | reverse complement strand
TCACCTGCCGGTGGAAAATGAATCACACCTATAATTCTGCTGTGGCCTGTGGCATCCTTCCTTCCATAACCTGCGTTGAACGCGGCTTCCAAGGATGTTTTCAGTCTGCCAAGCTCGCGGCGATAAATTTTTTCGTCATGTAAGGTGAATCCTTCTTCACCCGGACAGATCCAACCGCGGGTTCCGCATATTGCATATCCTTCTGCTGCATAAAAAGTATTTTGAATAAAAAACATGTTTTCATATAATGCATTTAATTTGTTTACAGAATTCCACCATAGGTCATGATTTCCTTTGATCAATACTTTATTACCGGGAAGTTCGCTTAACCATTTAAGATCGACCAAAGCATCTTCAAATCGCAGCGCCCAAGAGGTATCACCCGGTATGATCACTGTGTCTTCTTCAGAAATCATCCTTTCCCAGCTGTTCTTTACCTTCTCTGTATGATTGATCCATTCTCCTCCGTAAATATCCATTGGTTTCTCTGATGAAAAAGAAAGATGCAGATCTGAAATCGCGTATATGCCCATTTGTTATTCTTCCTCACTGAATTCATTAACTGACGAGTCATTCTCCGGGGGATTGATGCCTAAAACCTCATTGCTGTCCTGCTCAGAAAGACTTGCAATGTTTCTGAGTTTGCTCTGTATTTTGCGGGTTCTTGTTCCGACAAGCTTGTCAAGCTCAATATTGGCTTGATTAATCCTCTGCTGTGTCGCGGCAAGAACATCTCCGAATTTATCAAATTCAGTCTTTACGGCGCCCAGCACATTCCAGACCTCGCTCGAATGCTTTTGAATCGCCAGTGTCTTAAAGCCCATCTGTAAGCTGTTAAGCAATGCTGCCATTGTTGTAGGACCGGCTATGTTGATCTTATATTCTCTTTGCAGAGTCTCCACCATGCCTCGGCGTACTGCTTCTGCATACAGTCCTTCAAATGGAAGAAACATAATACCAAAATCCGTTGTCTGAGGCGGTTCTATGTATTTATCATGGATGCTTTTTGCAAAGGTTCTGATTGAACGTTCAAGCATTTTAGCAGCTTGGTCGACTTCTTCGGGATTACCGGTATCATATGCATCCACTAACTTTGCATATGTATCGGCAGGGAATTTCGCATCGATTGGCAGATAGACTTCACCATCCCCGTCCCCGGGAAGCTTAATAGCATACTCAACTCTCTCAGAGCTTCCTTTCTTCAGAGCTATATTTTCTTCATACTGTTCAGGAGACAGCATCTGTTCCAAAATTGCTCCCAATTGAATTTCTCCCAGTATTCCCCGTGTCTTGACATTTGAAAGCACTTTCTTTAGATCACCAACTCCGGAGGCAAGGTTTTGCATTTCTCCAAGCCCTTTGTATACTTGTTCAAGTCTTTCGCTGACAAGCTGGAATGATTTCCCTATACGTTCTTCCAATGTTTTCTGAAGCTTTTCATCAACTATGGCCCGCATCTCTTCCAGCTTCTTACTATTTTCCTCCTGCATCACAGAGATCCTTTTTTCCATTGTCTGCCTGATTTGCTCAAGTTTCTGCTCGTTTTCCATGGCATTTGTCTTCAACCTTGTGTCAATCTGGCTAAGGGTGTCAAATACCGTTTTTTGCAGAGTGTCATTTCGCTGAGTGAGCTGCAGATTCAATTCCTGCAGACGCTTATCCTGAATATCAGTCGATTGTCGCTGAGATCCTGTAAGCATTTCACCAAGACTGTTAAAACTGTTTTGTATATATTGCATATTTTGCAGGCTGTGATCCTCTTCGGATTTTTTTCGTATGCCAAGGAGGACAACAAAACCGGCACATAATAAGATAAGAATAAAAATACCGATAATCAGTATCATAATTTGAATACTTAAAGACATGGTCTTCCCCCTTTTTCTTTTTTCATTATAAAATGCCTAATTTATAACACAAGTACATATAGTATAACATTCTTTTCCTTTTTTAAAAAGGAAATTCCTAAGGCGAAGAGGCGCTTAATATGGAGTTTGGAAAATATTATCTTTCTATGGTCAGAGGAATTATCGGCCCTTTCTGCAGTGAAGACAGCTTTTGGGGCAATCTTCTTATCGGTCAGTACGGTATCTTCACAATGACTCCCGCATATCTATTCGGGTTGCTCCTTCCTTTGGTAGCGGGTTTTTATTTCCTGCGTAATGTATTGGATGATTCCTGTCTCTTTCCAAGAATAGCTGTATTATTTGATAGGCCATTTCGTCTGCTTGGCCTCAATGGCAATGCAATTGTGCCGATTCTGTTAGGTTTTGGCTGTGTTACTGTCGCTTTGGTGTCAACTACCATTCTCGGTTCCAGGAGAGAACGTCTTATTGCATCTGCTCTTCTATGTATTGCCGTCCCTTGCTCTGCACAGATCGCTATCATCGTTTCTTTTGCCTTTCTCCTTGATTTTAGGTACTTTCTGCTGTATTTTCTCGTTATAAGCGGCATATTTTTGCTTTTAGGTCTCCTCCTTAATTTGCTCCTCCCCGGTACTCTGCAGCCTGAGACATTGCCTACCCCACGTTTACGTTTGCCTAATTTTAAAAAAATAATAAAAAATACTGCCGGGGAGGCAGTGATTTTTTTACGTAGCACAGTTCCAGCCTTTCTTATTGGAGGAATTGTTATTGCGATTTTAGATTATTATAACGGATTTATGAAGCTTAGAGAATGGTGTGCTCCTATTACTGTGGAATTATTAAAAGTGCCGGAAAATGCAGCAAACCTTTTCGTAATGAGTATCATTAAAAGAGATCTGGGTGCCGCTGCTTTTTACTCTATGGTTTCAGACGGAAGCTTTACTCAGAAGGAGATTCTTATCACTCTTATAGTGCTCACCCTCTTTGTACCGTGTTTTGCTTCACAGATGATTCTGTTCAAGCAAGGGAAAGCTCTCTTTGCATCTCTGATCTGGGTCGGAAGCTTTTTAGTTGCTTTTTCGGCAGGAGGGTTCGTCAGTTGGCTTGTTTATTCCTTTTGATAAGCAGCCCTTTTTCGTCATCTATTACATAGCTGATACAATCTGCTTTCAATATATCTTTATATTTACCGTCGGCTGCCTCCTTTGACATGGAGATTGCGGCAACGTTATTATACTTAATAAATTCCAGTAATTGGTCTGATGTGTTGTCGCCGATGTCAATGTTTAAAATTGAAGGATATAGGCCTGAATACTCCACCATTCCCGGAACTTCAATAACTAATTGTCCCATAATACTGCTTTCGTAACTATTCATGCATTTCATGAAATAATCCGGGCTGCGTTCTGCCTTGACAATTATTGTCACATCCGGGTGCTCCTCAAGCCATGCGGTAAGATCCGAAACATCCATAGAAGTCAAACCGTTCTTCATAGCCAGACCTTGGAATTCCTTTAGTGTGACCTCATCTTGTTTATATGTGTCATAATAGCTGCTTAACTCTTTCCATGAGCTTAACAGTACTGATTCCTTGTCTTCTGTCCAGCAAACCTGAATCCTGATGTCTCTATACCCGGACTCATAAGATGTATTAAGTGCTTCCAGAGAGTTTGTCCCGATAAGATTCTTATCAGGAGCACCGGCAATAACAATCTCATCCGGATAGTCTATTGAGTCTGTATTTGAAAACACACTGGCTGCGTCTTCATCTTCCAGATACATCTTCCGAAGAACATCATTTTTTAAAATATATTCAGAGGTATTAATTAATCCCATAGATTTGATATAGCCTTCATAGCAGTCCTTGATCGGCACTTGCTTTCCTGTCTTTCGGTTCCATGCCCTTCCGTTTTCAAAGACTCCGTCACGTGACATCTCATAAACGATATCGTCCTGAAAGAAAGAACCCTTTGTCATATATGTCTGCTCGGCAACGAATCCATCATCTATAGTAAGAAGATTATGCCCAAGGTAAACAGTGTCAAGGGTATCAAAGCCCATCAAATAAGCAATCGTTGGCAAAAAGTCAATCTGTCCGCCTGCAGTGCTTACCGTTTTATTTATTTCTTTTTCTGCTCCCGGTACATTAATAATCAGGGGTACGTTCATCATAGTATCAAAATCATAGTCTTTACCTAAGAACCGTGATACCGATTTAAAGATTTCATCATCGGTTTTCGGCAGACCCAAATGATCACCGTATATTGCAATGATAGAATTATCGTATAGCCCTTCTTCTTTCAGCTGCTCCATCAGCTGTCCGATGGCGTAGTCTGTATAGGCTGCACTGTTTAGATAGTTTCCGAATATGGTACCCTCATCTTCCGGCAAAAGATCGATGAATTGATAGTGATCCAGCATAAGATACGGGTGATGGTTGGACAATGTGATGATGAAACTGTAGAATGGCTGAGTAAGCTCTTTTAGATATTTCATTGATTGTTTAAAAAATTCAGTATCCGTAAGACCCCAGCCCATCCATTCCGTCATATCATACTGCCCTTTCTCAGAACCGCCTATCCCTCCATAAAAGGAATCAAATCCAAGACTTTGATATGCTTTTTCTCTGTTCCAGAAGTCTCTGTCCTCGTGAGCGTGAAATACTGCTGTTTCATATCCCTTTTCTGATAAAAGCACCGGCAGCCCTCTGAAATAGTTGTCTTCAAAGAGTTTATATGAATAACTTGATAAACTTCCATAAATGGAATTATTAGTTGCTAATTCCGAATCTGAAGTATTTCCGCTTCCCACTTGCTGAAAGTAATTGTCAAAATATACTGTATCTCCCTTGATCATTTCATTAAGGTTTGGTGTGATTTCCTGATTGTTGTATTCAGCATTTATCACAAAGTTATGAAAGGATTCTACCTGAATTACGATAAGATTTCTGTCTTTAGCCACGCCATAAAGCGGCCCGTGACGTTCAGTCCGGTATGTATCTTCAATAGAAGCCATATGTCCAGCCTCACTGTTCATCATATTGCTTCCTGTCAATGCTCCGATAATATCCTTTATATGAAAACTGTAGATTTCCTGGTTAGATAAAGATGTAATAAGAAAGCTTCCAGTGAAGTTGAAAATTAACAGCATTATGATCATAATCGCTGCTATTCGACTTTTTAGCACCATATAGCCACTATTACTGCTATTCTTTTCTCGTGCGGTTTTTCGTTTTTTAGTAGCTGTCAGGACTGCCAGTATGAGAATTGCATCTGCCATAATAAGGAAGAATCCCGGTTCTAAAACTTCTTTAATACTATCGGTGATGTCTCTTAGTACTCCGGCTGCACCAAGCATATTCACTGATAAATAGCGGTTGAAAAAACTGCTGTATGTAACGTCACAGAGCATCAATATAGAAAGCAATATATAAATCACGGCAGGAATCCATTTGTTTCTAAACGAAGCGAATAGCATGTATGTTAAGGTAACGGTTAACAGCCATACAAAAAAGAAATTTGATGTAATCCCTATTAAGTAATAAAACAATAATATTTTCAGCGGAATTGCAATAATTGCTACTATTCCCGGGATTCCATATTCATTTCGGATCCCTGCACATTTTTCTGTTATTGAATTTAAAACACTATTAAGCGCAGGCTTTATTGTTCGTTCATACATGTCAGCACCCCCGTCTTTGTTTTCAACTTCGACATTATATTACATTTTCTTTCTTAAGACAAGGTTATCATTTGAAACGTTCAAGATTAATCATTTGAAACGTTTAAGATTATTCCTGAACAGCTGAACCAACTCCTCTGTTTCGTCAATAAAGTAAGGTCTTGAAATATTTCCTTTTTTGTCCCAATCACAACCGTCCCACCATATAGCAGCTTTGATCCTTTCGTATTTGCTTATATGACGGAACATATTGTCGACCCATTCTTCTTTGCTTCCTCCGATACTGCTGCAGGAAAACTCAGTGATCATAAGTGGCTTTTCATAGTAATCTTTATATTTTTTATATAGATTATCATAGATCTCATCAAATTCCATCCAGGTTTCACCTTCATAGTATGTCCCCGTATTATAGCCGGTCATGCCGACAACATCAACATATTCATCACCCGGGTAATAACACAATTCGTCATTCCATTTGAAATCAGGATATGATTTGCTGTTTGGATTCCAGATCCAGATTACATTATCTGCCCCTGCTGTTTGAAAAATCTCATATACATAGCGATAGAATGCCTTAAAAATCTCTGTGTCTTTTGATGTGTGATATGCAGAATAGACACACCAGTCTCCGTTCATCTCGTTCCCGAGCCGAAACAGGACAGGTTCATCTGAAAGGGCTACTTCGCGGGCGTAATTAAACAGATAGGTATCATAATCACCCGCAAGAACATCATAGACCATATTCCCTTTTCCCTCACTTTGTTCTGCAGTCTGCAAAGTAAGCTCTAATATACGATCTTCACACTTTGCATTTTTTAAAGCATCAGCTAAATGGGGATGATGAGCTTGATTTTCGAGAATGGCTGTATAATAAATAAGAATAGGGAATGTAAAGTCGACTTTTTCTTCTATTTTTTTAAGCTCAGTATAGTCAAGCGGAGCATTGTTTTCAAAGATACCCCAATGAAACTGACTGTTTTCTCCAAACAATTCGTCATATAGTTTGTCCGTTTTTTCATCCCATCCCCGATTATCTGTTTTTAAAATTTTATGAGCGTATGATTCCCTCGTTCTTTCAATTATTGTAAGGCTCTCCACGATATTAAGATAGCTTTTATCTCTGTATTTTTGATTGCTTTTGAACATGAAAGTAAGCACTTCCCGATCAGAAAGCGGCACATCAACAGAAGCATAATAGCATCTGTCATTCTCAATATTTTTGAGCGGTTTTCTTGACCATTCAAGAAAAGGAGCCCACCTGCTCCCGATCTTAATTTTACCTGCCGATTCTTTTTTATGGTCAGTCTGATTGTCCATAAACCGGTTGGAATAATTGATATAGCTTTCGATTCCGGATCCTGAGATGTTTTGAATTTTCTGTCGGTATATCTCCACCCGAAGGGCTTCACTTTCCAATACAGCTCTTATATTTGAAAACTGCATGTCAGCCTGCATATCATTAGGAACTCGAATGGTATAACCATCCACCCTGTTAATAAAAATATTATCTGTTGAATTCTCGGGCTGGAAGACAAATGTGTCATCCTGATTTTCAAGTTCTTCCTCATGTGCATATTGATCCTTGAAAAAAGCTGCGGATATTACAAAAAGAACTCCTATAATAATTATGAATATCCTTAACATTCTGCTGTTCATAAATTCCTGCTCCTTGCATCTATGATACTTTCCCTCCGGAACAATATCTTGTAACAAAGTCTTAATGATATCGCTGCCATTAAAACATGGAAAATGACCATCATGTATTATATAATAGGTTAATATGGATCTGATAACTTTGACTTATGCTTCGGGAAGGGGTTCTTATGAGGAAACGTTTAATTTCTGGGTTAATTATATTATGTCTTTTTTTTACCGGAATACACAGCGGCTTGCTGCTCTTTCTTCCGGCTTTCGGATCAAATAACGAATCATATGCATTGTATTACAATAATCTCTTGATTCCACAGCGCGGCCATTACATAAACGGTACTCCTTACCTTCCCGTTTCACTTATAGGGACCTATGCAGACAATCCAGGGGTTTCAGTCGATACGGCAGGCAAAAGGCTTGTGATCGATCTTGCAAATCAAAACATCATGATGGCAGATGATACAACAACAAACTTTATAAAAACATATGCCGGAAATATATATATTCCTTTGAGAGAAATCGACCAGACGTTATATTTCCCATTAAATACTATGGAGCAGTTCTTCAAACTCAGTTATATCGTCTCCGGTGACACAATAAAAATGCGTTCTTATTCGGGAACAGATAAAATAGCAAAGATAAATAAAAACAAAGTACAAGCTGTCTCTTCCCTCATCGACGGTGAAGGAGATATCATGTTTATGAATCTGAACGACACCGTATTTATTACCGGGCAGACAGATAACTATTACAGGATCTCCGCTGAAGACGGCAGCACAGCCTATATTATGAAAGATTCTGTTACGATATCGGATATCGACCTATCAAAAATAGACTTCTATGCTCCCAAAAAAACGAAGTTTAACAGACACGGAGAAAAAATAAACCTCGTGTGGGAATATGTTGATCATATTTCTCCAAGCCCGCAGTCAGACAAGCATAAAGGTCTGGATATCTTATCTCCCACATGGTTCGATTTAATCACAAATGGAGATGGCAGCGTCGAAAACAATGGAGACAAGGGGTATACAGATACGGCGCATGCCAACGGATATATGGTATGGGCTACGATAACAAATAATATGTCAACTAAAGGTTCTACTGCATTTACAACAAAAACATTCAACAATAGCGGTTTATTGAACAAATCGGCAGCTCAATATATTTTCTATTCCTGTCTTTATGATGTAGATGGGATCAATATTGATTATGAAGATGTGTCTGACGGTGACGCTGCTGGGCTTGTAGCCTTCACCGCATTGATGAGAAGCTATACCGAACGCCAGGGTCTCGTGCTATCTATAGATACTCTGATACCAAGACCATGGACTATAGAATATGACAGAGCTTCTTTGGCAAGATATGTTGATTATCTTGCTGTCATGACTTATGATGAGCATTACTCCGGTAGCCCTGATGCGGGTTCCATTGCATCTTTACCGTGGGTCGAGGAAGCTATTGAAGCAACTTTGAAGGAAGTACCTCCTTCGAAGCTATTGATCGGAATCCCCCTTTACACGAGGATCTGGACTGTAGATGACACAGGGAAAATCATATCAAACCCTTCCGCAAAGATGCCTGATGTTCGAAACATAGTTGAAACAAACGGTCTGGGACCTGTTTGGCTGGATAAAGGCAAGCAGTATTATGTGGAATATGCCAATGGAGTAAACACGAACAAAATATGGATAGAAGACTCCCGTTCAATTTCCAACAGACTGAATCTGATTTCAAAGTATAATTTAGCGGGATCGGCATGCTGGCAGCTTGGACAAGCGGAGGAAGATATCTGGGAGGTTTTTGACGGTATGCTTAAGAAAGGCAAGCCAATGAGTAATTATCAGAATCCTTATTAAAGATAGAAATGTAATGGAACAAAAATAGTCGCAGTCTAAGACTAATCGCTCTTTCAATCATGGTCTTTGGAACGGAAAACAAACATAGTCCGCAAACCAATGTTTTCCTAAAATGACCTTGTCATTTGCCAAAGACCTATTTCTTTCAAGAGGATTACTCAACTAAACTGCTCCGATATCTTCTTATCCATTACCTTTTCTATCTTCGTAGACTATTAGCTGTGACTTATATTCTCAAATCACTCAATGCTTTTCTTGTTTTGATTACCTTACTATTCTCTTATATATAACGTAAGAATATACGGCTGTAACGATTGCAGGGAGAAGGAGCCCGACCATTAAAATCACGAACATGACTATACCATCGGTAAATACTGCCCCGATCAATGCGATAAGCCCTCCTGCCGCCATTAATACTGCGCCCAGTCTGTGCGTTCTTATCCACACCTCTTCATTAGCCAATGTCCATGGATATTTAAAACCTACGAAATAATTGTGTTTCACATTTCGCATGCTGAGTCCTATTATAATAAACATAATTGCTGCGGCAGCTGTGATCCATTTCCCTATTTGTACAGGATATCCGAAAGATACTGCTATAGTCAGTGCAAATATCAGAACAAAGAAAAGATGTAATGCATATCGGATAATCAGATATGCGTTGCTGAAATTCAAGTAATTATCCCGTCTTGGATCAATCTTTGGAAGCACGATAAATAAAATGTACATTCCGACATTCAATAAAGGTAAAAAAAAGGTACCAAATAGCTTTGATCCGTAACCATCCGCTTCACCATATACATTCCAATGAATCGGAACTTGTTCGGGCAGATGAGGATATAAAACGGCTCCTACGATAAATGGTATAATTAGTATCAGTAATAAAGGGCCTTCTCTTTTTATCTTATAATTCATTGGACTTTAACCTTATCATTATATAGTTTTTCATCTACATCAGAAAATGCAACTAAAATAACATCTAAGTCATGGCTTTTCAAAAAGTCTTGAATATTGCTTACTGCGATCTGGGCTGCCTCTTCCTTTGGATAGCCATATACTCCTGTTGAAATGGCAGGAAACGCGATAGATTTTATACCGTGTTTCAGTGCAAGTGCCAAGCTGTTTTTATAACACCCTGCAAGAAATTGCGGCTCTCCTTTGCTGCCTCCGTGCCAAACCGGTCCGACAGTATGGATAACGTATTTTGCCGCCAGCCGATAGCCCTTTGTGATCTTTGCCTCTCCGGTTCTGCATCCGTTCAAGGTCCTGCATTCCTCCAGCAATTCCTTGCCTGCCGCTCTGTGTATAGCACCGTCAACACCGCCCCCTCCTAAAAGTGTCTCATTTGCCGCGTTGACTATTGCATCTACATCAAGTTTAGTAATATCCCCTTTTACAACATCTATCCCCATGATCATACCCTCTCTCTGCATTATTTTAATATAACCACCGTTACTCCTTGATTTCCGTCGATTCTCCTCTGGTAATCGGAAAGTGAACCGCATATGCTCAGAAGTTCTTTCTTTTTCTCAAACCAATGTTCACCGCCGCAATATGATTTGACCATTCCACTCAAGCTGGGCTCTCTCAGTTTGCTTCTCACCGCAGCCTTGATCACTCCTCCTGTCCCGGAGGAACCGTATCCATGAACCAGTATAACAGCCTTATACCCCTGTTTCTTACAGGTTCCGAGCTGATTTATCATGTTCTTTACGGCAATATCCACTACGGGACTGCCATATTCCAGATTAACTTCTTTTACCTTCGACATCATGCTGCTCCGTTCAGATAAGGTTTCGAACATCTAAATTCGGACTTTTATTCTATTATAACAATTATTCCTTACCTCTACAACAGGCTGCAATGTTTTTAATCATGGCATCTTATGTCTTTTCATTTGGCATCTTATATCTTTCCAAGCACGATATTTTTATCAGCAAAGTAACACATACATTTAATTGTGAATATACTGACCTTGAAAAGAAATAATGTAAAACCGGTTAAAGGAGGGAAATATATGAGTTGTTTCGGTGGCAACATATCGCCGGACCTCTTTCAAAAGTGCTGCAATGCTAACCAGCTCTGTGAATTCAGCGGAAATTTAAGAGATGTGGTAACAGAACCAATTTTCGTTCAAAAGGTATACGATGCTGTTCTTTTTAATCTGCAAGGGCTGAAAACTGTGACAAATCAATGCTTTTCACCAACAATTCCCAAAGGGCACAGGTTGAAAAGAGTCATAGACATTCGCTGCAAGAGGTTCTTCAATCCGCAAAACGTGGAAGATCCGTCAAACCTCACATTGGATGTAGACACGACTATATCAGGTGCATCATTTATTCAGGATGCACAGTGTGATCCTATTAGAGTGGTTGGTCCGGACGGAACCTTCTCTGAAAAGGTACTGTATGCAGATACAGACGATTGCGATGATAAGTGTAAAGGCACTCCGATCTTTGGAACTCAGAACATAGCTATCACCGGAGATGTATTGGTTACTCTGGATTTACTTTTATGCGACAGATGCGATCATGAAGTCGTTTTCACAGTCAGCGCTAATGTAAATATCGCAGAGTCATGTTCTCCGCTAATACTGACAAATTTCTTTGAATTATGCATGCCCTCTACGCAAAACAGCGCATTCCTGCCACGTTTCAGTGAATTCTGCAATCCAGCCTGCGAAACGAGACTGGCGACAAACAACATGGGGCGAGATATCACACTATGCCCTGATGGTACCATTAAGGCAAATCTGATTATAGCCTTGTGTGTAACATGTGAGAAGAAGATCGTCGTTCCGGTTCAGCTTTGCGTATTATCAACAGGATTCGTTCAACTGGCGCCCCAGGTATCTGCAATCTGCACTACATTCCCATCGCTTTTCCCAAATCAAATTAAAGAAAGTGATACTCAGGAATTCTGTGGAGAATCAGAATGCGAAATCGAAGATGTCTGTGATGATATCTGCGATGTATGTGAGGATGGCCGTTCGCACAGGTCAAGAAGGCGATAAAAAAATAGTGTCGCACGCGACACTATTTTTTTATTATAAGAGTCAGCAGAATATTATACAGTAAATTCTCTTTTAAGATTTTTAATCATATGATATGCATTTTCTAAAAATGCTTCTTTTGGCTGCACTTCAGCTATCAGATTTCCCCAGAATTCTTTTTTATATTCTTCCATTATTTCTCCTAATGACTCGCCGCTTTTTATTTTTTCCAGAACAAAATACTTATGCTGCTCAGAAGAGGCTTCCGCATAGTCCCAATAAGATTTCACTTCATCTTCTGGTATCAGCCCATAATGCGGGGAAATTATATGTTTTAATTTAATCCTTCTGCATTTTTCTATCGATTTCACAGTTTCACGATAGCTTTTTAATAATCCTGTAATTATCTGACCTTTCCCAATATAAACCCCGGTTGATTCGCTCGTAAAAAGAATTTGATATGGATTAAGTAAATAAGTCAGAGAACATGCTGTATGACCGGGTGTTTCGAAAACGGTCAGCGTTTCTTCACCTAGTGAAATCACATCATTTTCCGATACTGCTTGGTCTATTCTCATACCATCCATTAAAACCAAGGGTTTTGACTCTAAATTTAAATAATACACCCATGCTGACTCAGACATATCTTCGATGCGTCTTAATGCAGATTTCTTCTTTAGCACTTTTTTTCCATAAACTGCACCGAAAGATATCAAATCAGGCCAAGCCTTCCTTATATATGGAAGCGCTCCGATATGATCGTAATGAGTATGTGAAAGGATCACATAGTCCAACATCCTATCACCAAGTTCTTTTTTTACATTATCAACAAGCTTGTTTCCAAAACAAGCCATTCCGCAATCGATTAAGGCTGTTTTTTCGGAGCCTTTGATTAATATGGATTCTCCTCCTGCTCCAGCCGTCACTCTCACCAATTTATCCGTTACATTTGTGAATTGGAATCGCTTAATTGAATTAAATCTGTCATCATTTATCATTTTCATTTCCTCGTATTTGTTCTGATCCCTGGCCGGCTTCTTCTATAATAATTCGATTTTCCATTATTTCGCCTGCAGTAAAAATCCCAATTCCTACCCATATGAACCCGAATGCAACTAATTGTATCATATCAAAGGGCTCACGGTAAACAAAGGCCCCTAACAACAATGCCATTGTAGGCGATACATATTGCGTGATTCCAAGAGTTATTAAACTTATCCTATTAGCTGCCATAGCAAAAAGCATAAGAGGAGTACCGGTTAAAATTCCGGCTAATGCCAATAGTCCCCACTGAACCGGCTCTGCATTTTCAAAAGCTCCTTTGCCGGTCAGTTCATAATATAATATAACAGGTACTGCGACAGGAAGGAGAAATAATGTCTCGTATAACAAGGACAAGACCGCATCCACCCTGAGCTTTTTCTTTATAGCCGCATAGGTGCTGAAAGTAAATGCAAGACTGAGAGCGATCCCCGGTATTTTACCGTGGTATATAAGAATCACAGCAATAGCTAATGTTGCGAAAATGATTGCAATCAACTTGTATATATTCAATTTTTCTTTAAAAAGCAGAACTCCGAAAACACATACTATCAATGGTTCTATATAGTAACCGATGCTGGTCTGTATGATATGATCATTACTGACTGCCCATATATAAATTCCCCAATTAAGAGAAATCAAAGTCCCAGACAAAAAAAATGTCCGGATCGTACCTTTATTTTTTAATGGCCTCAGTATAACTTCCCAGGGGTAGAAGATTATAGCCATAATAAACGAAAATATACATGCCAATACAATTCTATAAAACAGAATCAAAATCGGATCAATAGGATCAAGAGATTTCCAGTATATCGGCAATCCTCCCCATAGCAATGCACAAAGGATTGCAGATGCAATCCCTTGTTTATATTCTCTCTGAGTGTTGACCTTTCTTGTATCATGAGAGCTTCGTATTCTGTTTACCCAGTTAATTCTTCCGTTCTTTTCAGTATTATCCTGATTCAATACTACACCATTGTTTCTGTCAAAAGCTGGTTATTGATTGCTTCTCCTGGTGGAACGATCGGTGTGACATCTTCATCAATAGAAATATCACAAGCTATTACAGCACCTCTCCCTGTATTCAAAGCTTCCTCAAGGGCTTTTCTTAATTCCATGCGATTCTTTACCAAACGTCCATAAAGTCCAAACGCTGACGCCAGCTTATTATATTCTATGACATCCGGCAGATCTGTAGATGAATATCTCTTATCAAAAAATAGTTTCTGCCATTGCCTTACCATTCCAAGGGTGTGATTCTTTACTATAATGCTGATAATCGGCAAATCATATGCGGCTACAGTAGCAAGTTCATTCATATTCATACGGAAGCTTCCGTCTCCGCTGATGTGAATTATTCTTTTGCCTGGATTGCCTATCTGGGCTCCGATGGCAGCTCCCAAACCAAAGCCCATAGTGCCCAGTCCGCCTGAAGTTATAAATGTTCTTGGTTTTCTGAAAGGCCATTTTTGAGCAGTCCACATTTGATGCTGCCCAACATCTGTAGCAATAATCACATCATCACCAAGTACTTCGTTCAAAGTTTCATAAATGTTATCAGAATTCAGCTTATTGCCGCTTCCTTTTTTCTTCTTTTTCCATGAGTCGATCCTTTTATTCCATTCTGTTCTGTCTTTCTTCTCTATCTCAGGGATCAATGCCTGCAAAGCACTTTTAACATCACATTTTAAACAATAGTTGAATCGCATGTTTTTTCCGAACTCGGAGGAGTCAATGTCGATATGAATAATTTTTGCACCTTTTGCAAATCTGGAAGTGTCGCCGGTTACACGATCACTGAACCTGGCGCCAATGGCAATTATCAGGTCACTGTGGTGGACTGCCATATTCGCTTCCTTCTGCCCATGCATTCCAACCATTCCCAAGGAAAGAGGATTTTTTCTGTCAAAAGAACCCATGCTCATCAATGTTGTAATAACCGGAATATTAGCTTTCATCGCAAACTCCGTAAGATCCTGCGATGCTTCTGCTATTATAACTCCGCCGCCCGCATAAATTACCGGTTTCTCAGAAGCATTGATTTCCTGTGCAATCAATGATATCATGTCCGGATCATTCGATGGACAGCAGCATTCTATATACTCCGGATTGCATGGCTCATATTCACCTAATTCCACCATCAAATTTTTTGGCACATCCACTAAAACCGGTCCGGGTCTGCCGCTTTTTGCTATTTGAAATGCTTTTCTGATGTTGGGAGCTAAATCCTCAACCGTTCTGCAAAAGAAGCTGTGCTTTGTAATGGGCAAGGTGATTCCTACAATATCTACTTCCTGAAATGAATCTTTACCGATAGAACTAATAGGGACCTGTCCTGTTATTACCACAAGAGGTATTGAATCAATATACGCTGTTGCAATACCTGTCACCGTATTCGTGGCACCCGGTCCGCTGGTCGCAAAGCAGACACCTGTTTTACCTGTAGAACGGGCATAGCCGTCTGCGGCATGTGCTGCACCCTGCTCATGACTTGTTAAAATATGCTTGACTCTGTCCTGATAGTCATATAAAGCATCATAGAGCGGCATGATCTGACCGCCGGGATATCCGAATATTGTATCAACGTTTTGCTCCAGCAGACATTCGATTATTATTTTAGATCCCTTTAACTGCATCTTCTCACCTATTGTTATTCCTCATCGTTCCAGGAATACATCTTCCTAAGTTCTTTTCCAACCTTCTCAAGTTGATGTTCTGTTTTGATTCTTCTTGTTGCCAGGAAATGCGGACGCCCTACTTTATTCTCGTTAATCCAGTTGCGTGCAAAGGTACCATCTTGTATCTCTGAAAGAACCTTTTTCATTTCTTTCCTTGTTTCATCTGTTATGATTCTCTTTCCAATTTCATAATCACCATATTCGGCAGTGTCGGAAATAGAATATCTCATTCGTGAAAAACCGCCCTGATATATCAAATCAACGATAAGTTTCATCTCATGTATACATTCAAAGTAGGCATTCTGAGGATCATATCCTGCTTCTACAAGAGTATCGAAGCCTGCTTCCATCAATGCAGTAACGCCGCCGCAAAGCACTGCCTGTTCACCAAACAGGTCCGTCTCTGTCTCCTGTCGGAATGTAGTTTCCAAAACACCAGCTCTGGAGCCTCCGATTCCCACTGCATAAGCAAGTCCAATATCTTTAGCTCTACCAGAAGCGTCTTGATGCACCGCGATTAAGCATGGAACGCCTTTACCGGCAAGATATTCGCTTCGTACCGTGTGTCCCGGGCCTTTAGGCGCAATCATAATGACATCTACATCATCCGGAGGCACGATCTGCAGAAAGTGAATATTAAACCCGTGAGCAAAAGCCAATACTTTGCCTTCAGTCAGATAAGGCTTGATGCTTTTTGCATAAATATCAGCCTGTTTCTCATCAGGTACAAGAATCATAATTACATCTGCAGCCTTAGCTGCATCCGCAGCATTGGCAACCTTAAGTCCGTCGGCCTCTGCCTTCGCCCAGGATTTGCTTCCTTCATACAGCCCGACTATTACTTTAATACCGCTCTCCTGCAGGTTTAAAGCATGGGCATGTCCCTGACTTCCATAACCGATAATGGCAACAGTCTTTCCATCTAAGAATGACAAGTTACAATCACTTTGATAATAAATTTTCGCCATTTTAATTCAACTCCTTTGTATATTAAAGATATTAAACAGCAATTTTGCTTATAATGAAACAAATGCCTGTTTAGAAAACGAAATATTAATATATTGTACTACTTGAAATTATGCCAGTCAAGAGGCTTATTATCTAAAGGAACGGTATAAGCACCGGCAAAATGATGACATGATGAAATAGGAAAAAAGAATTGCAGTCCGGCCGGGGAATGCAATTCTTCTTGCGATTTTGTAGGTTTTACCCGAAAAGTCCGCCTAAAAATCCCTTTCCGTCTCTCTGATTTCCCATGAACAGGAATAGCAGGATCAGGATAAGTAACCAGCTGCCTCCAAAGCCATTGCCATCGCCGCAATCATCTTTACAGCCGCTCCCGCCGAATATGTTTGTTCCGCCACAGAGCAGAAATACGATGATAAGAATTGGAAGCCAGTCTGCCAGATCCCAGTCATCATCATGGTCGTGGTCATGACAGCAATCATCTCGTTTGAAATCTTTACCGCAGCATTCCTTGTCAAATTTATCATACCGATCTCTATCCAGGCATTGTTTAAATTCATCGCCCACGTTATACACCTCCAAATATATAGCATTATACAATTCGTATATAATATGAGTTGATGTGTTATTTTGTGCAAATGCACATATCCGGCTTTATATTTTCTTTTCACCACTTATTTTCTTTATCAAAAGCTGTATATCTTCAGGCAACGGAGCCTCAAACTCCATGAACTGCTTTGTTACCGGATGCCTAAATGATAAATATCCTGCATGGAGTGCCTGTCTTTCTATAAGCCATACTGATGTTTCGCCGTAGAGTACGTCACCAACTACCGGGTGCCCGATATGTGACAAATGAACTCGAATCTGATGGGTCCTACCGGTCTCCAGTATGAGCTCCATCATTGAATATCCTTTCTTATAACGTTCAAGAACCCTGTAATGCGTTATCGATGGCGAACCATTTTCCATGACTGCACGCCTCACCTGGTCCTCCACTTCTTTACCAATAGGCAAATCGATCGTTCCTTCCTCCTCCTCAAGAGCCCCCTTCACTATAGCGATATATTTTTTCATGACATAGTTTTCAGCCATCTGCTTGGCCAGGTCATCCTGGCAGTATGAATTCTTAGCAATTGCTAAAAGGCCTGAGGTATCCATATCGAGCCGGTTAATGAATCTGATCTTATATTGCATATTTTGATCAAGCATATATTTCATGATCCCGTTTGCCATGGTATGACAAGGATGGCCTTTAGTCGGGTGTACTACATAACCTGGCTGTTTATTGATAATTAATAGATCATCATCTTCGTAAATAACGGCTACCGGGATATTTTCGGGTTCAAACGAGCTTATCTCTTCAGGCATGCAAACAGTTACTGTATCGCCTGTATTATGTCCTTTTTCATTCATTTTCACCGGAATCCCGTTAAGCATTACACCGTTGTTTGCTTTAAGCTTTATTATTAATCTGGAAGAGAATCCAAAATTACGTTTTAAGAGCTCCTTAATCGGGAGCTCTTTGTCATTCTCTTTTATTACATATTTAAACTTAGATTGATTTATATCCTTTTTCTGACTCATGTTAACTCAATTCCTGCTTTTGATTTATATAAACTTACTTTTCACCTTGGTCCAAAAATCATAGTTTTCAAATCTAAGCAGCTTAATAATATAATTTGAAAACCCAATTATTATTTCCTCAGCTCCCTGAAGAATATGTTCCATTCCGTCTGCTACGATCAACAATTCTTTATCTTTCGCATATTCAGGGTTTATTCGTATGGATAGATAAGGCGGCAGAATCACACTGGAAGTGAATGAGCGATATGCTGTCGTGTTCATCGGAGCAATGGGTGTTACCTGCAGAAGACTCAGCCGTGGGTCAACAATACTGCCGCCGAGCGAATAGTTATATGCCGTACTGCCTGCCGGGGTTGAAACCAGTATTCCATCACCGCTGAACCGTTCGATAAAACTGCCTCCAATCGATATGTTCAAATGGACAATACGCGACCTTATACCTTTTATCAGGATTTCATTCAATCCTATAAATTCTTTTTTGTTCTTCCCAATGATTACTTCGGCTTTTACAGTCTTTAAATGCTGAATTTCATACTTTTCCTGTTTATACTTAAAGATAAATTCATCCAAACCATCGGGGCTGATCTCTTGAAAGAAACCCAGGTGGCCTGTATTAATACCGACAAAGGGGATAAGCGGAAATTCATACTTTTGAAGAGTCTCCAAAAACGAGCCGTCCCCGCCTATGCATACAATGAGCTCAGCATTAGGATCAAATTCCTGAGGAACGACAAAGTCACTTTTCTCAAGCTTTTGTTTTAGCAGCTTCTTTGTTGCTTTAGATAATTCGGTATCATTGGCAAAAACATTAATGGTTCTCATAAGAGCTGTTCCCCCTTTTCTATGCTACAGACTCTTAAATTTTACATCAATTTTTCTAAATCTACAACAAGCTTTTCAAAGAAATCCATGGCTTGCATGACAGGTTCAGGCTTGCTCATATCTATTCCTGCAATTTTGAGTAATTCAATAGGATAATCACTTTCTCCTGTCTTTAAAAATTCTATATATGCATCTCTTGCCTTCTGCCCTTTCTGCAAAATTTTTGCAGATATCGCGGATGCTGCAGAGTAGCCTGTAGCATACTTATAAACATAAAACGCTCTGTAAAAATGCGGTATCCTTGCCCACTCCATTGCAATCTGAGAGTCATACACAACCTTTTCTCCGTAATACTTGCGATTCAGCTTTCCGTATTCTTCACAAAGCCAGTCTGCTGTCAGTACCTCTCCTTTTTCTACTGCTTCATGAGTCAGCTTCTCAAACTCTGCAAACATGGTCTGTCGGAATAAGGTTGTTCTGAATTCTTCGATATGCAGATTCAGCAGGTACTTCTTTTCCATTGGATCTTTGCTAATATCAAGAAGGTGATGCATTAGCAGAGATTCGTTTACGGTTGATGCAACCTCTGCTGTAAATATGGAATGTCCTCCATATACAAACGGCTGGTTCTGCCTCGTATAACAGGAATGCATAGAGTGCCCCATCTCGTGAACGAGTGTAAAGACATCCTTCAATTTGTTGTTGTAATTCATAAGTATATAAGGCATACTGTCGTAGCTTCCGAACGAATAGGCTCCGCTGGTCTTGCCTTCATTTTCAAAAACATCGACCCAACCTGCTTCAATGCCTCTATTCATTTTTCTGATATAATCTTCACCCAGGGGTAACAGTCCTTCGCGCATTATATCCAGAGCTTTTTCATATGAAATAATTTCCTTGGGCATCTCAACTAAAGGAACGTACATATCGTACATATGGACTTCATCAACTTTCAGTAACTTACACCTTATTTCCATATATCTATGCATCAAGTTTAGTTTGCTGTTTACCGTATTGATAAGATTATCATATACTGCGGTAGGAATATTATCGCTCGAAAGCGCAGCATCACGAGCCGAACTGTACTTCCTTATCCTGGCAGTAATAACATCGGTTTTTGTATTATAGTTGTAATTTGTCGCAAGAGTATTTTTCAGGTTATCATACGCTTCATACATATGCTCAAAGGCTTCCTTTCTCACTCTTCTATCGTGAGACTCCATAAAGCCTGTATATCTGCCATGTGTAATCTCCACTTCATCCCCATCTTCGTCAATGATGGTTCCGAACTTAATGTCTGCGTTGTTGATCATGGTGAATACATCGTTGGTAGCACCTGTAATTTCACTGAGTTGCGCCATGATATTTTCTTCTTCTTTGGAAAGGACATGGGCTTTTTCTCTCAGCAGATCATTGATAACATGCTCGTACAGCTTAAGCCCTTCTTCTGCTTTTATGAAACCTTGCAATTTATCCTCTGGGATTTCCAGCAATTCAGGTATAAAGAAGGATAGATAAGAAGATGTTTTTGAAATCAATGAGCCGGCTTTATCACTCATTGCCTGATATTTATTAATGCGGTTATCCTCATCTTTTTTCATTCTGGCATATACATAAACTTTTTCCAACAGCAGCCAGATATTATCCTTTTTCTGCAAGGCTTTTAGCAGAATCTGCGGACTGCTGCCCAGCTTACCCGAAAAGCTGACGAAATCCTTTGCCTTGCTTTCAATAGTTTGATAATCTTTTTTCCATTGTTCATCATCAGAATACATTTCGTTAATTTTCCATTTATATTTTGAATCGATTTGGTCTCTTGTTTTCATCTCTTTTCCCATGGCTATACTCCTTTTTACATTTTGCTATTTACATTTTAACCTTTATTATTTAATATTATTATAACGCATAAGTAGAAAATTTTCGACTGTAGAAATTTTTCTTACTACTGCAGCGTTTCAATGAGAGGATAATAATTTTATGAATAACCGGCCAATAGGTTTTTTTGATTCCGGTCTCGGAGGATTGACCTGCATACCCTACCTGATGAAAGCTTTACCAAACGAACGTATTATATATTTTGGGGATACCGCACGAACACCATACGGTTCAAAAGCAACTTCGACAATCCGGCTTTTTTCAATGGAGATAGCAGATTTCTTGATAAATGAAAATGTAAAAATGATTGTCATCGCTTGTAATACCGTAAGCGCCACATGTCTTACAGAGCTGCAGCAGAAATATCCGAACATACCTATCATAGGTATCATAGAACCGACTGCTGAGATAGTTTCCAAGACATGCACCGAGCAAGATCATATCGGTATCATAGGAACTAAGGTTACTATAAAAAGCAGAGCTTACGAAAAGCTGATACATACTTTGAATCCAAAGTTGAATCTGTATACGACATCCTGCCCGACCTTTGTGCCTTTGATTGAGGAAGGTATTATTCAGAATGAAATTATGGATCTTTCGATTAAATACTATCTGGATAATTTCGTAACATATAATAAAATCAACACTCTTGTTCTTGGCTGTACCCACTATCCGCTGATACGAAAAAATATCGAAAAAATTTATTCCGGATTAAGAATCATTAATCCATCTGCGGAAATTATACAAAACATCACGGCCCAGCTTAAGGATAACGATTTGCTCTCCGATAAGCCGGTATTTGACAACACGTTCTATGCCAGTGATTTATCAGAGAACTTTGTTAATATGATAAACAGAATTTTTGAAAACTCAGAATTTAAGGTTGCTTTTAAGAGTTTTGATCTGGACAACTGCAAATGAGGTGGCGAAATGGATTATAATCAACTGTTGGATTTGCTTGAAATTGATTCACTCGATGAATTTGAATATTTTGAGCACTTCGTTTCCTTGGTCGAGTGTGACGAGGAGATTTCTTATGAATTATTCTATAAATTCCTTGCGGCTGCAAATTCAGAAGTCTTAGACGATTTAACTGATAATTACTTTGAAGATATCCTAAAGGGAGTCCCTGATGACGGTATGGAAATTTATACACTATTGGAAACTATAAGACCGGCTCTTACAGGACTTTTAAAAAACTCTTACAGTGATGATCGCATCTCATATGTGGATGAATTATATAAATTCAGAAACTGGTATAATTTTGATAGCATTGTCCATATAAAGCGGTTAAACGGCGAACGAAATAAGGATGTAACTATCAGTGAAGCCCTATCCCTCTGCCGTATGGAAAAGTTCAGCGAAGACAAATACAGATATGATTTCAGCGATTGCCTTGATTATGAAATTGATGAGTATACTATATCCATCGACGCCAAGCTTGATGAGGAATATGAAGAAATCATGGAAGAAGATGAAGACTACTATGAAGAAGGTCTTATAGACAAGGATTTCCCCGTAATAGACGGGGAAATATATGAAGAAGATGATAACGAAGATAATTATTAATTTAAATATTTTTTAACATATTCCACATCAGAAGGAGTGTCAATATATTGGGTGCCCCGTTTCTGCCTTGTTTCTCTTCCCTTTCCCGTTATCAGCACAATAGTATTGTCATCAGCTTTTGATATCGCCTCTCTTATGGCTTCTTCACGATCAGGAATAATCTCATAATTGCATTCCTGCTTTTCTATATGGTGGGCGATTTCCTCACATATCTTCAATATCGGTTCTTCACCTGCATCCTCTTCAGTAATATAAACCTGGTCGGAATATTTTCCGGCGATCTCCCCTAATTCCTTTCTTCTGCCAAGGGCCTTTTTCCCCGGACATCCAAACACGATGGTTATCTTCTTGTTTGGGTATTCCCTCAGTGTCGACTGGAACAGAGTTTCAAAACTCATCTTATTGTGCGCATAGTCTACTATCACCTGAATCTTTCTATTTTTGTCCGTATAAACTTCCATCCTTCCGCTTACTCTTGCCTTTTTCAATCCGGCAATTATATAGGTCATCGGAATATTCAGGCACTGAGATATAGCTATGGCAGCCAATGCATTCTGTACGTTGAACAACCCTGCCATGGTTAATTTAAACTCCTTAACAAAATCCTTTGTTCTTACTTTAAATCTGATATTTTTTCCCATTTTTATTATATCGTAGCCATAGACATCCGCCTTTTCATCAAGACCAAACGTCACTACATGAGGGCAGGCTTTTGATGCTTCCAATACGCGTTCTATGTGATCACTGTTAATATTTACGCAGGCATGCTCACATTGGCTGAAAAGCCTCAGCTTAGACTCCATGTAATCCTCAAAGCTACTATGCTCCAAATCACTTATATGATCCTCACCGATGTTCAAAAAGCAGCCAACATCAAATGTTATTCCCAAAGTCCTGTCATATTTCAGCGCTTGACTGGAGACTTCCATACTCAGATATTCTATGCCGCTTTTTACCGCATTATGGAAATGTCTATGAAGCTCCATTGCTTCAGGCGTCGTAAGATGGGATTCTTCATTGATCACGCCATCATAGTTGTCAATTCCCGATATAATAGCACTTAATGGTTGCTTCTTTTCTCTTAAATACCCGTCCAGAATAAATTTCATGAAATAAGCTGTAGTGGATTTCCCCTTGGTTCCGGTAATACCGATGATTTTCAGATCTTTCCATATCTTGTTATAATAGTAATCCGCTATCAAAGCCATAGCTTTGCGTACATCGTTCACGATGATATAAGAGGCTGTTATGCCGGGCTCAAGGTCGTATTTTGTTTCACTGATATAGCAGATAGACCCTTTTTTTATTGCATCTTTCAAATAATTGACTGAAAAATGGCTGCCCTTGCAGATAAAAAGCGTATCCTCTTCTATATCCATAGAGTTGAAGGATATATAACGAACCGATTTATCCATATACGCCGGTGCAACATCATATTCGTTCATTAGATGATTCAGTTTTAGTTGATATAAGTAATCATTCAAACTGTGAAGTGTATTATCCATCATTTCCTCTCCTGTTTACTTCCTTTGATTTTCCCGCCACACGCACGAATTGACTGTTCTGCCAGTATTACCATGGCATCTATGTAATAATTGGGCAATTGATACATTTCTCGAAGACAGGAAAGCTCTGTGCATGCAAGTATTGCCGCATTGCAGTTTTTTGCAAGAAGTTCTTCCTGTATCGTTATAAAATCTGTAAAATCAATCTCCCCGCCATTTTTGACTCCTTCATAGATCAGTTTCATAACAAGCTTCTGGGACTCACAGCCAGGGACTATTGGAGTAATCCCCGCTCTCTCAAGCGCCTTCTGATACAAACCTGTATTAATTGTTCCGTCCGTTCCCAGGATACCAATCCTTAGATCCTTGTCGGGGAATGTTTCAGCAATATATTTAACCGTTTCCTCGACCATATTGATAATCCGGATACTTACGTTCTCCTGAAGCCTGTCCATCAAAACATGTGAGGTATTGCATGGAATGGCTATCACTTCTGCTCCTCCATGTTCCAACGTTCTGGCATCCTTGATAAGCAGCTTTAGCAAATTTTCTCTGCGCCCCTCCATGATTTCCTTTGTACGATCAGGCATGGTGGCATGGCTGAGTATCATCATGTTAATGTGTTCCTGATCACAGTTAGCATCTGTTTTTTCAATAATAATTCTATAAAAAAGCTGAGTAGCTAATGGACCCATCCCTCCAAGTACTCCTAAAACCTTTTCATCATTGATCCACATAAATATTTACCCCTTTATTTTTGTCTTCCGAGATACTTATTATACTTATAATAATGCCCCAGTTGGGATTTCAATAATCTGAGCTTTCTTAGGAAACCCTTATCTTTTTTATAAAACAACGGATTTACATATCTGCCTGATTGAATTAAATCTTTCATTTCTCTTCTGTATTCTTCCGGCTTGATATATCTGAATGCAACTCCTTTCGGTACAACGAGCCATAGAGATTTCTCGTTGATGACTTTTAACTCAAGAGGTTTCTGCTCTATATAGTCTTCTACCAGGTATCTTGCGATATTCTGTCCTGCACCGGTAACATAATAGTTGCTTCTGCCCTGTCTTGTATTTATCTCAAAGACCTTATATTTCCCGTCTCTTTGATCAAACTTAATATCAAAATTTGAAAAGCCGACATAATGCATTTCTTCAAGCAATTCCTTGAATCTTTCCGTTACTTCTTCATTATGCTCTGTGATAATAACTGCATGGTTACCAATCCCGTGGGGTGTATGCTCTTCGAGTAGCACGTGTCCTAATGCCATAAGCTTAACCTTTCCATTACGGTCAGAATAATTGGTCAATACACGCATATAAGTATCATCACCGGGGATAAAGTCCTGTATTATGATTGAATCGTCATAGCCTGCGCCATAAATGTCATCAAGAACTCGTAAAAGTTCTTCCCTGTCTTTAACCTTATAAACTTTTTTCTGTGATGTAAAGGGATGCCTCCAATATTCAATCCCATTGGAAGGCTTAATAATGAACGGCGCCTCAAAGGGCAGTTTAAAATCCTTTTCAAGCTCTTTTCTGTGTACAAAAGTATTCGGATAGTCTATTCCGGCTTCCTCACACATTTTATAAAATTTCTCCTTATGAATCAGTTTGTCCATCATTTGAACATCTATATAAGGAGCTATCACATTTTCAGGGAAGTTGTCTCTGTTCTGGCTGAGAAGCTGCACATAGCTGTCGCCACAGCCAATTGCTAAAATAGTTTTTTCTTTATTCTTTTCAGCAAATTCCTTAACGACCGCAAGGAATGTGTCTTGCTGATCTATTTTCGGATTCGCTGAATAGTTCATTATTCTACTGTCCGTACAAGGACCGGTAAGATACTTTCCAAACACGCTGACTACTATATCATATTGCTCATGAAAAGCCCTTGCAACGCTGTATACATTAATATCCCCTGCGAATAGAAGGGGTATAAAATTCCGGTTCATTCTGGTCTCCTTCGTAATGTTTTTTTTATTATAACACAGCAATAAAGGGACACGAAAGCTAAATTTAGTAATCACACTGAAGTCCTTAGCAGCATATCATAAATGTAAGTGTTGACGATGAAGGAAGGAATGATGTGCATGGCGGGAATTGAAAGACATATGTATCCGGGAAACAATACACCGGAAGGATTTTTCTCTTATTATCAATATATACTCAGTCAGGAAGAGGCTGATCGAATATTTTGCATTAAGGGCGGACCGGGAGTTGGCAAATCAACATTCATGCGAAAGATTGCAGAGGCTATGCTTCAGAAAGGTCATGATGTGGATTTCATGCATTGTTCCTCTGACAGCAATTCTTTGGATGGTATCGTACTGCGAGATAAGAAAATCGCAATGATAGACGGAACGGCTCCACATGTTGTCGATCCTATCAATCCGGGCGCAGTTGATTCCATCATTCACTTAGGAGATTATTGGGATGAAGAGGGAATCCGCAAAAATAGAGATGCTTTAATAAGCAATAACGAAAGAATCCGGAGTATTTTCGGAAGAGCGTATAATTATCTGGCAGCTGCCGGAAAAATGTATGATAATCTTTCCAGCATTTATGAGACTGCAATTAGATATGAAGAACTATATAAAATAACAGCAAAAATTATAGGTGACGAGCTTATACATAAAGAAATCAGCTCAAGGCAGGGCGATATAAAAAAGTATTTTGCCAGCGCAATTACACCAAGCGGAATTGAAAATCATATTGACAGTCTGGTGAGAGGATACCGAAAAATATACGTGGTCAAGGCTCCGGTTGGTGTCAGCAGCGAGAAGATGCTTAATTTATTAATGGAAGGAGCCGCATACCGGGGTTTAAATGCGGAAGGCTACTATTGTCCGATGAAGCCATCTACAAAGCTTGAACATTTGCTTATTCCGGATCTTGGTTTAGCCTTTATTACATCAAACAAATACCATTCCCCTGATCTGTCAGTGGATCATGTGGAAGTTGATTGCATTGATTTGGAGAACATCATACGTTACGATTTAATAGAATATCAGGAATTTGTTCTAAAAGACAGCAATCAAAAAATGGGCGAACTCCTTGAAAAAGCTGTTTATTGCCTAAGTCAGGCAAAAAAAGAACATGATGAACTGGAAAAATACTACATCCCCAATATGGACTTTATGAAAATAGATGCTCTGCGACGAGATTTAACCGAGAAGTTCAGCCAGCGTTGATAGTTCATTTCATTCTAATATCCGTTATCTGTTTGCGGCTTTACGGGTCTCAGGCTTCCGTTTGCAATATCATAAAATGCGATTATTGATACTTCTACATAAGGAATCAGCCATAAGAAGCCAACCCCAAATGAAAGTACACACAGAATTGCCCATCCGATAAAACTTAGATTCAGGCAGAAGAGCTTCCACTTATTTCCTCGCATCATAATTTTGCTGCGGTTCAATGCCTCCATAATTCCCATATCAGGATTGTCAGCTAAAATATAAAAGCTCATGCTGTACCGGTAAGCCGCTATGATTCCCGGTATGATAAGAAGCAATGCCCATAGAAATATGAATAGTGAAATTACTATATATAATCCGAAAGACTTTACAAACCGTTCAAAGCCATATAGAACTTCTGCAGGAGATGTTTCTCTCTTTCTGAAAAGCGATATACAGAACATTGCATATCCAAGTATCATAGGGCCGGAAATCAGGAGGCTGTAAATAGTCGCTATACCTGATTGAGCTGATTCTCCTTTTTCGAAAAAGAGGCTATCAAGCAGAAGGACGGGTATCGTAGTAATGGCAAAGTAAATTAAAGTACCCATGAACGCAAGCTTCCATATCCCTGCCAGGGCATTCCTCCCTAATGCTCTAAGATTTCTGCAGCTTTCATATACAATAAAATTTTGTTCCATTATCCTTCTCGCTTTCTTCATAAATACTTTGATACAAATCTATTATAATATGGTCAGTCAAAATCTACAATTAAAATCAACTCCTAACATTTAATTAAGGTAAACTGCCTGAGGCATTGATAAACCGTCAGGTTTGCTTGTTTGATTTTTTTTCCATATTGGAGTATAATATTTAAGGTATTATTTTTTTTTCAAATACATGACACTAAAACGTTATTTATATCCATAAACGATGAAATTATGCAAATCGCTAAATCAGTACAAATCATTACAGGAGTATACGTATGAAGTATCAATTATCGATCAACATGAAAAGCGGTAAATATCACGTGATCATGGAAAGCGGCTTATTCCATAAAATCGGAAAGACTTTAGGTGAGTATTTCCCAGGCAAAAAAATCGCCTTGATTACGAATAATAATTTAGTAGATGTCTACGGAGAGACTTTACAGAAACAACTGAACGCATCCGAGTGTGAATGGGAAATCATAGTCTTGCCGGCAGGAGACTCAAGTAAATCGCTTAATAGCCTGACCTATATATATAAAAAGCTGATTGAATTCCAGATGACGCGTGAAGATGTGATCGTATCTTTTGGCGGAGGTGTTATCGGGGACATTTCTGGATTTGCTGCCTCAACATTTTTACGAGGTGTTGATTTTGTGCAAATCCCTACCACGTTAATCGGTCAGGTCGATAGCAGCATCGGTGGAAAAACTGCAGTCAATATGCCGGAAGGCAAAAATTTGATAGGGACTTTTTATTCACCATCTTATGTGTTTAGTGACCCTGATTTTATAATGACTCTTTCCGATTTTCATATGGCTGACGGAATGGCAGAAATCATAAAGTATGCCTGTGTTGCTGATACGGATCTCTTTTCAGACTTGATCCAAATGAGCAATCTACGCAGAACCGATCTCATTGAATCAATTATCTACAGATGTTGCCTTATTAAAAAAGAACTTATCGAGCAAGATGAGAAAGATCAAGGCATACGTATGCTTTCCAACTTCGGTCACACAATAGGCCATGCAATAGAAAATCTTTTCGATTATGGCACTTATGGTCATGGTCAGGCTGTTGCAATAGGTATGCAGTCAATAACAGAACGCAGTGAGGCTTTGGGATTAACGGGTATTAACACATCAGCCATGCTTAAAGAAATGCTTCAGTTATACGGTCTTCCTTTCGAATTCCCTGCTAATATAAACAAGGAACTGTTAGCGAAAACAGCAATGAAAGATAAGAAACGCAGGGGCAATAAAATGAACCTTGTGCTTCTAAAGAAAATCGGAACAGGGTATATCTATCCGATAGATAAGTCTGAATTCAAGAAGTTTATCGAATAAAGCGTGGCTTAATCAGTACTTTATAATATGCGTTTATGGAGGGCACACTAATGATAAAATTCGGTCTTGTAGGTGAAAAATTGTCTCATAGCAGGTCTCCTCAAATACATCGGGAGATTATGGCTGAATATGGAATCAACGGCACTTACGATCTACTGGAATTTTCTAAGGAAACCTTTTCTCAGGACTTCAACAATCTCAAAAATGCTGGCTATAAGGGTGTTAATATCACTATTCCGTATAAAGAGACTGTGATTCCACTTATGGATGAGATCTCAGAGGAAGCTAAATACATAGGCGCAGTGAATACGGTATTATTCGAAAATGGCATGACAAAAGGGTTTAATACTGACTATCATGGCTTTCTTTCATTACTTGACTTTAATAATATTACTATAAAAGGGAGATCCGCTGTTATACTTGGATCCGGCGGGGTTGCGAAATCAGTGTCGAAAGCGCTTCTGGATCTTGGGATCTACGATTTGACTATCGTAAGCAGGGGGAAGCATAATTTCCACGGAAACTACACAATCTCTTATGAGTATTTTAAAGAAGCTGGAATTAAAAGCGATCTTATTATTAACTGCACTCCTGTAGGAATGTACCCTAATCTCAATGAATCACCTCTTCCAAAAGAAAATATCAAAACTGATATTGTTATCGATATGATTTATAATCCCCCGGAAACCTTATTGTTAAAATATGCACAGGAATTGGAAATCAAAGGGATCAACGGAAGCCTTATGCTGAAAGAACAGGCTATCAAGGCTCATGAAATTTGGAACAAATTGTATAAATAAGCGCATGAGGAAAGAACCTTAATAAAAAGAAAATGCACCATTCGGTGCATTTTCTTTTTATTAATATTAATTGATTTTAGAAAAGGTTTGCAAAGATCTCTCTGATTTCTGCGTCTGAAAGTGGTACATAGTTGTTAGCGAGCAGTCTCTGCTGGTTCTCGATTGTAGATTTTGTAAATTCGTCAATCTGAGCTTCAACCATGCCATATTCTCTTAATGGTTTCTTTGCAATCAGCTCACCAAGGAACTTTTCGAGTTCGCCATAAACGTCCCCATTTGCATCTACTCCAAGAACATCGGCAAATATCTTAGTTGCTTGAGCGATTTTTCCGGTAGGATTTTTCTTAGTATACATTTTGAAAACTTCAGTAAAGAATTGATAGTTAGCTTCGCCATGTGGTACATGGAATGCTCCACCGATGGAATATGAAAGAGCGTGAACTGCTGCGCATCCTGCATTTCCAAAAGCGATTCCGGCATAATTGGATGCAAGAACAAAATTCTTAAGGTTATTCAATCTTGCATCTGGACCATTTGCAACGATTTCCTTATAGCCATCCATAATCATTTGAATTGCTTTTAACGAATACATTTCGGTAAAAGGTGATGCTTTTGGCGACAAATATGATTCTATAGCATGAATCAGTGCATCGACAGAGCTGGTTACAAAGAACTTATAAGGAAGTCCTTTAACAGTCTCTGGAACGAGTACAGCAATGTCTGCATAAGTTTCTTCTACAGCAAGACCCTTCTTGACATGTAATGATTTCAATTCTGCAATTGCAACATTTGTTACTTCACTTCCGGTTCCGCAGGTGGTAGGAACAACAACCAGTTCCTTAACCTTCTTAGGTGCTACTTTTCCGGTAAAGAGATCAACGGATTTTTCAGGTATATCCAAAGCCAGCACTTTGCAGATGTCCACTATTGTGCCGCCGCCGAACGCGATTATTCTCTTGAAGTCATACTTCTTCATTTCCTGAGACATTGCATCGATCATTTCATCTGATGGTTCGCCTGCACCGTATTTTTCCTGGTAGATTACATTGGTATCAATTCCGAGCGGCTTAATATAAGGAGTATACAGCCATTCATTTGTTACTACAAGATCATCCTTGCCTACATGGAACTCATCATTGAATTCCTTAAAAGTATCAAAGTAAAATATTTTTGGAACTACTCTTAATGCTTGCATTATTTTAATCCTCCTATCTTCGGGCATAAATGCCCATCCATCACCGGGCATAAATGCCCATCTTTTATATTTTTTGTCTTAATTAAAATTTAGCATTGAATCTTTTTTCAAATTCTTCTTTTAACTCGTCCCTGAAATTCGGGTGAGCTACGTTGATAAGATTTCTGGCTCGATCCTTTAGAGTCTTTCCCTTCAGTGGTGCGATTCCGTATTCGGTAATGATATAATCAGAATCATTTCTTGATGTGGTAACCGCTGCACCTTGATCTATATAAGGAGAGATTTTAGAAATAAGTGTTCCGTCCTTCTTCTTTGTTGCTGCAGGCATAGCAATGATAGCGATACCTTTACCGTCGAGCGACATGGAAGCACCTCTTATGAAGTCGACCTGTCCTCCAACACCGCTGAACTGTTTGATTCCGATGCTGTCAGAGACTATCTGACCCATGAAATCTACGGAAATACAAGAATTTATACTTACGAGCTTTGTGTTCTGCGCAACAATAACTGGATGATTTACATAATCGACAGTACGCATCTCAATGGCAGGATTGTGGTCTGCAAAATCATATAGTCTCTTAGTGCCCATCAGGAAAGCAACTATCATCTTGCCTCTGTTGAGTCCTTTTTGGGAATTATTTACAATGCCGGCTTCATAAAGGTCGACTACTCCATCTGATATCATTTCCGAATGGATACCAAGATCTTTTTTGTCCTTTAATGCATGAAGTACTGCATCAGGAATAGCACCTATTCCTAATTGCAATGTAGCTCCGTCTTCGATAAGTTCTGCACAGTATCTGCCTATTGTAAGCTCTGTTTCTCCAATATTTGGCAACCCGAGCTCAGGCAGCGGACGAGATGATTCTACAAATTTATCGATTTTGCTGACATGTACAAATGCATCACCGTATACAACCGGAACCTGATCATCTACCTCTGCAATAACTATATCTGCAGATTCGATAGCCTGCATCGTATAATCGCAGGCCACTCCAACACAGCAGAATCCGTGATCATCCGGTGGAGAAACAGTAACCATAAAGACATTGATCTTAAATAATCCTTTTCTGATATAACCTGGGATCTCATGGAAAAATACCGGTGTGAAATCACCGTGACCTTGAGCCATACATCCTCTGGTTGATGCACCTGCAAACCAGCTGTTCACTCTGAAATTGTCTTTGTATTCAACCTTGCTGTACTCACCTTTACCAAGAGAAACCATGTGGTTTATCTCAACATTTTTATAAGCCTTTGCGTTAGCAACCATTGCATCCACCAGCACTGTCGGTTCAGCAACAGCATGAGCGAATGCCACTTTGTCACCTGATTTAATGCACTTTACAGCTTCTTCTGCTGTACATAGCCTTTCTTTATATATTTGTTTCCAGTCCAAATCACTTTCCTCCCATCATTTCATCATTTTATGAATATTATCAATGGTTTTGTCTACGTGGGTTTCTCCATCCCACACAAACAAAGTGCCATTTTTAACATTATACTGGCAATATGAGGCACAACAATTTGAGCAGCCTCCTATAACGAGCAAATAATCATACTCGACGCCTTCTTCAGCTACTTTAAATTCGATATCGTCATGTGCTTGTTCTTTTATGGCTTGAAAAGCTTTTCCCCTGTCAAATCTGGGATTGCAGCCACCGCAATATTTTACGCCAATTAGCATTGGTCGCTCTCCTAACATTTTTCAGCTCGCCATTGCAGAATTATAACAGTATTTAAGAACCGCCGAAATGACTTCGACGGTTCTATGATATATTCTTTTAGCACGTGTGTTATTCTTTGATTCCTGCAAGAACCTTTGCGAGCTCTTTCTTTTGTGCGATATTTCCCTGACGGGCTATCATAATTCTTTGAGCCTGAGGAGATCCAGCACCATGCATAGATTCTGTTCTGTAACCTACAGCAGAAGAGCCCAGGCAGATGTTTTCGAGGAACCTTAGTACTCTCATTCTGTTTTCAGTTGTGACTCCGGGAGCAGCTGCAAAGAACTTATTGCACCATTCACCGATTGATTTTCCGGACTGTCCTACTTTCAGATCCGATTTGAAATCTTGTTCAGAAGGCATTGTGACCATCAGACCACCTGCGATATCTTCTGCAAGTCTTACGATTTCATAAGGGAATCTTGTAACATTTTGTTTACATACGTTGGCAAGGAGCAAATCAATCTGATAATTTCCTGCTTCTGTAGCATAACCTTCAGCTGAACATGCAATACCGCAGCAATATAATGTCTCATTAAGATGTGTCATTTCTATGAGCTTATCTTTAATATGAGAAGCCTTTTGTGCTCCGTTATAATCGGCAGCAAGGGCTGCAGCTCCTATGATTACATCGCCTACTCCAACTTTGCATCCGCCGTAGGATTGTCTGTGATATCCTGCAAATCTTTCTACAAGCATACCGGAGAAGTCATATTCTTCACACATAAATACTCTGTCGTTTGGAATAAATACGTCATCAAATACTACTAAAGCTTCCTGTCCACCGAACTGCTTGTTTCCGAGATCAACATCAGCATCCTTTTCCAGTTTTCTGGTGTCGCATGACTGTCTTCCGTAAACCATGAAGAGGCCGGGAACGTCAGATTGAATTGCAAAGGATACAGCGTATGATTTATCTGCTTCAGTCATTGCTTGAGTAGGCATTATCAGATGTTCATGAGAGTTTATGGAACCGGTCTGGTGGCATTTAGCCCCTCTTACTACGATACCGTCAGCTCTCTTCTCAACTATGCGAAGGAACAAATCCGGGTCACGCTGCTGGCTTGGAGATACTCCTCTGTCACCCTTCGGGTCTGTCATTGCACCGTCAACAACCAGATCGTTATCCTGAATATATGTAACATATTTCTTGAAACGGTCATGATATTGTGTGCCGTGTTTTTTATCCATCTCGTATGTTGTTGAGAACATAGCATTGAAAGCATCCATGCCTACGCATCTCTGGAAACATGACGCTGTCTTCTGTCCAAGAAGTCGCTGCATCTTTACTTTCTTTACAAGGTCTGCCGTACTCTGATGAAGATGTGAAAATCTATTAACTGTATTTCCTGTCAAATTAGACTTTGCAGTCATCAGGTCAACGTACTGAGGATCCTGTGCCAAGTCATATGTCAATGCTAAGCAATTGATAGAAGGTCTAATCATTGGATGATCCACCCAATTTTTAACTTCTTCACCGAATAAATAAACTTTTGTGTTCAATTTTCTTAAGCTCTCAATATATTGAGCTCCTGTCATTAATGTCATAATAAAACCACTCCTTATCTTTACATTATTTTACACCGACAGCATCGGCACAGAGTATCTGTTGTTCTGTACAAACCTGTCTTAAAGAATAAATACCCTCTGTTGATTTCTGTAAGCAACATTTACTCCATTATGTTCAGTAATAAATTCTGCCAGTTTTGCAATTATATTCTTATTCAGGTTTCCCCTTTTCCTTATTAAGGATTTTTCTTGCCATCTCAAGTATATCATCACTTACAGACGTATCAAGGACCACATCTTTAACTTCCGGTATTTCTTCCATTATGATCCCCTTAACCACATCTTCTATGGTATACTGGGCCGATGGACAGCTACTGCATTCTCCCGTCAGCTTAATATATGCAATATCATTTTCAAATGCAGTCAGCACAGCTCCTCCGAAATGAGATGCTAACAGCGGGTCCACTTTTTCCTTTAAAACCTTGGTTATACTACTTTCCATTTACTCCCCCCAATCTTGTGTCTGTGCCTTTAGTTTAAGTATAACCATTGATACTTCGATTTGCAAGTGGTATTTGAATGAAATTGATTATCAGAATTTTCAAACATAAGAAAGCGGAAATTAGAAGTATTTTAATGCAAATAATAATAAAATTATGATACAATAATTGAATAAAATTTTAGGAGGGTACATTATGACACCATATCGATTTAATACTAATTGTGTTCAGGGCACTTACAATCCAAAATCAGGTGAGCCGAGAGTATTGCCCATCGTTCAAAGTACCACCTTTTCATACGATGACTCTGATTATGTAGCGGATCTCTTCGATTTGAAAGCGAGTGGCTCTTTTTATACAAGACTTGGCAATCCGACAAATGAAGCATTTGAAGGAAAAATGAATCTGCTGGAGGGCGGAACCGGTGCGCTTGCACTTTCCTCAGGTCAGAGTGCCAGTATGTTTTCAATTTTAAACATTTGTCAGGCTGGAGATCATGTTATATCCTCTTCAAGTATATATGGAGGTACTTTTAATTTATTTGACGTATCGCTTCGCAAGTTGGGCATTGACTTTACATTTATAGATCCCGATTCTGACATAGAAACGATTATTGCATGTGCAAAACCTTGCACAAAAGCTATCTTCGGCGAAACTATTGCAAATCCGGGAATGAATATTCTTGATTTTGAGAAATTTTCATTAGCTGCAAGTCAGCTTGATGTGCCCTTTATTGTTGATAATACCCTTGCCACCCCCTATCTTTGCCGTCCTTTTGAACATGGTGCGAATATAATAATGCATTCTGCGTCAAAATATACTGACGGACATGCCACAAGTCTGGGAGGCATACTGATCGATGGCGGCAACTTCAATTGGAATAACGGAAAATTCCCCGGTTTGGTTGAGCCTGATCCGAGCTATCATGGCATTTCATATGTAAAAGAATTTGGTCCGTCCGCTTATATCGTTAAAGCCCGTGTCCAGCTTCTTAGAGACTACGGGTGCACACCCAGCCCGTTTAACGCTTTCATGTTCCATCTGGGTTTAGAAACATTGCATTTAAGAATGGAGCGGCATAGTCAAAATGCTCTAAAATTAGCTAAATTTCTCTTGGCGCACCCATGTGTGGATTGGGTAAAATACCCCGGATTGGAAAGTGACCCTTATAATGAAATGGCTCGGAAGTACATGCCAAAAGGCGCCAGTGGCATTCTTTGTTTTGGGATAAAGGGAGGTGCAAAACCCGGAAAAGAGCTGATCAAATATCTTGATCTTGTACGTCTGGTGGTTCATCTCGGTGA
>JAQUYC010000042.1 GCA_028692105.1 Eubacteriales bacterium | reverse complement strand
ACTTCCTGACCGTAGGCCTTTGGCTATAGGAAATAATAGCCAATAAATACCAGGGGGTCAGTGCAATTATAGGGCCTTGGGCAATTTGACCTTGGGTAAATAATGTCTGGAGAGTATATGGCTGCAGACAAAAGACAACACAGCCAAAGAGCCCGCACCATTTTCCTATATATGTCCTGCAAAAAAACCAGACTCCGATACCGCCTGAGAATAGCACGATAAAACAGTAGATTTTAAATGATAATGTAACATTTTCAGCAAAAGCATATATCGGCACCATCAGTAAATATGAAAGAGGAGGATAATACTGAGTCACGGGAGTGCCGCAATACCAGTATGGAAACCATGTTGGTGCGATGCCTTCCTTAATAGATTGTGCAATATATTGTACCTTTGCCATATGTCCCATCAAGTCAGTCGCAATAGGGTGTCCGAGCTCATTGGATGCAAACAGCAGACTCGAAAATCCCGCAGCACAAGCAAGCCCTGTGACAATCAGAGCCAGAATCAGTTCTATGCGAAATTGAATTTTGCTCTCTTTGTTTTCGATCATGAATGAATTCCTTAAGCTTTATTTATCTGTTTCAGACGAAGTGCTAAGCAGATACTGTTGACAGCGGTTTTCAAAACTGCCATCTTGCTGGCCCCTTTCTTATAGTCATATCGAAGCTCGAACGGGATTTCAGCAAATACCGCTCCGCAGCTATATAGCTTATATAAAAGTTCTACCATACATGTAAAACCATTCTCTTCAATCAGGTCTTCGCCAAACCGCTCCGAAGCGTTAAGCAGAATCCTTCTGCTGTAAAGCCGATATCCGCAGGTATAGTCTTTGACATCGGGAACATGCAGCAAAACCGAAAAGACATATTTTGCGCCGCTGCTCATCAGAAGCCGTATTCCGGATACGCCTTTAACCTCAGCTCCTTTCTGATACCTTGAAGCTGTCACCACATCTGATGCGGACTCTTTCATACGGTCAAGCATATCAGTTATATAGACGGGGTCCTGTGTGTTATCGCAATCCATGAGACACATCATGGTGCTGTCAGGACATTCTCTCAGAAAATAGAAAATTCCTGTTCTCATTGCCTGCCCTAAACCCTTATTATGTGAGTGGTTTACCAATTTGAAGTTATCGTGAACCTTTTCCAATCCTTCTGCTATCTCTCTTGTTCTATCCTTGCTGCCGTCATTCACAGCGATGATCTGCAGTTCAAGTCTGTACTGATTTTTAAGGACCTCGCGGAATTGCTGCCATCTCTCCACCATGGTCTGAATGTTTTCCTCCTCATTGTAAGCCGGGAGTACAACTGTTATATTACTCATTATTTACTCTCCTTCTTAATTCATTGACTATCCGTTTAGGAAGATGAAAATCGTCATTGACGGCTTTCTTTATTTTCTTCCATTCCTCTGTCAAGGTTGAGGTTTTCCATTTGCTTTCCTCCTTGGTGCTGTTGATGATACCGGCAAAGCGAATCCAGAATATAATAAAATTGAACAGTGGTAAAATAAATACGATATACCACTTTGATCTGTAATATCTCTCACGTCCTTCGCATCGTCAAGGTACATCAAAACATTGATAAAGAATAAGAACGTCGAAAAAACATATAACAGGTAAATAATACCGATAGAGCCGATTACCAGCGAAACAGGATAGTTGAGAAATACCAGAAAAATCAGCGCGAAGTACCAGATCAAGCGAGGAAAAGCGAAGGTATGATCAAACATAAGTACCCTCACCATAAAATTTGAAAAAAAGCTCTTAACAATATTCATATGCTCCATTAAGAACATATGGGAAACTTCAATTTCTCCTCTCTGCCAGCGCTGCCGCTGTGTGTAGAGTTTATTGCAGCTCTCAATGGGGTCTACAAAGAAAAAGGCATTCTCACAGAGCTTTACTTTAAGATTCTGTATATTACGCATCTGAAAGGTTACCTGAGTGTCCTCACTGACTGTGTTCGTGTTATACATCTTCGATTTCAATATGGCAGATTTTCTAAAAGCAGAAAAGGCCCCCGATAAGGTGTAAACGCTGTTGAATTCCGATTCAAAGTTCCTGCCTGCTAAAAATGACTGGCAGTATTCGTAAAACTCACACCGTCTGATTATTTTCATAATAAAGCCGTCTGATTGCTCAATTTGCTTGTAATCTGTCAATATTGCACCTGTCAGGCAAGACGTGTCCGGATCACGCTCAAAACGATCCGCCATGTTTTTCAGCGCCGATGGATGCAGTATCCCATCGCTGTCTATATGGATAATATATTTACCATGGCTGTTAAACAATGCTAAATTTAACGCCTTAGCCTTTCCCTGGCTGGCATTTAGCCAAGTCATCTGCAACTCTTTATATTCCGCCCGGAACTTGGCGTAAACCTCATAGCTGTTATCTTTGCTTTCGTTATTGATAAGCAGAACATCAAGCATTTTTAGATTATATTTTGAATTGTATACTGACTCCAAACAAGCACGTAAGGTCCCCGCAGAATTGTAAACCGGGATAATCAAGGTAATCTCAGGAAAAAATTTCTCATTAGGAATCGGCTTTTTTGTAAATTTCTTTTTAAGCAGAATGAAAAACCCACCAAACGCCGGAATAATCTCCATAATAAGGGGGATTATGACCCATGCCATCCAAAAAATGACCTCTCTGCCGATCCTACTTAACAGTATCTGAATTTCCATAATTGAAATTACCTACTTTCTGACGAATAACATGAGCACGTGTAAATACATAGAAATAGAGAGCTATCGAGATAAAATAAAAAATGATTCTCCCGAAAATTGTATGAGCAAAATAAAAAATCTCATTTCCGTAAAAATAAATCATTGCGCAAATTGTAAAGATCCTGAGAACATTTGCCAGAAATATGATCGCAATACCTATGCTGTTAACAATTAATTTCTCAACCATGTTATACAGAGGGAAAAACCACAGCATGCAGCTGAATGCCATTATCTCTATAACACCCGAGCATTCATAATCTATAGCAAGCGAAACGCTTGTAGTGTCTTTTGGTATAAACAGTATGGAATATTGAAAATACGAGTCATACATTCCTGACAAATCTCCTAATAATCCCGCTACTGCTGTTACTGCCATACTCAAGGGCGCGGTGATAACGGGTTGGACCCAGAACATCAGAAAGGAGAACAGTCCAACACTGCCTATGACAAATTTAAAAAAATGCAGTCCTGTTCTGCTTAGTACAAGCAGTATGTAAAGCCATATTATAAACGCTATGATCTTTAATGCAAACATTAATCCTCACTCTATGCCTTTTTCTTCTTATCGTATGCATACACCCCTGCGGAGAGTATTGCTATACCTGCGCCAAAAGCAATTCCAACATATGGGAAGGTGCTTGCGCCTACACTTATAATCTCCTGTTTTCCAAGCTTTTTAATAACCATGGAAATTTCGGTTATTCCATCATACTCAGATGTTACAGAAGATAGCGGAATATAAAATTCAAGCTCATCAGGTGCACCTTCTGTAGTTGTAAAGTAGCCGGATCCGACAGGATCCTGGCCGCTCCGGATTGTAAATGATATTGTCCCGTAATCTCCTTGCTGTTCCATAATCATATCGGGATCTATTATCTCTGAATCTATAGCAGAATCCGACACATTTAAATCCGTTTCAATTCCTGCATCACTTATCGTATCAGGGATAAGCCCATCCAGATTGATATTGGGATATATGATATCATCCAGGTTAAACATTTCCAAAAGTGTGATGCCCGGTCCGGTTACCGGAAGCGGCTCAGGATTAAGTACAGGGCCGGTAATGGGAGTCGGCTCAGGTTCAAGTGCCGGTTCAGGATCGAGTATCGGTTCACTTGCAGGGTCAGTTACAGATTCCTCATCATCGTCAGTGATAGGTTCTGATACAGGTTCCGGCTCGGTATCAGCAATGGGTTCCGTTTCGAAGTCAAGTGCGGGAGCCTGCTCGGGATCAGCAATAGGCTCTGATGCCGGTTCCGTTACGGGAGTCGGGGCAGGATTGGATTCGGGGCGCTGTTCCTGTGCAGCTTCCTGCGGTTCTGTAATACCTATGTTGATTTTATTATCGTTCTTCATTGCAACAAAAATACGCTTGCCTGAAAAAAGGTTTGGTCCTCGGTTGTCCGCTTCTACATAGTAATCCATATCACCTAAATTAGTTTTAAGATCAATGGTCATATTTTTAATACCCTGATTGTTCTTATCGGCAAAAACCACATGAACATATACATTTGCCTCATCACGAAACAAAGATACATAATTAACCTTCCCGTCAGGCGGATTTTTTCCCGGGTAAACCTCAGTATGAGGCTTATCCTCCCAGTCGTCATAATAACCATCGATACTAATGGGGCCATAGTCCGCATATGCAGGGAACGGTAAGGTAATAATGAGTAAAATAATTATTAACGTCCTATATAACTTCTTTTTCATTTCTCCCGGCTCCTTTCTCTGTTTACGAAATACACTAGTATTATCATCCCTAATAAACCGATGATGCTAACCGTCAACCCTTCAATCATAAATGGATATACTATTGTGATCTCTGTATTCGGTTTCACGACTGTCAACAGGTTATTTTGATTTATTATTATCTGGTCACTCCGGAAGTTGTCCTGATATGCCAATGTTGTATTAACTCTCCCCCCCGGGCTATTAATGACGATTTTATTCTCCTGATTTACTATTTTCAATGGTACAAGCTTGCGTTCAGGAAGTTGATTCGGTTTGATCATGAGCAGATCACTTAATATAGACTTAATGGCTCTGTCATTTGTTTCCATCGCATGATAAAGCATGTTATACCCCATAAAATATATATTGTCATGATTATTTCTGCCTAAGAATGCTATTTTCTTATTCTGAAACCAGGAATATCCGATGACATCTTTCAAATTATCAAGATAGACCGTATTCCAGTTTGAAAACTCTTCTTTAAACTGTTTCGTTTCATAGATACTATTCTCGTACACCAATTCGGGATAATGACCCAAAAATGTGATCGTTTGAGAAGTAACATCAAAAAATTTCATACGGCTTGTAATCGGATCAACGGGAATCTGATTCATATCAATAATGATCCTGGTTCCTGCATCCGCAGCCTGCCTCAGCAAGTCTTCAGCCTCCTGCCTATCGCTGTATTGAAAGCCGGAAAGGTAAATCACCTTATATCTGCTCAGTTCTTCCGGTGTATAATCCGTAACGTATTGCCTGCCGCCTTCCTCAAAGCCGGGGAATTCCAAAGCTATGGATCGTGCATTTCGTCCAATTGTCAATCCGATATATTTTGTAGAAACACCAAAAGTTTGTGGTGTGCTTTTGTGAAAGATATAAGCATAATTTGTCTCTTTCTGATAAGAATACCCTGATGCAGCAGCTGCCTTGATCAATGAATTTACCGTCTTTTTTGCCTGCTCAACGAGTTCCTTTCGCACCAGAACCGTATCGTCCCCCAACTCTATACTTCGGTCGAAAAGATAATAATAATAGCCCTTTTCCAATGCAGTGTTTATCATAACGATATTTTGTGCCGTAGATGCCCCCTGCCATGCCCATCCAAAAGTATATCTGGTTTTTGGTTCTTCAGCTGTAAACCCAAAGGAAGGATAGGAGCCATATGCGCTAACGTCCAGCAAGGATACTCTCTGTTTTGTTATCTCTTTAGCATCATTCAATGTGTAAGTTAATATTGATGGAGTCTGTGAATGGTATTTTTGAAGATCCAGCGAAGGGATACAGTCAATTATAATTACTATCGCAATTAAAATCATTGCATACCGCCTGCATTTTCTCCACTCAAGAAGAGACAGTATAAAAATCGCATATACGATCGGCGTGAACCTCGTCATCCAAAAAAGCTGATTTAATGGCAGTTTTTCCAAAAATGGGACAAATGCAGTGGTAGTGCCGCAAAATATGATGATTACTGTAAAAAACCCGACTCTGCTCTTCTTGTTTGACAAAAACACTCCCACAATGGATAACATGAGAATTGAAAGGCCAAAATAGAACATTTCATGCAATCCAACATTCCTAAGTATTAGGTTCAATGATACCATAACAGGTGTGCTTAATGCCTTCATAACTTCGGCTGTCGCTGCAGCTTCCATTCCAATCAAACCGCCTGACAGCGCAGGATACATCCATATTCCGCAAATCGCAAATGATAACAGCATTGCAGCGATCAGATAAATAGATTGCCTGATTCTCTTATAGCTGATACTGTAAATCAACAGAAAGAGAAATATGGTAATTCCAGTCATTGCTGCAATCATAGCATGGCAGAATGTTATCAGGCACATCACAAAAGCTGCCGGAATAATTGCCCATTTTATCCGATACTCAACAAACCTCCAAATAAAATAAAACAGGTACGGCAGAAGTATAGCGATAACCATACGCGGCAGATTACCTTCAACGAAAAATACTCTCATATTGTCAGGCAGGAAAAACCATAAACATGCAATGAATGTGCACAGTGTCATGCGATGATAAGCTGCGCCCCAGAGCAGCCACCCAATTCCGCCCGCAACAACGGCAAACCCCGTGAACAGCAAATATGCTTCCTCCGCATCTCCTCCCGCAAAGAATTGAAGAAATGCCAACAAATAATACGGAAGCGGAGCCCAATATCGGAACGGCTGTACACCGTTATACCAGAGGTCCGTATACAATGGATACATATCGCCATTTTTTATACTGTTGTAAAGTAAATCTGACTTGAATAAATGTCCGTAAATATCTGCGCCGGAAGGATATGCCCCGGTGTTTTTTAAATATAATGAAAGTAATGATCCTATTATTACAAGGCAAAGAACGCTTAAAGCAAATCGGAATGGGGAGGCATGATCGTACACCAATGAAGGAGCAAGTGTTATATGTACCGGCTTCGCTCTTTCTTCTGCAGGTTCGCCATCTTTATTGTGTTTTGTTTCAGGAACTGATCTACTTGCCGATATGGCCTCTGCCTCTTCCGATTCGAACGAGGAGGCCAAATATGATGTCGTCTGTGATATTAAATTTCCTAATAGCAAACCGGAAGTTTTTATCTTCTTATCGCCAACAAAGAACCAATCCTTTGTATTTGTTTTATTAACAATAAAAGTCCTTATAGGGCTGTCGCTGATCTCAAGTGTTTCCAGTGTTAATCCGATCTGGGCTATGGACTGTTTCAACTGGTTATAAAATACAATTCCTATATTTTCAAATGTGGGCTGCAATTGATTAAATGGTTCTATTTGCTCAATATTTTTCTCCGTATACGGTTCGAGCGTCTTCACAATAACATTATGTATTCCGTCTTCATCAATTGGCATTGGTTCGGTGCCGATGCGAGAGATAAAAAGTGTTATCTCATATGTATTGGCATACACCAAATCAGGATCTGATAGATCTTTGGAGTTGTGCAATACTATTAACTTGTGCTGCAGTTTATAGCCACGAAAACTCAAGAGCTTACCCCCGGGCATTTCTCATGTTCAATAAAGAATATACATTAATTTTTATTTTACTACAATTTTCAACTTTTTTCATTGTAAGTATAATATTTTTACAAATGAACTTTTTTCCCCAAATGCATACCTAACTGCCCTCATACTTAAACAATAGGTGCTATATTTTTTTATAATACAATAAGACCTGCAGTATACCTGCAGGTCCAGGTCCTCGTTGTTATAGTTATTAAATTAAAGTGGAATTTTAACAATCCATTTATTCGACGATCTTTGCTACTACTCCAGCTCCTACCGTTCTTCCGCCTTCTCTTATAGCAAATCTCAGCCCTTCTTCAATCGCTATTGGCGTGATCAG
>JAQUYC010000041.1 GCA_028692105.1 Eubacteriales bacterium | reverse complement strand
CAAATCATCGATTTGTAGGTTTTCATTATCAAGTTGAACCTGTTTCATGTTATCATTCGGATACAGCAACTGCTACATGCAATTATATACTAATTTTTTTATATTTCAACAACATTATACTACATGTGGCCTTATTTCGAATATTCTGAACATATGTTGTGTCAGTTATTTGTGATAAACTTCGTTTTTCAGAATTTTATAGCTTCTGTAAATCTGTTCCAATAATATAACCCTCATCATCTGATGAGGAAATGTCATTCTGGAAAAGGAAAGCCGGAAATCTGCCCTTGCCAATATTTCTTCAGAAAGTCCAAGAGAACCGCCGATTACAAAAACAAGATGGCTTTTTCCCTCAACGCCAAGGGTGTGTATCTTTTCTGACAAATCTTCAGAAGATATCTCTCTCCCTTTTACTTCCAGTGCAATTACATACGAATCTCTCTTAATATGTTTGAGAATATTCTTACCTTCTGCCTCTATAATCTCCTTTTGCTCTGCTGGTGATGGATGATCAGGCGCTCTTTCTTCCTTCAGCTCGTTTATTAACAATGTACAATATTTACCGAGGCGTTTTTTATATTCGTTCACTGCCTCGGTCCAATACCGTTCCTTAAGTTTTCCTATACATAGAATTGTAATATTCATTTTTTATGCGCCCATTTAAAACTGTTTCTTGATTGTATCCGCTGCTGACGTTTAGCTAAATCCTTACTGAGGAATTTGTTGTGTCTGCGGCATATTTATTGATTCATCCATTGTTGCTAAAGTAACGTTAAAAGTCATTTCTCTTCCATCACGTATTACATAAAGATTTACCGTATCTCCGGGTCGGTATTTAAATAGTGTGCTAATCAGCTGTGTCATGGTCTTAACTTCATCACCCTCAACTTTGACAATGATATCACCTTCTTTAAGACCTACATCCGCTGCCGGTGAGCCTGAATATATCTGTGTGACATAGACTCCTGTCTTTGTTCCGAAGTCAGCATCGGGATAAGCCTGCAGATAGTCGGCGACATTGCCGCCTCTGATCCCTATATAAGAACGCTTGAACTCACCCTTTGTTTTTATTTCATCGACGATCGGTTTTGCCGTATTGATCGGTATCGCAAAACCCAAGCCCTCACCACTTTGGGCTTTGGCAGAATTAATTCCGATGACCAACCCCTCGCTGTTGAGTAGTGGGCCTCCGCTGTTTCCTGAATTAATGGATGCATCGGTCTGCATCAAACCTTCCATTGTCAATTGAGACTGCCCGTCTGAAACTGTAATAGAACGGTTCAATCCGCTGATGACGCCTTGAGTCACGCTTCTATCAAAAGCCAATCCCAAAGGATTCCCGATGGCTGCCGCATATGTTCCTATTCTGACATCATCTGAATCCCCCAGTTCTGCCGCAGTAAGGTTATCTGCTTCAATCTTAACGATCGCAAGATCTATACTTTTGTCGTACCATAAAACTGAGCCATCAACTTCCCTTCCGTCCGAAAGCTGCACTATAATCTCTTTGGCATTTCCATCATTTATTACATGTGAATTTGTCAGAATATAACCTTTTTCATCTACGATGATTCCGGTGCCAACCCCGTTTTGAATTCCTCTCTGCTGCCCGAAAAAGCTTTGATAAGTCACTTCTGTGCTGGTGCTTATCCCTACTACGGAAGGAATCGCCTTCGCTGCGATTGCTTCGGCGGTATTAATATCGTCATTCGGATTGATAGTAATTTCATTTGCGGCAGACGGAACCATCATGTTTTGTCCGTAGTAGATTGCTGCAAGTCCTCCGCCGTAACCGGCTCCAGCGGCTAATAATATGATCAAAATTATAGAAAAGATCTTTCTCCCCGGTTTTTTCCTGACTTTCTCTTTCCCAACATTTTCACTTACAAATTCTTCATTGTAATCTTCAGTATTCAACTTTCATTCCCCCATTTATACTTCATATATCAGACTCATATCGTCTCTTGTTACGATATTAAGCTTTAATTGTTTTCCTATGTAAAAATCTGCTTCCTCTAATATGTTTTTTACAGTTTGATATGCCATTTCGGGGAAATTGTTCTCTCTGCTAAGATGGGCAAGCAATACAAGCCTTTCTTTACTGCTTTCCGAGAGCAGTCTCAATATGGTCTCACCTGCTGCTGCATTGGATAAGTGTCCCTCTTTCCCTAAAACTCTTTTTTTTAAGAACCAAGGATATCTCCCTATTTTCAGCATATCAACATCGTGATTCGCTTCCAGCACCAGTATATCAGCTTCTCTTATTTCTGCAATAATATCTTCGTTCATGCAGCCGGTATCAGTTACAATGCTGATTTGTTTTCCTTTTGAAGTAAATGTAAAACCCACCGGCTCAGCCGCATCATGTGATACGCGAAAAGACCGCACAAGTATATTGCCGATGCCAAAAGCCTTGCCTGTTTCAAATACTTCTTTTTGAGTAAGACAAACCTGGCTGTTTATTTGGCTCCATGTCCTGGCATTAGCGTAGGCCTTCATTGACTTCTCCTTATTCATAAGTGTCTGAATACTTTTCGTATGATCTGAGTGCTCATGTGTAATCAGCAATGCAGACAGCTGCTCCCTTGGCGTACAGGTCGATTCCAATCCCTCATAGATTTTCTTTCTGCTGATTCCGGCATCCACTAAAATCGCTGTGTTTTCCGATTTTATCAAATAACAGTTCCCGCTGCTTCCACTGGAAAAGGAACAAAAGCTTAAAGTCATCGTCGCTCTCCTTATTATCCGTATATTATGTGTTGAATATAAGTTCTCTTTATGAAAAGAAAAGAATTCAAATTTTCAGACCAGTACCGCTTGACCAATTCCGGCTGATTATTGTTCCCAAGCCGAAATATATTGGATTTTCCCCCGGTTGTACGTTATTTTCCAGGCAGGAAAGGCTGTATCGGTTACGGGAGATTCTGCATCAAATGAACCGGAATCAAGCCAGTAAACCAAAGAAATGTCCTGTACGTGAATTCTTTCATATTCCGTGTTTTCACTCATAAACCCGATAAGCGCTGCAATCGCGGAAATAACCTCTTTTTTTATTTCGCTTACTTCTATCGGATTGAGCCAGAATCGCTTCATCTCACTTATTTTCCCGTCAGTCACCGTAAAAATAATGTAACTTTCTTCTATTGCATATCCGTTTAAATAGTTTTTATAGGTTATTCTGATATCCTCTCCCGTGTGTTCTATCCTATCAAAGGTAACATTTTCAGTCATTAAGCCACAATTTTCAATAAATGCGGCTGTCAGTTCCATAATATTATCATCTGTCATGTCTTCCGGTGTTAAGGCTTTTTGATTCGCAAGTTGTTCTTCTATAATATCCTGATTCATCTTATCGTATTGAACAGTCAGCTTAGGCATTCTGCTATGCTCTTCCGGAATTTCTGTCTCAACAAAAATATTTTTGCTTTCCAACAGTTTGATGGTTGCGGCACGAAGCTCTTCTTCGTTGCTCTTGGATTGGTATTCCTGATAAAAGTAAGTGGCAATCAGAACCAGATTGGTCACAATCAGCGCAACGATCAAGATGCTTTTGGCTTTTGTCCAATCCATGTTACCTGCTCCTTATTCTTTAGTATATCCTATTGGTTCAGCACTGTACAAATTAAAATAAGCTGTGGTTTTCTTTATTGAAACAATCCATGCCGGTTCGATATCCATGGCAGCTTTATCCGCCATACGTACATAACCGATTTGCATGTTATTTACCGAAGATGAGACCTGTTCAAACATTGCCGCATGATCAGCGGTGACGTTTTTATCATCGGATGCTTCAAGGATATGATAGATAAATTCATAATTCTTTGCTATAAGATTTACAGGAGAAAAGGCTGTTTCAGCCGAAGATGTTTCTATCGTTTCCAATTCTTCCTCGTCAAAATCAATCATATTTCTCTTATAATATGTAACTTGTCCGCCGGTAACATCGATAACCATAGACTCCCCTGCTTCATAATACAGACGGTTCCCATTTGCCTCCATCCCGAAAGTAAATCTAAAACCTTTTTTATTATTTGGATTCACTGAAACATCTTTTAAGTAAGGTGTCAATTTGGCACCGTTCAGGGAGTCCCAGGATCCGTGGTTTGCAATGAATATAACTGCGGTTTCCAATGCTCCAAGAAAGCTTTGTTCCACATCATCATTGATTTGCTCTTCCTTGTACTCGATACTGCCATCCGTGTTCACAATCAGAACAGTTTTACCATACCCGTACATATAAATTACTGTTCCGCTGTCCTCAGTGATCTCTCTTACAAAATCAAGATTCCCTCCGAAGAAATTCTCCGCAATCGTGTCGATTTTTTCCGTTTGATAGGGATACAAATCCTGGCGAAATGAAAAATCTTTCACATTTATATTCATTTCCAGCGGTATAAGCGTTTTATTATCTACACCCAGATATAAACTGATAGGATAGTAAATATTATAACCTTCCGCCTCGATTGATGCAATAAGCCCTTTGAAGTCTGCATTCTCGGTGTCTGCAACCAAACGATAGTATTTTTGGTTTTTTCCGTCATAAATGAAAAGGTTCTTCTCGCTTGCTGTCGAATAGCCGATATAAGTAATTGTTTCAATAACATCATAATTTGAGTGTTTACTAATTTTATAATTCAGGAAAAAATCAGCCGTTGGAATATCATAAGAAAACTTAGCCTGAATCGATCTGAACTTCATAACTTCCTGGTATTGTGAATCGGTAATTTCTTCTGTCATAATATTTTCTGTCTGCCCAAATCGCTCAATTTCTTTAATTATACTGTCTTTTTCGCTGCTGCTATACCATATATCATCAAATTGCTCCGGCATAATCACAGTATAGTTATCTGCACCGAAATTCACAACGATTTGATCCGGTTTAATCATATATGAAATATTCGGGATTTCTTCAGCGCTCGCTTCCTGTCTCGACTCTATGCCGTCAAAGGATATTTTCCCCCAAAAAAAACATAATAGTAGTACTGTTGATAAAAACAATACTACCAGACTTATGCTTTTAACTCTTTCTATTATCGGCTTTGACATATGATCTGCCGTCCTTAATCTCCAAATATATTTTTCAGCAAGTTTTGCAGAAATTGCATCGTTCCTGATTGCGGAGCATCAAATATCTTTGCATCTGCCTCCTCTGTTTTTTCTTTTACCGCCACATAACTATTGCTCGTATATGTCTTATTCCCGGCGGAATCAATCGTATCGATCCTTATTCGATAAAGACCGGGTTTCAGACCATTAATTTGTTTTGTATAAAAACTTAAATTATTTTTGCTTACAAATTCAACCGGAATTCCTACCGGCTGGCTGTTAAGGTTTGTCGTATTCAGTCCGCCGTTTGAAGTCGACAGCGTATTGATGTTAACAGCACTCAGTGTTCCGTTAACTATCTGTTTTTCCTCAAATACGCTTATCCTGATAGCTTTTGGCTGCGTAACCTTGATAGAAATCAGAATATTATTGGAATATACGGTGCTGTTTGAGGTAGGGTTAACCAAAACAACGGAGGGATCACCGGCAGCGCTGGAACTGACAGTGCTGCATAATAATGCTATTATTACTGTGAAAACAATAGTCAATCGCTTTATCATTCCGATAACTCCTCCTTTCTGAAAAACGATCAGTGCATAAACTATCCAGCATGCACTGTAATAATAATCAGTATATATTATGTATGTTACAAACGTGTTACGCCGGTTTTAAGATAGTTTTACAATAATTTGGATTTTTAATTTGTCCTTGTTGCCAGTTCTCCATTTTTAGGGCATAATCATTCTAAGACAACTTAGAGAAAGGGCGATGATATTGAAGACAGTCAACATTTATACAGACGGCGCCTGCTCCGGTAATCAAAACGACACAAATATAGGGGGCTGGGGTGCAGTCTTAGAATATGGAGAACACCGTAAAGAGCTTTATGGAGGCGAACGGAATACCACTAATAACCGTATGGAGATGATGGCCTTACTTAACGCATTCCGATCACTTACAAAAGACAATTTATGTATTCGGGTATTTTCAGACAGTTCATATCTTATGAATTGTTTTCGCGACAAATGGTATGAAAACTGGTATCGAAACAATTGGAAGACCGCCAAGAAAACCGATGTAGAAAACCGTGATCTCTGGGAAGCTCTATTTTCTTATATCAGCAAACATTCTATCGAATTCTATCGCGTAAAAGGACATGTGAATTTAAACAGTAAGAATTTAAAGATTGAACCGATCTTCCATAGATTTATTGAATGGAACGGCCGGGATTTCACAATGGACGACTTCCTCTATATTACAAAAATGAACAACCTTGCAGATGAGCTTGCCAATCGCGGAATAAACGATATCTCACAAATCAAATGATCTTTGCAATAACAATGGCCATATCATCAAGCACACGTTTATCGCTAAAACTCTCTACCTCGTTGATTATTGTATTTGCAAGTTCTTTTCCGTCTAAGCTGATGTTGTTTTTTATTGTTTCCAAAAACCTGTTCGTTTCAAAATACTCATTTTCTTTATTTCGAGCTTCAGTAATACCATCTGTATAAAGAATTATTCTGTCTCCGGTTTTGACCGCTACCTTAACTTGCTTATGTTCTACTTTTTCCATAAGACAGCAAATCGGCATTCCTGACACCGGAATTTCCTGGATATCTCCATTGCTTTTTATCAGCACCGGTAAACAATTGTGGCCGGCATTCAAGAAGCTTACCTCTTTGTTTTCTTTGTTGTACAAACAAAGCAGAATAGTAAGGTACTCCTCCCTGTCAGCAATCATCTCTTGGTAATTCTTATGCATCATAGCTACGATTTCATTCAGATCAGCCTTACCCTCTCCGGCTTGCAGCCGCATCATTTGTCTTAAAAATATAGTTCGCAGGGATGATGTGATTCCATGCCCCGATACATCCGCTATGTACAGTAATGATTCTGAAGGGTTTATATCAATAATGTCATATAAATCTCCGCCAAGGTCTTCGCTTGGACGGTAAATAGAATTAATTTCTATAGAGTCCCAATACGTACCGTCTAATGGCAGTGCACGATTCTGTATATGTTTTGCAAAGTCAATATCTGCTTTCAGCTTAGCGTAGTGCTTTAGCAGCTCTCCTTCCATCTTTTTCTGTTCTGTTATATCGTGAATCATTTCAATGGAATAATTGTATCCGCTTTCTGTGCTTACCGGAGAGGAAATTACATTAAAAATCTTATCATTGATTAGGACGTCTTTTGTTTGCGTCGTTCCGGTCTTTTCCGTTTCTTTGGTTATGCAATGAGCACATTGTTCATTCTTTCCTAAAAGGAAATAACAAGCATGTCCCATTGTTTCGCCGAATTCTTCTTTCATCCTTTTGTTCATGTATATTACTTTATGGTTCACATCCATTACCCTGACCATATAATCCATGGCTTCAATGATTTCTCTCATCAGGATTGGATCTTTTCTGATTGTCATGCTTTTTCTCCTTGCCCTACGCAGCGTCCTTAATATATGTATTTACGGCAGAGTCCTACAAGTCGGTACTCTTGCCCTCTGAGACCTTGTTTGCAATAACTTCCAGTGCTTCTGTGTATGAATCTGCTCCCTTTCCCCAGATCTGTTTCACGCATACGCTTTTGATAACAGATATTTTACGAAAATCTTCCCTGCTATTAATGTCGCTCAGATGTACTTCCACTGCAATGATTCCGACTGCTGCGATAGCATCACGTATAGCAATGCTATAATGGGTATAAGCCCCAGGATTAATCACGATACCATCCATTTTGCCATAGCAATCCTGTATCTTGTCGATAATATCACCTTCGTGATTGGATTGGAAAAAATCAAGGTGCATGTTTAGCTCATCACCTTTTTTCCTAAGCATGGCATTTATTTCCTTTAGCGTTAATGTTCCGTATATATCCGGTTCCCTGATTCCTAACAGATTAAGGTTCGGACCGTTTATCACCTGTATTTTTATCATGGCACTCATTCCTTTCAGGCTTTTCAATGGCTATTATAACACATCCATATCAAATTATCGACGGTTGTCATGTTATATTTTCCGTAA
>JAQUYC010000040.1 GCA_028692105.1 Eubacteriales bacterium | reverse complement strand
TTTATCGCCGCGAGCTTGGCAGACTGAAAACATCCTTGGAAGCCGCGTTCAACGCAGGTTATGGAAGGAAGGATGCCACAGGCCACAGCAGAATTATAGGTGTGATTCATTTTCCACCGGCAGGTGATGAACTTTGGAATTCAGGCTTTACGGAACTGTTTGAGCAATTTGGCGCAGTTAAGGTAATCTATGGTCACCTTCACGGAAAAGATGCGTATGACAGCGTATTTAAGGGTATTAGAAACGGTACAGAATATATCCTGACTTCGGTAGATTATTTGAGATGTATACCACAGAGGATTGTATAGCAGTAGAAATCTACAAGTAAAATCAATTTGTTTCACAAATTGGGCGAGATAGTAGGAGGAGTGGTGAATGAAAAGAGCAGTATTGATAGTATTAGACAGTATAGGAATAGGTGCAATGCCCGACGCTGAACTATACGGGGATAAAGGTGCCCATACTCTGGGACATATCGCTGAATCCATGCCTGATTTCAAAATTCCGAATCTTGTGGAATTGGGTATCGGAATGATAGATGGCGTTACCAATGTTAAAAAAACAGCAGAACCCATGGGATCATATGGCAGACTCCGGGAAAAGTCCAAAGGCAAAGATACCATAACGGGACATTGGGAAATTGCCGGACTTTATACGGATGTTCCGTTTAAAACCTTTACAGAATTTCCAAAGGAATTCATGGAAGCATATGAAAAAGAAATCGGGATTGAAACTTTAGGGAATTATGCGGCATCAGGTACAGAGATCATTGAATCTTTAGGCTCAGAGCATGAAAGAACCGGTAAACCGATTATTTATACTTCGGCGGACAGCGTATTTCAGATAGCAGCAAATACTGCGGTCATATCTTTGGAAAAATTGTACCATATCTGTGAGGTGGCAAGAGAAATGCTGACAGGAGATATGCAGGTCGGAAGAGTCATCGCAAGACCGTATGTACTTGAAGACGGAAAGAGAATAAGAACCTCAGATCGCAAGGATTATGCGGTATCTCCAAGCGGAAAAACGATTTTGGATTTCATAAGCGAAGCAGGGCTGACAGTGTATGCCGTCGGTAAAATAAACGATATATTCAACAGTCAGGGAGTTTCTGTTTCTGTGCATACAGAAAGCAACATGGACGGTGTGGATAAAACCATAGAAGCATTAAACCAGGATTTTGAAGGACTTATATTTACAAACTTAGTTGATTTTGATTCAAAATACGGCCACAGAAGAGATTCGTCAGGATACGGAAGAAGCATTGAGGAATTTGATTCAAGACTTCCGGAAATTATCAAAGCCATGAAAAACGAAGATATTCTGATCCTCTGTGCAGATCATGGTAATGACCCGGCGCATACAGGGTGGGATCATACGAGAGAATATGTACCTGCCTTGATTTATGGCACAGATATAAATGCAGGAATTAACCTCGGAACCAGAAGCTCCTTTGCGGACATCGGTGCAACGATTGCGGAATTTCTGAATGTTACCAGACCACAGATAGGAGAAAGTTTTCTTAAGCTGATTTACAGATAAACTATTTCGAAAATATATTGTCAAGGAGTTGCCAGAAAATGAATATGTACGATATTATCTACAAAAAAAGAGAGGGCGGTGTTCTTGATAAAGAAGAAATCGAATTCTTTATCAAAGGTTATAGCAATGGCAGTATACCTGATTATCAGGCAGCGGCTTTATTGATGGCAATTTTCCTGAAAAAGATGAACAGAACAGAAACCTACGAATTGACAAAAGCAATGAAAGAATCAGGAGATGTTGTGGATCTATCAGCAATTAGGGGTGTAAAAGTCGATAAGCACAGTACCGGAGGAGTGGGTGATAAAACAACTTTGATCGTAGGGCCGCTTGCGGCTTCATGCGGTGTTCATGTCGCTAAAATGTCCGGAAGAGGGCTCGGCTTCACCGGGGGCACCGTCGACAAGATGGAATCAATTCCCGGATTCCGAACTGTTCTTAAATCTGAGGAGTTCATTTCACTGGTCAATAAAACAGGTCTTTCTGTTATAGGTCAAACTGCTCACATTGCACCTGCAGATAAAAAATTATATGCGCTTAGAGACGTTACGGCGACTGTGGACGATCTCAGCCTGATTACATCGAGCATCATGAGCAAGAAACTTGCCTCAGGAAGCGATGCTATTGTATTGGATGTAAAATGGGGGAATGGAGCATTCATGAAAAGCTTTGAGGATGCTTCCAGATTGGGAGAGCTCATGGTGGAAATCGGAAAGAATGACGGTAAAAAAACCATAGCTGTTATAACAGATATGAGCCAGCCCCTTGGATATGCCGTTGGAAACAGTCTTGAGGTCATAGAAGCTATCGAAACCCTGAAGGGAAATGGGCCGCAGGACATTACCGACCTTTCTCTTACGCTGGCCTCGTATATGATATTTGCAGGGGAAAGGTCCGTCTCACCGGAAGAAGGGTATCAAAAAGCCAAACATGCGTTGGAGAGCGGCGCAGCATTAAGTAAGTTTGCTGAATTTATAGAAGGTCAGGGAGGAGACCCAAAAGTTATCAATGATTATACTCTGTTCCCGCAACCTTCATATTCATCTGAGATCTATGCCAAAGAGGCTGGGTTTATCGGCTCCACAGATGCAATGACTATCGGTCTGGCATCTCAGCATTCCGGAGCGGGCAGAGCAACAAAGGAGGACATTATCGACCTCTCAGCAGGTATCATGATCAATAAAAAAGTGTGCGATAAGGTAGAAGTGGGAGAATTATTAGCGACCGTATACGGAAACGACCGTGAACGTGTGAAAAAAGGATCACTTGAAGCGATAGCGGCATTTCATATTCAAAGCAATAAACCTGAGTACGTTCCGCTTGTTAAAAGAGTGATACAATGACAGCAAGCTTATATTGATTTTAGTCATAAAACCCCTGAAATATCCATATCTTAGTAACGATGCGAAGCGGTTGTGATATCATCCGTCTCGTTGAAACGCACAGAGGTAAGAATGTTTTTACTGATGCGTTATAGAAGATTAATGCGAGGGGGTTTTTATATTGCTTCGATACAGAAAAACAGCAGTTTTGCTCGTGACAATATTAGTGATAGGGGCACTGCCATGGGCAGTTTTTGCGGAAGACAATGCGGTTAAAGAAATGATTTCGAGTGCGGTGGAACCGGAACAGGCAGTACTGCCTACATCCGTTACCGGTGGAGCGATAGGAATGACAGTGGATGCCAAATCAGCTATTTTGATCGACGCAGCAAGCGGAACTGTATTATTCGAGCAGAATTCACATGAACGATTGCCTCCTGCCAGTGTGACTAAGGTTATGACGATGCTGCTGATCATGGAAGCTATCGAGCGGGAACAGATGACTCTTGAAGACAAGGCTACGATCAGTGAAAAAGCAGCAAGTATGGGCGGGAGCCAAATGTATATGGAACCCGGTGAACAGCATACGATTGAAACCTTGATGATGGGAATTGCTATCGCAAGCGCAAATGATGCCTGCGTTGCCGCTGCGGAATATCATTCCGGGACGACGGAAATATTTGTAGAGAATATGAATAAAAGAGCTACGGAGCTTGGAATGACAAATACTAATTTTGTAAACACAAACGGTCTTCCGGTAGCCAATCACTACACCAGCGCATATGATATAGCATTGATGTCAAAGGAACTTATTAAACATGAGAAGATTCAGGATTGGTTTCATGTTTGGATGACAAATATTACCGTCGGATTGCCCGGGAAAAAGCAGACGGAACTTGGACTGACAAACACAAATCGGCTTATCAAGGCATACCCGGGTGCAAACGGAATAAAGACTGGGTTTACTCAAGAAGCCGGATATTGCCTGTCTGCTTCTGCCACAAAGGGTGATTTGACTCTGATAGCAGTAATAATGGGAAGCCCAACATCAAAAATCAGGTTTGCCGAGGCTTCAAAACTTTTAGACTATGGGTTTGCCAATTATGATTCGGTAAAATTAGCTGAAAAAGGGGAAACGATGGGCATGGTAGTCATAGAGAAAGGTTCCCCGAATATAGTGGAAGCAGTAGCACCTGAACATATCAGTGTTCTTGTGAAGAAAGGCGAAAAAGATGAGATAAGAGGAGAGCTTGCTTTCAAGGATACCGTTTCAGCACCTATAAATAAAGGAGATCAGATTGGAGAACTGGTTATTTATAAACAAGATCAGGAAATCGACAGATGCCCGTTGGTAGCCGCGGAAGATGTGGGTAAAGCCAGCCTGATGCAAATCTATATAAGGATGATAAAGACGTTGGCATAAAAAGATAAATAGGGGGTTAATAAAAGAATGAAAGAATACGCCATAGCTTTTTCTTCATTTTACAGAGCAGCCTATGCACAGGAAAAGCTACAGGAAAACAGGATCAGATCAGAATTAAAAAAAATACCGCCTAATCTCTTGAAATCTTGCGGGTATGCGATTAGTCTCAAAACAAATAATATTCAATCTGCATTAGACATATTGGAAAATTATCAGATAACAGCCAGAGGGGTATACTTGATAGAATATGAGAATGGTACGCCAAACTATACGCAAATAGCTTAATTAATGAATATTGAATAATATATTAAGCACCTGTCCGTGATATGATCCTCCATAAGTAGACATGGTTGATAACCAAAATCTACTTATGGAGGTTTTTTATGGCAAAACCACCGCATACGCCTGAGTTTCGTGCTATGGTATCACAAGAATATCTTGATGTCGCGGTTATTTCAGATTTTCCGGATTCAGTGTTTCCAGTTCCGGCAGCACAAAGAGACCGTCCTTTCGGATCAGTACATCATCAAACCAGATCTCGCCGCCGCCGTATTCCGGTCTTTGTATTAATACAAGATCCCAGTGAATTGCTGATTTATTACCGTTGAAGGCATCCTCATATGATGCACCCGGAGTCAAATGGATACTGCCTGCAATTTTTTCATCAAAAAGCGTATCTTTCATGGGGTGCAGAATATAGGGGTTTACACCGATTGCAAATTCACCGAAGTATCGTGCACTATCATCAGTATCCAGCAACTCGTTGATTCTATCATCATTGTTAGAAGCTGCTTTAATGATTTTACCATCTTTCACTTCGAATACGATGTTACTATAAGTAAATCCCTGCTCCTCTGATGGTGTGTTGTAAGATATGATGCCATTCATCGAATCTCTTACAGGAGCCGTGTATACTTCGCCGTCAGGGATATTCCGCTCACCGTCGCATTTAATCGCACCGATTCCCTTGATAGAGAAAGTAAGGTCAGTGTTTTTGCCCGTGAGCCGCACTTTATCCGTACGATTCATCAAGTCTATCAGAGGGTCCATAGCTTCAGACATTTTTTTATAGTCAAGTGTACAGACATCAAAATAGAATTTTTCAAAAGCTTCTAAACTCATACTTGCAAGCTGCGCCATTGCATTGTTTGGATATCTTAATACTACCCATTTTGTATGATTAACCCGGTAGTCAAGTACAGGACGAAGTAATTTACTATACATATTAAGTTTTACGGACGGAACGTCGGAAAGCTCGGAAGTGTTGTCGCTGGCGCGAATAGCGATGTAAGCGGCCATACCCTTCATTTGAGCAAGCTGGTATTCATTCATAAAAGATATTTGATCTTCACTGCAATCCAGCAGAATTTCCCGGGTAATGGAAGAGTCCCGAATCTCAACATAGGGCAGTCCGCCGCATGCATAGATTTCTTTTACAATGAGCTTCACAAGGTTCTTTGTGCTCTCTCCCTCATAAGAAATAAGGACCTTTTCTCCTTTTTGAACATTACAGGAATAATTAACCAAAACATCCGCCAACTTTTTTATTCTAAAATCCATATTACATCTCCTTGTATAATAGTTTTTAGCAAGGATATAAATAGTTATTTAAAAAAATAGCCTTGCTGTCTATTGTTCTTTTTTAAATATCCATATGCATTAAAATATATTATACCCCAAAACAAGGAAATATAAAATGGGACTTAATAAAGGTTGCAAAAACCTTTACTTCGCGATGAAAGGTAGTTAAAATGGGTTAAATAAAGTTTCACCCTACGGATGGGATATGATAGAATAATTTAATCAGCTTATGTTTTTTATAACTTAGGAGCAGTAAATGAAACATATATTTATAATAAATCCCGCAGCCGGAAAAGGTAAAATTGAAAAGAACTTATTACCACGAATTATTGAAACTTCAAAAAAGCTTGGAATTGACTATGAGATTCACCGCACTACGGCACCCGGCGAAGCTGAGAAGTTTATAAAAAGAATATGTAAAAACCGCGATGCAGAAACAACACATATTTTTAGCAACGATAGCACAAAAGATATATTGCGGTTTTATGCCTGTGGAGGTGATGGCACATTAAACGAGGTGATCAATGGCGCTTACGGTCATCAAAACATAGAAGTTGCAATGATACCGGCAGGAACCGGCAATGACTTTCCCAGAAATTTTGGTCCTGTAAATGCCTTTGATAACATTGAAGGGCAAATACTTGGACATGCGAGACCGATAGATATAATTCGTTATCAGCAAACCAGAATAGATGATTATACAGCCCCGCCCCCAAGATATGGAGTTAATATGTTCAATATCGGGCTTGACAGTAATGTTGTGGAACTTGCAGGAAAATTGAAAGCATATCCCTTTGTGCCTATTTCCCTGGCATATCTTCTGGGAGTGGTTATCGTACTGGGCAAAAAGGAAGGCGTAAATCTGGAAATTTCTTTTGATAACGGAGAAATTCATAGAGGTAATTTTATGCTGATCGCGATCGGCAACGGAGCCTACTGCGGAGGAGGTTATAAAGGGGTACCTGATGCTTCTGTTTATGATAATCTTATAGATGTGAGTATCGTCAAAGAGATAAGCCGTTTTACATTAATAAGCCTTCTCAACAAATATAAAGCGGGGACTCATCTGAAAGACCCGTCTACGGCAGACTTCATCATATATAGAAAATCCAAAGGCCTGACTATATCATCAAAAAATGCAGTAAGACTTAGCTCAGACGGCGAAATCTCGACAATTAAGCAGGCGAATTTTGAGATAGTTCCATGCGGTATTAATTTTTCTGTTCCCCTGACTTGCGAATCAATATAAAAATATGCTATAATTCACTTTGTTCGCTGTACAGGATATAGCGAATGCGAAAACAGATTGTTAAGCGATTATGAAAATAACGAAACACAATACTTTAATAAGGAGAAGTATCGAAGCGGTCATAACGGGGCTGACTCGAAATCAGTTTGGCGGCAACGCTACGTGGGTTCGAATCCCACCTTCTCCGCCAAAATTTTTAGCTACATTTCTTGTTAAAATATACAATGAATTGTAGCTATTTAATTTTATTCTAAAATCCTATATATACTGATTACGCATGAAAACCCCAACAAAGAGTGACAGAGTGAAATAAATTCTTGTAGATTGTATATAATAATGCTATAATAATGTACATGAAGGGAGGCGACAATCATGCCCCAGATAAGACCAATTACTGATTTAAGAAACACTAATGAAATATCTGACCTCGCACATGCTAAAAAAGAACCTATATTCATAACAAAAAACGGTTACGGTGATTTAGTTGTTATGAGCATTGAAACCTTTGATTCCATGTTGGAGGATCGTGAATTAGATGCGGCTATAGCGGAGGCTGATGCCGGGTATGCTTCCGATGACCAGCTTATAGATGCAAGAGAGGCTCTATCGAGCTTAAAGAGGAAGCACTTTGGAAAATAAATATTCAGTTAAGTTACTGCCTCGAGCATACCACGACTTAGACGGTATATATGAATATATATCTGAAACGCTGATAGAACCAGACATAGCTACTAAATTAATTGAATCGATTGAAGGAACAATTTTAAGCTTGGAGAGCATGCCTCAGCGTGTGGCTTTAAGAATAACCGGCGCCTATGCCAATAAGGGATACCGTCAGCTTTTCGTAGGTAATTTTACTGTTGTTTACCGCGTTGCAGAAGCGAAAAAGAGAGTTCTTGTTATTACGATACGATATTCAAAAAGCCAGTTTTAAGAACTGATGCAAACACCATGCTAACAAATATTCGCAAAATATTCTTTTGTCAACAAAAAACATCACCTCAAA
>JAQUYC010000015.1 GCA_028692105.1 Eubacteriales bacterium | reverse complement strand
AGACTCAAGGATGAAGGAAAGAAAGAAATACGGACTTAAGAAAGCACGTCGTGCTTCCCAGTTCTCAAAGCGATAAAGATACGCAAAACCCTCAGATCATTACGATTTGGGGGTTTGTTTTTTTAATCGGGCATGGTATGCTATGAAAAAAGAACAAAGGTAGAAAATAAAAATTCGGAGCACCGGATGGAGCTCACCTGGCTTCGTGACAGAAAAGAACCGTATAACCTTGGCGACAATGAATTCCACATCGCGTTCAATGTGGATGATTATGAGGCGGCGCATAAGCTGCATTAGAAAATGGGCTGCATCTGTTATGAAAACCATAGCATGGGAATTTACTTTATTTGCGATCCGGATGGATACTGGCTGGAGATTGTCCCATACAGATGATAATGAAATATTAATGTCCTCATCTAAAAACAGATGCAAACTTTTATGTCGAAATAAACCCTAATTAAAGAATATAGAAAAATCAAAATAATGCTTGCTATTTTCTTTGCGGCATAATATACTTATCGTGTTGCGGAAATGTCGCAATGGATGTATTTTAAGACATACCTCTCTTAAATTATTGGAGAAGAGCTGTGTAAAATACCAAGTCCAATTTTATTAAGGAGGTAAACAATATGGAAGACAAAAAAGTAATATGCAAAGATTGCGGATGTGAATTCACATTTACTGTAGGCGAACAGGAATTCTATAAAGAAAAAGGTTTTGAAAATGAACCTCAGAGATGCCCTGAATGCAGAGCTGCAAGAAAAAGACAAAGAAACAACAAATACTAATCCGAGGATTGGTTACAGGTTGAAAACGAGTTAGTCGAGTTTTAAAGCAGACATATGTTGAATATGTCTGTTTTTTTTATAGAATTCAGCGAACAGGCTGCCGGGCATAAACCGTCGGCGTCGGGTATTGACTTCAGGTCACAAATCGCAGAAACAGACCTCCGGGAATAAATCGCAGAAACAGCCATATATTGTTACAAGATTATTGTCAGGTTTTACAGTGTAATGGAGGTGTAGATTTTATTGATTTATAAAGTAAGAGGCGGGGGCGTGAAGAGGATCATTACTATAATCATAATTTTTTCATTGTGTATTTTTTTTGGTATCAGCTACGGGAATTCAGGGAATACCGAAGTAAATGTTGCGCAAGTCGATAAGCCGGCTGAGAGTCAGCAGGCAGCACAAGGCGGGAACGATACAACGGATCAGGATTACGCAGCAGATAAGAAGGATAAAAAAGAAGAAATCGACCTGAACTTAAAGCCAAATGAAGCCGGCAGAATCATGATATTGATGTATCATAATATCGGTGACGAAGAACGTGAATGGGTCAGAACTCCTGCAAATTTCCTTAAGGATCTAAAGGTCTTATATGAAAAAGGTTATAGGCCTGTAAGTCTGACGGATTATGTAAGAGGCAATATTTCTACCGAGCAAGGAATGACGCCGGTTGTCATTACATTTGATGATGGAAATTTGAACAACTTTGAATACCTTGAGAACAGTCAGACCAGGAAAGACTCTGCGATAGGCTTACTCATGGATTTTAATGAGAAGCATAAAGATTTCCCTCTTGAAGCAACCTTCTTCGTCTATGGGGAACATCCTTTCTGGCAAGACAGTCTAATTGAAGCGAAGTTAAATTTTATTATTGAAAATGGAATGGACATAGGCAATCATACAAAGGATCACAACAGCTTTAAAAAGGCAGATCGGGAGGAAATTCAGAAGCAGATAGGAGAGGAGGCACAGTATTTGATTAGTATTATTAACCGTGATGATTATACTGTAAACACACTTGCGCTTCCTTTTGGGGAACGTCCGGAAGGAGAATTGCTGATAAAATATCTTGCGTCGGGAAGCTATAATGGTGTACTGTACGAGAACATCTCAGTATTAAATGGGGGATGGAATCCTGCATATTCGCCTTATGACAAGAGATTTGACAGTGTCAGCATACCCAGGATCCGGGCAAGCGAAATGAATGTGGATAATGTAGGGATGTATAATTATATTGATTATTTCGACAAGCATCCGGAAGAAAGGTTTATCAGTGATGGAGTTGCCGAAATAGTAACGATCCCTGCTGACAAAGGTGAGTCTGTCCATTTGGATGAGGCGAAGGAGCTATATTTGTATTGAAAACTAAAAACTATTGAAATATAAGCGTTTGATTGCGTAGGTGATTTGTAAATTTCTACTGCTTTGTACTTGGCTATGATAAAGGCAAAAGAGGAGTGCTATGAAAAACGGGATCCGATTGGCAATTTACATATTGATAATAGCTATCATTTTAACTGATTGCAACAGCGGCTCTGTGCAAACTCAGGGAAATCCTGAAAACTTAAAGCTGGTTGATTCGCTTGAAATGGATTTCAACAAGCTTTCTGAAGAACAGAAAGCGGAAAGGACCATAGCCAGGGAGCAGCTGGAGTCTAATCGAAAAGCTGATATGGGAGAATTCTATGTACAGCTGCAGGGGCTGGGCAGTGAAACCGAAGAGGAAGCGGTAAAGGCAAAAGCCTTGTACCTGACAGCTAATGTAGCGGGTTATGATTTCAATGAGGAAGATGTTGAGTATTACGCAGAATATATCAGGGCGCTAAGCGGAGAATCGGATAAGCCGGCAGATACATCCAGAATGAGTGAGATCAACAAGTTGGAGAAAGCACTGGGTATCTGCGAGGCAACTGAGATAAACGCACTGGTAATTGATATTAAAAACGACAGCGGTGTTGTAGCTTGGAGCAGTGATATTGAAATCGTTAACCGCATCGGAGCAAGCGCATCGGCTCCAATTAATGATTATGATAAATTAATAAATTATCTGAAGAAAAAGAATATCTATCGTATTGCGAGAATCGTGGCGTTTAAAGACCCTTACTTTGCAGAGCATGAGAGCAGCCACGCCATACAGCTTAAATCCGGCGGTATATACAAGGATTATTCCGGAAAAATGTGGGTCAATCCGTTTGATGAATACGTCTGGAAGTACCTTGCAGCAATTTCAAAGGAAGCGGCCCTCAGAGGATTCCAGGAAATCCAGTATGACTATGTCCGTTTCCCGGATGGTGCAAAAACCTATAATCCGATCACAGAATTCCCGGGGAGGAACGGTCGGGATAAGGATGAGGGAATAGAAGATTTTCTGAAGTTTGCTAAATCGGAACTGCAGCCTTACAACGTGCATATCTCGGCGGATGTTTTCGGTATTATCACTCATTCATGGGATGACAAACCGGAAGATATCGGTCAGACTTGGCGAAAGATCGCAAATCAGGTTGAATATATATGCCCAATGATATACCCGAGTCATTACGGGATGGGGTTATATGACTTTAAGGTTCCTGATCAGCATCCATATGAGATTATCAGACTATCTTTGATGGAAGCTATAGAAAGGAATGTTGCACAGAAGGATTCGGGGATCATAAGGCCTTGGATTCAGGGATTCACAGCACCGTGGGTCAAAGGGCATATCGAATATGATGCTAAAGCGATAGCGGATCAATTGATCGCATGTATGGAGCTTGGAATCGATGAGTATATCATCTGGAATGCTTCCAATAACTATAATCCAATGGCATTTTTCTATCATGACCGCATAAACAGCAGCATAAGAGCAGGCGAAGAGGACCTGCTGTCAAGGACTCCGGAGGCAGCGCTGCTGCGATATCTTGATGCGGAGAGAAACCGACGGTACAGTGTACAGTACTTGCTGACACCTATCGCTGAAAGAGAAGAAGATTATGACGAATTCGCAGCACGGGGGGCAGCAAACACGTCCGTACTGAAGCGTTATGAGATTACCGGCATAAATAAAAGCGAGGACGGCAGCTATTCCGCAGCAGTAAACACGGAATATACCGTGTCTACAGGGGCTGCAATAAAAAGCAATGCTGTATATAATATCATCTTAGAGAAGGAAATCTATAAGGTAAGAAAGCCGGAATCAAAATAAGGAAATCAATAAGGCCTTTCAGGGACTCCGGTCGGCAGCGACCAACGGGAGTTGGAGTCCCTGAAAGGGAGGTGCCTTTTTGACCAAAGGCTTGCGATGTAGTTAAAGCTGCGGCAAAAAGGAATTGACAAAGTAGTTGAAATCCCGGATAATATTAATGAATGAAAACGCAGACAATCACACACGAATGTCAATCATATGAATATGGGCTTATAGCGCAGCTGGGAGCGCGCCTGACTGGCAGTCAGGAGGTCAGGAGTTCGATCCTCCTTAGGTCCACCAAAAAAATACCTCGAGTTATACTCGGGGTATTTTTTTGGTTCAGTCAAGGGGAGAATCGAACTCCTGGCAGCTTTTTAAAAGTATAAATTCAGGCGCTTTCTTTTAGCTCGAAAAGGTGTGTTCCCGTTCGTTCGGATTGGATTTTGTTATGAAGCTTGTTGATGTTATGGGCCATTGCCAGCAAGATGCTTTCTGTAAGCACATTCTGCATTCCTTAGCATAAGAACCGTCGGAATCCCATATCCTGCTTCAGTTCTCCAAAGGAACCTTCCGCCTAAATGTGTTTCTACCAAAAAATAGCCCCCTATGAAATCTATTTTATCATAGAAAGCCATTTGATTCCCTTAATTACAGGATTTGCCCATAAACTGTATCTTGCAATAAGGCATCGTACTTTGAGGCGTGCATGGTGGAAGCATCGTACTTACGCCGCCGGCAACCAATTCCAGTTCATCAAGTCCTAATTCTCCATCGACTCCTTTATAAATTTCTTCGTTAACTTCTCTAAGTTCTTCTCCTGTGAAGTCAAAGCCTTCCTTCACTATAAATTCCAGGAACCCTTCAACACCTTCAAAGCTCATGACCTTGCGGCCAAATTCCGGATCAGTGTTCATTTTTTTCCTAAATTTCTTTGCCGACTCAATGCTCATATTAACACCTCACTATAGTAGAAAAATATGATGATTACTAATATATATTAACATTTACGTCGCAATCTATCAATCATTACAAATCATCTTTGCGTGAGCAGTTATGACATATTCCCTACAGTAGAATCCAACAGTTTGTAATTCCTATTATAAACTGTTAGCTATGGGTTGTGTTTCTAGCTCAGGTGGCAGCGCGCCTGAACAAGCAGGTATCAGGGGATTCAATCCCAGATAAAGTATATTGCAAATTGGCGATTAGTGTTGGAATGAGGCGATTATACGGACATGCTTGTCATTTTGCTTGTAATAATGTCTAATTATGGTATTATTACATTACGGTTTTTTTACAATCAATATGGCATGCAAAACATCTTGATTGCTAACATCTTTTGCTTCAAAGCTATCAGTGCTTTATATATTTGTACATAAGGAAAGATATATTAATAAAATTTGCAATTAAACTGGCGGTATTCGGAATTGTTCTCTTTGCAGCAATTCCGGTAAGCATACACGTAAGTGATTTAATATATGATTCTTACCATGCCTCAATAGAGCAAACGGTTGAAACGGCAAAACAAAACGAAATTGAGGACTCTACTTTCCTCGTCATTACTTCCAAAATCATAAATGACATATCTAATAAGGGAGAAGAGACACTAACCTCATTTTTAGAAGCGATTGCCATTCTTATAATAACTTCTTGTGTTATCCCGATCGTCGTGCTGTTAATATTTGCCTGGATTATTAAATTATTATTTGGTTTTGACAGGAACGCGATATCAATGAAAAAAACAAGGACGGCTGAGACCTGTGCAATAAAGGCTCAGTCTCTTAGCTGCATAAAAGTAGCGAGACAGCCGAAACTGCCTCGCTAATAAAGCCTAAATTTTAGGGGACACCTCAAACACCGATGCTATTTTAAATAGAGGCTGTAAAAAAATACCTGCTACTTTTTTCCTTTGGCTGACATATGCAGTACCTTGATCGCGAATACCCTTGCGTTCGGTCCGGCGTTTTTGATGTAATCCATACCGGATGGTATAAAGTCCTTCGAAAACTTATCCAAAAACAGGGTCAGAATGGCATCCTTTTCAGCTTCTGCCACTTCGCTGACTGTCCCGAAGGCGATGACACTTTTGAATTTTGTATTGAAATCATCGGGGATTAGCTCAACATCCCTTACGACACAGAAGGAGACATTGGCATTGTTCGCCACATTATCAAGCTTATGTCCTGTGGATGCCGAATGAAAATAGATGAAGTCGTCTTTGTACACATAATTGACGGGAACACCGTAAGGAAATCCGTCATCACCTATGGTGGACAGCACACCGTACTCGGATGAAGCAAGGATATCAAGCATCTCGTCTTCTGTCAGCATTTTGTCTTTTCTACGCATTTCTTTGAACATAATAAACCTCCTTGTATTTTGTATAATTAAAATCCGATTTTGATATACTCTAATCAGTTTCAGTATATATTGAATTTGAAAATATTTAAAGAACCAAATTTGGAAATATTTAAAGAATCACGATTTTCATTTTTGGAGGATTGTATAAAGGCTTTTATTATAATCTATAATGCCCTCATTCCTCATCCAGTTCAGCTCATTTGACAAAACGCTCCGGTTTACACCGAGGAATTGAGCAAACTGTTTTTGAGTCATGTGGATGTCAATTGTATTCTCCGATCTTTTTTCACTTATCATATTAAGATACGTCAGTATTCTGTCCTGAAGGGTGTGATTCAGCAAAACATTTATTTTATTCATAAATATGGTATGCTCATCGCTGAGAATGGAAGCTGCATTTAGGAAGATCTTTTCTTTTATATTGCAGCGGAGTGTGTTTTCTTCAAACATTTTATGAAAAGACAGGAATATGATTACGCAGCGAGTTTGGCAGCTAATCGTCATAAGGCTTTCCTTCTGCTTTGAAAACACTGTATCAAGGCCAATAAGGTCCCCCTGACTGAAAGTCCGCAGAACATGAGCCTCTCCATCGGTATAATATTCGGTTGATATCAATGTTCCTTTTTTTATATACCCGATTTCGGCAACCCTGCCGCCCTGTTCGATTACTGTGTCTTTTTTCTCAAATCCTTTTATTGAAGGGCTTATGTAACGGTACACTTCACTTAGCTCAACTGAAGTTAAACCGTCAAATAATGAGCAGCCTTTTAAAATTTTAAAGCTGTTATTTTTCACCATAGGTTAATATCTCCCTTTTAACATTCTGATGCCTGCTGCAGCTTTAGGTCTAATTTGTAAATTTTCATCGTATTGATATTATATCAAGTCTTAATGGAAATGAATAGCTAACCAAAATACTTTTATGCCATGCAACACTGAACTGTTATTGATCAGGAATATTTTTTACAGGTCAACTTGCGTATAATTCATGTGTATGTTATACTTCTGAAATTAAATACAATAAAATGGAAATAATAAGGTGAAGAGTCGGGCAGAATGCTAAGAGAAAAGAACATTTGCTACTGCCGGAGATTTTTTGCGGATAAATAATTGAATAGCATTAACTATAAAACTTAGTTTGGAGGATAACAAATGAAGAAACAACTGCTACTGATTTTAGATTTTGGAGCTCATAATAACCAAAAGGTTGCGAAGATAGCCAGAGCAGCAAATGTATATTGTGAAGTAAAACCATATAACATTAGCCTGAACGACATAAAAAATATGAATCCGAAAGCTCTGATATTCATCGGAGATGAGGAAACAACAGAGCCGGATGCACCAGAAAAAGAGGCTGAACTCAAAGAACTGGGAGTTCCCGTTATGGAGTATGGAAACCAAAAAGAAGAGGAGCAGGTTAAATCATTCATTTTTGATAAGTGCAGCTTTTCCGGGGGGTGGACTACACAGGCATTTATAGATGATATGGTAGAACAGATACGGGCACAGGTCGGGGATAAAAAGGTGCTTTGCGCCTTGAGCGGCGGGGTGGACAGTTCTGTTGCGGCAGCATTGGTGCATAGAGCTATCGGTGATCAGTTGACCTGTATATTTGTAAATCATGGTCTTATGAGAAAAAATGAGCCGGAACAGGTTGAAGAATTATTTGGTAAGCAATTTAATATGAAGCTGATCAGTATTGATGCAGTTGACCGTTTTTTGGACAAACTTGCAGGAGTCGATGATCCCGAAAAAAAGAGGAAGATCATTGGAGAAGAATTCATTCGTGTGTTTGAAGAAGAATCCAGGAGATTGGGAAAGATGGATTTTTTAGTGCAAGGCACGATTTATCCGGATATTATCGAGAGCGTTTCCAATAAAGGGGTTGTGAAGTCCCATCACAATGTCGGAGGCTTACCGGAAGATATTGATTTTGAACTTCTTGAACCATTGAAGTGGCTGTTCAAGGACGAAGTCAGAGAGGTTGGCGAAGCTCTTGGCATTCCGCACGAGCAGGTATGGAGGCAGCCATTCCCGGGTCCCGGTCTTGGCGTCAGAGTAGTGGGTGCGATCACAAGAGAAAAATTGAATTATGTCAGAGAGTCAGATTCGATATTAAGAGAAGAAATTAAGAATGCCGGTCTTGAAAAGAGCATCTGGCAGTATTTCACCGTTTGCCCGGGCTGCAAAAGCGTTGGTGTGAAGGATGGAAAAAGGACATATGAGCAGGCAATCGTTTTGAGAGCAATTCTGAGTAGCGATGCAATGACTGCTGATGTTGCAGAACTCCCATACACGTTACTTACAAGGATCGCGACAAGAATCGTTGACGAAGTCGATGGTGTTAATCGTGTGATGTATGATATAACTCCGAAACCTCCGGGAACTATAGAGTGGGAATAGACACCACAATGGACTGAAACATAGTAAACAAAGGATATATGAAGCATATAAAGACAGAGGACAATCCATGGATATCGAATTGAGCAAATGACAATATATATTCGTCCGATTATTCATAACCAATAGCGTGGTAATATCTCAATATATCATATGTTTTCTGAATTATAATCCTTAATGGGGGTATAATTTATTTAATATTCTGTTATATTTATTTTTATAGGAGGATTAAATATGGAAGTACATGAAAAAGGCAGAACCACTATGAACTCAGACAATAAACTAATGTTTTTTTTAGGGGCAGTTTTGTCGATCGGTGTTGTAATGTTATATATATTTAGGAAAGCATTGGAATGCATTGGCGGCAAATGCTCAGCATCAGGGAAATAATGCTTGGGCATGCATTAGTGGCAATTGCTTAGCATCAAAGAAATAATAAGGAAGTCTGAGACAATCAGACTTCCTTTTAACATCCTGTCCGGTTTTATTGAATACCGGGGATTTCAGGAAGAGTTGCAAAGGATTTCTCCAGATCTTCATCAGTAGGAATATGATCTGTCATGGTGCCTTCTGTATAGGAAGCGTATGCGGTCATATCGAAATATCCTGTGCCGGTCAGGCCGAACAGGATTGTCTTTGCTTCACCTGATTCCTTGCACTTCAACGCTTCATCAATTGCCCCAAGGATTGCATGAGCAGATTCCGGTGCAGGCAATATCGTTTCAAGCTTGGCAAATCGGGTAGCAGCTTCGAACACCCTTGTCTGTTCTACTGCAACGGCCTCCATATAACCGTCATGATATAGTTTTGAAAGGATCGGAGACATTCCGTGATAACGCAGGCCACCCGCATGGTTGGCGGAAGGTATGAAATCACTTCCCAAAGTGTACATTCTGGCCAATGGTGTGATTCTTCCGACGTCGCAGAAATCATAGGCATACTTGCCCCTCGTCATGGAAGGACAGGATGCCGGTTCAACAGCTACGAATCTTGGGTTTGCTTTTCCTGTAAGCTTATCCTGCATGAATGGTGCGATCAGTCCGCCAAGATTTGAACCGCCGCCTGTACAACCAACGACTATATCCGGATATTCTCCTAAGATCTCCATGGCAGATTTTGATTCGAGACCTATTATTGACTGATGCAGCAGGACCTGATTCAGCACTGACCCTAAAACATATCGGAAATTCGGCGATGTAATCGCCTTTTCAACGGCTTCGGATATTGCACAGCCGAGACTCCCACCGGAATTTGGATCTTTTTTTAATATTTCACGGCCAACATTGGTCGTATTGCTTGGACTTGCTATGATTGAGCTGCCGAATGTCTCCATGATTGCTTTCCGGAACGGCTTCTGTTCAAATGAAACTTTTACCATATAGACAGTCAGAGGAAGTCCGAAATATGCGCAGGCTTCAGAAAGTGCAGTGCCCCATTGACCTGCTCCTGTTTCTGTGGTCAGACCGGCAAGTCCCTGCTCCTTAGCGTAGTAAGCCTGCGCTATAGCAGAATTCAGCTTATGGCTTCCGGAAGTGTTATTGCCTTCAAATTTAAAATAGATCTTTGCAGGTGTATCCAATGCCTTTTCCAGATTATAAGCGCGTACAAGTGGAGATGGACGATAAACCTTGTACATCTCCAGTACTTCCTCCGGGATATCAAAATATCTTGTAGTGGAATCCAATTCTTGCCGAGCCAGTTCCTCGCAGAAAACAGGATACAGGTCTTCGGGCTTAGCCGGTTTCATGGTTGCCGGATTGATCATCGGGTCATGCATTTCTTTCATATCAGATCTAAGATTATACCATTGCTTTGGCATCTGCTCTTCTGTTAAATATAGTCTGTGTGGAATTTTACTCATTTTTTTCTCCTTTTCATTTTCTTAATTGTAGTTTTCTCCTTTTTTAGATTTAACAAATAAAAAAAGCCAATGTTCCAGATATTCTCTGGGACAAAAGCTTATACTTCTGCGGTACCACCCTGATTGGCGCAAGCGCCCACTTGTTCCATGTACTATCATACATGCTCCCTTGATAACGGGTGGAGTTCCCGTCAGGCACTACTTTTGCTTGTTAATTTTGCGTAATACTGCGTTGTTGGCATCGTCTGGCTCGCTTGCGTATTATGTATACGCGTCCTTCGCCTTCCTCTGCCACGCCTTGTCTTGCACAAAATTCCCTGCGCAACCTTGCTTGTTAATTTTGCGTAATACTGCGTTGTTGGCATCGTCTGGCTTGCTTGCGTATTATGTATACGCGTCCTTCGCCTTCCTCTGCCACGCCTTGTCTTGCACAAAATTCCCTGCGCAACTTACTTATTACCGCACAAGCTAATTTCGTCCTGCCCTCATAAGTCCATTCGGCATAGCTCCCTTTACCGCTATTCCACCGTCAGCGGCTCTCTGTGAAAGGTAAGACACATGCTTACTCTTCTTAATCAACAGTTTTTTCGGTTATTATTTTTATGTATTATATGATGAAAAAAAAACAGTGTCAAGGTTTTTTTATAATTCAGATATTAACTTTATCCTGCGGTTTCTGTTGCCAAAACCATACCTTGCATGGCTTTAAAAGTTTCTATAGTCGAAAGTTTTTTGCGGATGCGTTATAATTAATTTAATATAATTGTAAGAAACAGAAGGGCCTTTTGTTAAGAATGTTTTGGTATCCTCTTTACAGAGACTGAGAAAGGAGGGTACCTGTTATACCGGACAGGGAAAAAGAATTAAAAGTGACAGGAGTAAAAACGGATGAATGTTTTGATTTGCGATGATGACAGGGAGATCGTTGGTGCCATTGAGGTATATCTGAAAAACGAAGGATACAATATTTTCAAAGCGTATGACGGTATTGAAGCTCTTGATATCGTTCGCAAAGAGGAGATTCATCTGATACTGATGGACATCATGATGCCAAGGATGGACGGAATGAGGGCGACCATGAAGATCCGTGAGGAAAAGAACATACCGATAATAATGCTTTCGGCAAAGTCGGAGGATTATGACAAGATTACAGGACTGAATGTGGGGGCGGACGACTATATCACAAAGCCGTTCAATCCGCTGGAGCTGATTGCACGAGTGAAATCTCAGTTGCGGCGTTATGTGAATCTTGGAAGCATGGAGATAAAAACAGGGGTTTATAAATCAGGGGGATTGATTGTTGATGATGGGGCAAAGACCGTTATGGTAGACGGAGAGCAAGTGCCCGTCACTCCAATCGAGTTCGGAATATTGAAGTTATTGACAGAAAATGCCGGTAAAGTATTTTCCATGGGCAAGATCTATGAAGCGGTGTGGAACGAACCATCCTTCAGCCCGGAAAATACAGTTGCGGTTCATGTACGGAGAATTCGGGAAAAGATCGAAATCAACCCGAAAGACCCGAGATATTTAAAGGTGGTATGGGGAATTGGATATAAAATTGAAAAAATATAACGCTAAAACAGGGGCGACGGTTCTTGCGTTCATATTATGCATAGTGCTGTTTCTTGCTTCTTTAACAGGTATAGCTGTAATTTTTCATAAGGCATCAAGCTTGAACCTGTGGGCTGATGCGGATGACCTTCTGTTTAGCGATTCCTATCAGAACAGCAGAATATTTAAACGTGATATCAGTGAAAAGGCGGATAGCATTATATATTCCCTTAGGGAATATAAAGGTGAGGAAGCCATCAGAAATGGTGAGACCATCAGCCAGGAAAGACTGGATCAGGAGATCGGCTCGCTCTTCTACAACTATTTGGATCGAGGAGCCAATTATAACAATTATGAGAAGTATGGCAATGATATCAGCGTTCCCGGAATAAAGGAAGCCTTCGTAAAGGATCATGCGGATGAAATTGCTCAAATCAAAGAAAGAATGATCATGGACGATCTCCGGTATTTCAGGGAAAACGTTAAAATGCTTTCAAAGGATCAAGGATTTACTTATTTTGCTTCTGATGGTACAAATGTAATTACCAATATAAAGGATATCGGTGACGGAACTTATGTGAAAGCTGAGAATTTCAGCGGAAAGCCGGCATATCTTATTTATCAGAATGACGAACTGAATACTAAACTTTCAAGTAATGCCATTGAAAGCCAGAACGATAATGTCTTTATCAAGCAGCTGAAAGATCGAATAGATAGAGAATATAATCCGGCTTTAAGGATCTATCTATCATTTGACCAAAAGTATTTATCTGACCATGAAGCAGTCTTTGATACGGCAAAATCGGAACTGTTTAAATGGCTCCCGTTAACCATTATTTGTGTGATTCTGACAATAGCAGCGCTGATTTATCTCCTGATTACAACAGGAAGAAGAGATGAAGAGGGAAACCGGCAGATTTATAAAATCGATAAGCTCTTTACAGAGATTCATCTGGCAGTTGTAGCCCTCTCCTTTTTCGGCGGCGGCGCATTGTTCAGCATGTTCCTTTTTGATGCTGCAAGAATGCTGAACCTCAACGAAACAATTTACCGGTACGGAGGCTCATTCATACTATCGTTAACAATAGCAGCTGCGATCGGTTTGATTTCTGCCGGAATCGGTTTGTTGTTCATTCTTTCAATCGTGAGAAACCTTAAGGCCGGTCAGTTCATTAAAAATTCATTAATTTATATTTTAATTACCGCTATTTTTAAAGGGTCGATGAGCCTCTATCATGGCGGTAGCCTCATGAAGAAAGTTGTTCTGATTACTCTTGCGGTTTGTATTCTTTCCGCGACGGTTTTCCTGGCGCCTGTTATGGCGGTCATTATCATTGTACTGGCACCAAAATGGGTAAAGAAGTACGAAGCCGTTAAGAAAGGCGTGGATGAAGTAAAAAGCGGCAATCTGACGTATAAGATTCCGTTGAGCGGCAGCGGTGAGCTGGAACAGTTAGCTGAGGGAATAAATGAGATTTCGGAAGCGTCAAACATAGCGATCCAGAATGAATTGAAAAACCAAAGACTGAAAACCGATCTGATTTCAAATGTATCTCATGATCTGAAGACGCCTCTTACTTCAATCATTACCTATATCGATCTTTTAAAGCAGGAAGGCCTGGACAGTCCCGATGCGCCGAAATATCTGGATATATTAGACCAGAAAAGCATACGGCTTAAGAAACTGACAGAAGATCTTTTTGATGCCGCGAAGGCATCGAGCGGAGCGATACCGGTACGATTTGAAAAAGTAGAGATGCTGTCTCTGATCAATCAGGGGCTGGGGGAGATGAATGACCGGATCGAAGCTTCAAACTTAGAGTTCAGAATCAACGCACAGAAAGATAAATATTTTGTTTGTGCGGACGGACAGCTGCTCTGGAGAGTGGTGGAAAACCTTTTAAACAATGTGCTTAAATACGCCCAGGAGGGTTCTCGTGTATACATTGACTTAAAAGAGCAGAATGGGAAAAATGACTCCGCTCCTTATGTGATTATGGAGATGAAAAACATATCCAAATCAGAGCTGAACATTGATGCCGACGAGCTTATGGAGCGATTCAAGCGCGGTGATGAATCCAGAGCAACTGAGGGCAGCGGATTAGGCCTTGCAATAGCAAAAGATCTTATAAGACTTCAGAAGGGCTGGTTTGAAATCAAAATAGACGGGGACCTGTTTAAGGCAATCGTTATGTTGGAAGCTTCCTCTGAAAAACCGGAAACCCCGGCTGATTAAACAGGGGCACAATCTATTGAGCCGTTGATATTATTAACTACGAAAAAATCTACAAATTTTAATTTGTAGATTTTTCGTTTAGATCCATTATAACGGCTTACGTCAACGGGGTATTTTCCAATGCCTTCAGCCATTCCGACGGGTCCGCGTCGCTGGGCATCATCCAGGCGCCTCTTGGTGAAAGACTGACTGATCCGACCTTAGGACCATCAGGCGAGCAGCTTCGCTTGAATTGCTGTGAAAAAAACCTCTTATAGAAAACAGTAAGCCATTTTTTGATAAATTCCTCGGGATACTCATCTTTAAAAGCAGCTTTTGCGATAAAGAGAAGTTTCTCCGGGGACATTCCGAAACGAATCGTATAGTAAAGAAAGAAGTCATGAAGAATATATGGGCCCACCTTGTCCTCTGTCTTCTGTGCTATCTTTCCGTTTGGATCCGGCGGGAGCAGTTCCGGTGATATAGGTGTATCTAAAATATCCTGCAGTGTTTTGCAAAGAAGTTCATTGTCGGAACTGAACCCCTTTTCTTCGTTAGGACCGGAAAGGCGATTGGCCATCACCCAATTGATAATAAAGCGAATCAGGGTTTTAGGCACACCGGAGTTGACATTATACATTGACATATGATCTCCGTTGTAAGTGCTCCATCCGAGAGCAATTTCGGAAAGGTCTCCTGTCCCTATGACAAGACCGCCCTCTTTGTTGGCAATATCCATCAGTATCTGCGTTCTTTCTCTTGCCTGTGCATTTTCATAGGTAACATCAAGAACTTCGGGATCGTGGCTGATATCCCTGAAGTGCTGAAGCACGGATTCCCGAATCGAGATCTCTCGCATTTCCGCTCCAAGGAGATCCATAATCGTTTGTGCATTGTTATACGTCTTCCCTGTTGTTCCAAAGCCCGGCATGGTGATGGCAATAATATCCTTCATATCTCTGCCGGTAAGCTTATAAGTCTCTGCGCAAACAAGAAGTGCAAGGGTGGAATCAAGGCCTCCCGATATGCCGATAACAACCTTTTTCGACCTTGTATGCTCCAGCCGTTTAGCCAGTCCTGCAGATTGTATGCTGAAAATATCCCTGCATCTTTTATCCAAAGCGGAAGGATGAGAAGGGACAAATGGATTCTTCTGATATATTCTAATAAGTTTGTCTTTGGTTTCCAATACATTTATCGGAGAAAGCGGGGCTTTGACAAATTCAATATGGCAGGTGTATGCTGATGCGGAGTTGTCGAAATTCGAATTCACAGACCTTTCGAATCCGATTCTTTCATAATCGATGTCACTGTAAAGTATGGAGCTTTCTCTTTCATAAAGCAGGCTCTCCGATAGAATAGTACCGTTTTCTGCTATGATTTTATGACCGCTGAAAACAAAATCTGTTGAAGATTCATGAACACCTGAGGAGGCATAGACATAGCCGCAGATGTTCTTCCCGCTTTCTACACATATTAGCTTTTTTCTGTATTCCGATTTAGTTACCGCCTCGCTGTCAGCAGACGGATTCAATATGATATGTGCACCGTTCAAAGCAAGATATGAGCCCGGAGTAACCGGTGAGCGGAGGTCGTCACAAACTTCAATGCCGAGTCTTAAGCAATTCTCTTCATCTTCAAACAGTATATTGCCAAAAGGGATATCATATCCGAAAAGCCTGACAGATTTGGCTGCTTTCGCTGTTTCGATTCCTGCCTTAAACCATCGTGATTCATAATCGGGAAGGAACATCTTTGGTACGATTCCTTTGATACTGCCTCTCTGAATCAGGGCAGCGCAGTTATATAGTCCGTTTCCGACACGAAGATAAAAACCGGCTGCGACAACAGAAGAGATCTGTTTAGTAGATTCTGCAATTTTCCTCAAGCCCTCTAAAGATTGATTGTATAATAAATCCTGGCAGAATAAATCTCCGCAGGTATATCCGGTTATACTAAGCTCAGGAAAAAGAATAATGCCTGCGCCATTCCTTGCAGCTTCATTTATGCACCTGATAATTTCATCGCTGTTAAATCCGGGATTTGCCACCTTAAGAACAGGAGTAACAGCAGCTGCCCGGACAAGACCAATTTTGTTCATATCTTCCTCCATCGTCTATGTGTAATCGTGCTATGAGTAGCGTACTATGAGTGTAAACGTGCATTGTTCGTTCTTTATTGCTTATTATAACGCATCTGCAGAAAATTTACGACTATAGATAATTTTTTTAGATATGCGCATTTTTAATGAGCAAAGTCCATGACGGAATCACATATGCAGAGATGGATGAACGTACAATTAATTACATAAAATGTAAAGAATGTCGTCTAATTTTGTTGCCAGCAATGAAATGATTGGTATATAATAGATTATGACTCGTCAGAAATTAAGGAGGGAACAATTATGAAGGAACACTACATAGGTCAGCTGCGGACCGATGATGAAATACAGGACTTTTTTATGACAAAAACCATTGCTATAAAAATGGGATCCAATAAAAAACAATATCTGGATATGCTGCTGAGTGACAGAACCGGCGAACTGACAGCAAAGAAGTGGGATGTTGCAGACACAGAGCTTCCGTCATTGAATGAAATCAGCAGCGGTGACATAATCAAAGTGAAGGGTACGATAACAGAATGGAACGGAATGAGGCAGATCCGTGTGCTTAAGCTTCGAAAGGCAGTGCCTGAAGATCAGGTGGATATAACGGACTTTATAAAAGCGGCGCCTGAAAAAGCAGATGATATGTTTCTATATATTCTTGAAAAGGCAGATTCCATGGAAGATCAGGAGCTTAAAAGGTTATGCGTACGTATTTTAGACGACAACCAGGAAAAGCTTATGTATTATCCTGCGGCACAAAAAAATCATCACGCAGAGATGGCCGGCCTCCTGTATCATATGAAAAGAATGCTGATGACTGCGGAAAGAATCTGTGAAGTCTATCAAAATTTAAATAGAGACCTTGTTATGGCCGGAGTGATTATTCATGATATTGAAAAACTCAATGAGATAGAAGCAGACACATTGGGTATATCAACCGGATATTCCTTTGAAGGCCAGCTGTTGGGGCATCTGGTGCAGGGAATCAAAAGCATTGACCGGCTTACTGAGGAGCTAAAAATCGGAAGAGAAAAAGCGATTATGCTTGAACATATGATTTTATCGCATCATTACGAACCGGAATTTGGCAGCCCAAAAAAGCCTCTTTTTCCTGAGGCCGAGATTCTCCATTACCTGGATATGATTGATGCAAGAATGTATGATATGCAGGAAGCGCTTGAAGCGACATCCCCGGGCGAATTCTCTGACAGGGTATGGACATTGGACAACAGAAAACTATACAAACCCGAATCATTTTAACATTCTGCCCGACACTTTAGTGACGCTGGCAGAATTTAGGCTAAAAAATCACAAATCTAAACTTCTTGCCCAAGCTTGCTTGCAAGGTGATTTGTAGATTTTTATCGTCTCAATATTTTGCCCGTCACTTCAGTGGTTGCATAACGAAAGCCTGTTAAATAAGGCGAGGATTGAGTATGATCAAACTTCCCGAAGAAATCGTGTATATGATTCAAACTGTTGAGGACGCAGGCTTTGAAGCCTATGCCGTAGGCGGATGCGTAAGAGATTCCGTACGCGGGAAACAGCCCGGAGACTGGGATCTAACCAGCAATGCTCCCGATAAGGTGCTTGAGTCATTATTTCCTGATGCTGCGATAGTAAATAAAAAGCTTGGAGTGATGAGAATCACACGAGGAACGATCACGGCGGATATTGCTAAATATAGGATTGAGGGTGAGTACAAGGATTACAGACGGCCGGATACTGTGATGTTTACTGATTCGATCGAAGAAGACCTTCAGCGCAGGGACTTTACTATGAATGCCATTGCAGTTAGTCCGCTGCGAGGCGAGAAGGATCCTTATCACGGGAGATCTGATATACAAAACAGACTGATCAGGGGTATAGGCGACCCGGGTTTGCGATTTGAAGAGGATGCACTCCGGATTTTAAGGGGTATACGCTTTGCGGCTCAGCTTGACTTTGAAATAGAGAATAATACCCTTAAGGCTATGAAGGAGAAAGTCAGGCTGCTTGCGAATATAAGCACAGAACGCATCCGCGAGGAATTATTTAAAATACTGTCAGCCGGGAACAGCGGAAAAGGGCTCTCCCTGTCTGTTGAAACAGATGCACTTACTTATATTTTGGGTGAAGATTGTATTAAAAATGCTAAAGACAAGGAATGGGAGAAACTCCATCTGCTTGCTGAGAATATCGATAATACCGAGTGCAGACTTGAATTCAGAGTACCTTTAATATATTTGTGCTTTGAAAAGAATAATGCCCTTAAAGCGATTGAAGTCATGGGTTACTCCAATGAAATGAAAAAGAAGCTTGGGCTGGCAATCGATTTGCCTGATGAGTTTTTAAATATTCAGGATAAAATTGAATTGAAACGATTGTTAAGAAGGATCGGACAAAATGATTACGAATATCTGCTTGATTTAAAAAAACAGCAATGTATAGCTTTCGAGCTTGATGATATTACACTGAAAAAACAGACAGCCTTGTTCGAATCCATAATAAACAAGGAAGCAGTTTTTATTAAGGACCTTACCGTTAAAGGCAGCGATCTTAAGAAAATCGGAATTAATGAAGGAACTCAAATAGGGCAAATCCTTGAGGTACTGCTTGACTTTGTCCATAAAGAACCCGAAAAGAATAAAAAAGATATCTTGCTCCAAAAAGCAGAGTGCTTACAGAGCTCAAGAAACCGGTCGATTTGAAAGTGTTTAAAAGATAGGATACTATGTTGATAGAACTACATGGCTCAATTGCAGAAGTGATATTCCATAATAAAGAGAACTATTACACCATCGCAGTAGTCGAAAATGATGAAGAGCAGTTCACGGCTGTGGGATTTCTGCCTGCAGCTGACCGAGGCAGAACATACCTCTTTCGTGGACAGTGGAAAAATCATCCGACCTATGGAGAACAGTTCAGCTTTACTGAATACCAAGAGGAAATGCCAAGCACATATGAGGGGATAGAAAACTTCCTGTCCTCGGGGGTACTCAAGGGAATAGGCCCTAAAACAGCAGCGGCAATCGTCAGGAAATTCGGCGAAGAAACTTTTTCGGTTATTGAAAATGAACCTCACAGGCTTACTGAAGTGGATGGCATCGGAGAAAAAAAGGCGGCTGCGGTTACAGAAGCCTTTATAGCACACAAGGAATTTGCTGAGGTTTCTCTCTTCTTCCAGCAATTCGGAATTACTCCCGCATATACGATGAAACTTTATAAGATTTATGGCTCTGACACCATCCGGGCAGTAACAGAAAACCCATACCAGCTTGTGGATGATGTTTTTGGTATAGGATTTAAGAAAGCAGATAAAATTGCGGATAAGATGGGTATCGATAAAAACTCGGATTATCGCATCCAAAGCGGCATAAAATACTCTCTATGGCTTTATGTTAATGAAGGGCATACCTATGTACCGCAGAAGCTTTTTTGCGAGAATACAGCAGAGCTGCTGGAAGTCGGAACCGAACAAGTCTATGATATGCTGGTGCAGCTTGCCTTCGAAGGGGAGATTCACATAGAGAATCTTGAAGGCAGGGCAGTGGTGTTCCTCATGCCATATTATATGGCGGAGCAGAATGTATGCAAATGTCTGATAGCATTGAACAATTCAGGATTAAAGCCGATTCGCTCAAATGTAGACCAATTGATTTCGGCAACAGAACGTGAGACAGGCATAATGCTATCCGACAATCAGAAATATGCGGTCAAATCATCTTTACAGAATGGAGCCTCTGTGATTACAGGCGGACCGGGAACCGGGAAGACTACTATTATAAACACAATTATAAAAATATTTGAAAATAACGGCTTTTCTTCTGCAATTGCTGCGCCTACAGGCAGGGCAGCGAAGCGTATAACGGAAACTTCAGGTTATGAAGCATCCACCATTCATCGCCTGCTTGAATACTATTATTCCGAAGGTGAGGATACCATGCGTTTCGGAAAAAACAGCGAGGATCCGCTCCAATATGATGTGATCATAATTGATGAAGCTTCTATGATAGACATTATGCTGATGAACGGGCTGCTTAATGCGATAAAACCCGGAACAAGGCTTATCGTCGTCGGTGATGCGGACCAGCTGCCATCCGTCGGCGCAGGAAATGTGCTGAGGGATATGATAGATAGCGAAGTCATCAATTCGGTCAAGCTTACGGAGATATACAGGCAGGCAAAGGAAAGCTTGATTGTAGTCAATGCACATAAAATCAACAAGGGTGAATACCCGTCCTGCAATGAAAGGGATAAAGATTTCTTTTTGCTCCGCAAGAAGAGTGAGCGTGAGATGCTCGAAACCATTAAGTCCCTTTGCGTCAAACGGCTGCCCGAATACTATCAAGGCTGTGACGCCATCCGTGACATGCAGGTGCTTTCTCCTATAAGGCGCGGGCTTTTAGGAAGCATTAATCTGAATAAAGAACTTCAGAAGGTTCTGAATCCGCCATCGGAGGAACTCAAGGAAAAGGCGTTTGGGGATAGGATTTTCCGGGAGCAGGACAAGGTGATGCAGATCAGGAATAACTATCAGCTTGAATGGAAACGATTTGAGGATTTTACAGAGGGACAGGGCATTTTCAACGGAGATGTAGGCTTCATTCAAACTATTGACAAGGAATACAACGAGATCACTGTCGTTTATGACGATAATCGCTTTGTAAAATACGATTTTTCTCAGCTTGATGAAATTGAATTAGCTTATGCAATTACGGTACATAAAAGTCAGGGCAGTGAATTCCCAATTGTGATAATGCCGGTATCCTGGTTCCCCCCAATGCTGGCAACACGAAATCTGCTCTATACTGCAGTCACCCGGGGAAAGCAGGCTGTTATTCTTGTGGGTTCGGATAACAAGATGCATGCTATGGTTGACAATAACAGGATTACCGAACGGTACTCCGGGCTGTCGGTGAGGCTGAAGGCTTTTCTGGAACAATAAGACGGGAGGATAAAAGCAGAACCATGAAGAGGTTTTTGAAATTATGGTGGATTTTATCTTCTTTGGGAGAAGGGTTTCTTGAATTAATTTATCCTTCAAACATATACTGCATCAGCTGCGGGAATATTATAGATGACAGCAGGCCGTATTCCCTCTGCGATACTTGTATTCGCACCTTGAAATGGGCAAATGAGAGGACTTGTGACCGCTGCGGGAAGATCCTTCAGGAAAGCTATGGCCCTGATTTGTGCTCAGACTGCATAGAAACTGAACATGTATTCGAAAAAGGATATACCTGCGTGGAATACACTGCGGCAGAAAGGGATATCCTTCACAGATTAAAGTATAAGAACCAGGCATATCTGGGACGCAAGCTGGCAGAAATCATGTATGACAGAATGAAAACAGAGGATATAAAACCTGACATCGTGGTTCCTGTTCCGATGCATGTGAAAAAGTACAGAAAAAGGGGATACAATCAGGCTGCGGTACTGGGTAAGAGCTTAGCAAAATTTATGGAGAAACCCTATGAGGGGAAACTTCTTTTTCGTATAGCGGAAACTGAGGCAATGAGCAGTCTGGGAGCACTTGCAAGAAAAGAAAACATAAGACAGGCCTTTGATGTGCACATTGATAGCAAAAACAACCTTGCAGGGAAAAACGTGATGCTCGTTGACGATATCTATACTACCGGCAGTACTGCGGATGCATGTGCTGCGGCATTGCAGGTTGCCGGAGCCGCTAAGATTTATGTAATTACATTTGCAGCCGGAGCAAATCTGATGAAAGGGGAAGGCGAGCTGTTTTGAAAATTTTAAATTTCTAAGTTGTTGAGTAATTAATTTAAGTTGAGTAATTATATGAGAAGAAGGGTATTATAACAACTATAACAATTATAACAACTTTAAAGATCAGATACTTGAGCCGCTTAGGTCTGTGGTTGAAAGTCCAGGCCAGCTACGGGCAAAAGGATCCACGTAAGCTGGACCGCAAGGCGGCAGTGAGCATGGCGTAGTTTAGATGTAAGTCCTCTGATAAATTCATGAGGCGGATGTGGGGTCAAAAACCAGGTCGGCTAAGCGGTTCAATTATCTGATTTATACATACAAAACAACTCCAACTTTCGACATCAATTATCCACAAATCTGCGATTACCGTTTTAAAGAACAAAATAATAAAAAAATAAGCCGAGAAAAAATACGTGAATATTTATAATAGCCTATGACGATTTCAAATAGAGCATCGCAGAGCTTATTAAAATTTTACCTATGTATATAAATGAATATTCAATGGCCAAAAAAATATCCACTATCGAAAGTCTCTGATTTTCAATTATGCACAGAGTTATCCACAATATCAACAGGTTGGTATAGGAATAATAAATTGCTGAAACATGTAGCTTTTTGAGAAAAACTGTCGGACTATTAAAAAAAATGTCGATGCATTGAGCTTGAATAAATATTTAATGAATGAAAAGAGGAATGGCATGAGTTTTGTAGTATAAGTAGTATAAATAATTAGGGACTGCTGAGCAAACCCGAAATTCTAAATCAGGTAAATCCAATCGAAATGCTATAGGGGGTGCACTAAATGAAAGTAATAATTTCAAGCAAAAACATGAACGCAAGTGACCATCTGAAACAGACGATCGAATCAAAACTGGAGCGTCTGGGAAAGTATTTCTCAAATGATATCGTTGCCAATGTTACCTTGACCATGGAAAGAGGGCGACAGAAGATCGAGGCAACGATCAATGCAAAGGGTACTATCTTCAGAGCAGAAGAAACGACAACTGATATTTACAGCGGTGTGGATAGAGTTGTCGAAAAATTATCTTCTCAAATGTCCAGATTCAAAACGAAGCTTCAGCGTAAACATAAGGACAGTAAAGAACTGAAGTTTGCGGATCTGCCGACCGTAGCAGACGAGGAAATAGAAGAAATGAGAGTTGTAAGAACAAAAATGTTTGATTTGAGGCCAATGCCTGTCGATGAGGCTATCATGCAGATGGAACTATTGGAGCATACTTTCTTCGTATTTCTCAATATGGAAACCGAAACGGTCTGTGTCGTTTATAAACGAAAGGATAATAATTACGGATTATTAGAGACCCGATATTAAAGATACATGATTTTAACGGAGACGGTTGAGAAAACCGTCTCTTTTTATCGGCATTTCTCCTGAAAATCTATTGATGTTTCGCGTTTTTTTCGATAAAATAAATTAATAGTTGCTAAGGGCCCTGTTAAAGGGTCGTTTGGCGAGTCAGACGAACCAGGGGGAAGGGATTTATGTCAGAGGTTTTCACGAACATTATCTCCGGTATCGGGATTACTGATGTCATTGATGTGGCTATCGTGGCTTTCGTGATCTATAAAATACTTGGATTCATAAGGGAAACCAGAGCATTGCAGCTTGTTAAAGGGCTGCTGATTTTGGTTCTCATTACTGTTTTGTCTGAACAATTGAATTTCTATACCTTGAATTGGATTCTTAGAAACACTATTTCTCTTGGTGTTATTGCACTGGTCATCGTATTCCAGCCCGAACTGAGACGTGCATTGGAATATGTAGGCAGAAGCAAATTTATTACCCCGACCTTTGCGCAAATGGATAAAGAAAAAGTTAAGACGATCACATCAGCGATAATAAAAGCTGTGGACTTTTTTTCGTCCAATAAAGTTGGAGCATTGATCATTATGGAGAGAGAAACAACTCTGAATGATATAGCTGAGACGGGAACAAGGATTGATGCCGAGATTTCAACAGAGCTTTTGGGCAATATCTTTCATGAGGGGGCACCTCTTCACGACGGAGCAACCATAGTAAGAGGCGACAGAGTGTTTGCTGCAGGCTGCGTGCTTCCTCTGAGCCAGAGTAAAACTCTCAGCAAGGAATTGGGGACCAGACATAGAGCAGGAATCGGGATAACTGAAAATTCCGATGCCATAGCCATCATCGTATCGGAGGAGACCGGGATCATTTCCATAGCGGTAGATGGAAAGCTTTCAAGATTTCTTGACCTCAAGACGGTTGAGAAAACCCTTCTGAATATATATTTGAGTCAGGTACAGGAAGAAGAAGGTAAGGTTCCATTTCTTGATTTTATCAGGAGGCGCAAGGATGATAAACAGTGATACTTTCTTAAAAATAGTGTCTGTCGTCATTGCGATCATGTTATGGGCGTATGTGATAGAGGTAACTGATCCTGTGAAGAAACAGACCTATACCGATATTCCGGTTCGGCTCCTGAACGTGGAAAGCCTGACAGACAGAGGACTTGCCTTGTCCGGCGAAGCAACATATACAGTGGATGTAGTTGCTCAAGCGAAGAGAGCGGACCTTTCCGGGATTACGTCCAGTGATATTCTTGCGGAGGCTGATCTTTTCGGTTATAGCATGGGAAAAAACTTTATTCCTGTAATAGTAACAGCACCAAAAGGAGTAACGGTTTTGGAGGTTAACCCTGTCAAGATCAACGTGGTTATAGAAGAACTCATTGAGGTTGCAAAACCGATAAAAGTTGTTTTTACAGGTCAGCTTGAAGAGGGAATCGAAGCCGGACAGGTTAATACTAAGCCGGAGGTAATACTGGTATCCGGTGCAAGATCTGAAGTGAGCGCAGTATCTCATATTAAAGCAGAAGTAAATATGTCTAAACTTACGGTTGATGGCAATACGGTCCAGACAAGGGCGGTAGCAGTAAACAGCGAGGGAGATGTGGTTCAGAATGTCAAATTATCCTCTCCCTATATTGATGTGACCGCAAAGCTTTACTCCGTGAAGGAGGTCCCCTTGATTGTGGAAATAACCGGAGAAGTGGCACCGATCTATGAGGTGACGGAGCTGAATGTCCCGGAGGTTATAAAAATAAAAGGAACTGAAAGTTCGCTAAAGGATATAGATGTATTAACAGCCGCAGCCATAGATGTCAGCTCCGTATCAAATACATCCAGTATACCGATCGATATACCCCTCCCTGAAGGTGTTGAATTTGCATCAGGGTATGAAAACATAACCGCAGATATCAAAATCAAGCCTGTGGCAACGAAGAAATTTACTTATACTTCGGAGGAAATTTTGATGGAGGGAATAGACGGAGTCAATAATATCACTATCACAACTCCTCAGATCACAGTGACTGCATCCGGGAGCGAAATGGTTATTGCCGGACTGAAAAAAGAAGACTTAAGGCCATACGTTGAGCTTGATGCAGAGTCTTTGATTTCTGTAACAGCCAAGGTGCAGGTTCGCTATGATAAGCAGCTTGGACATATTGCGATAGATCCTGAAGAGGTTCACATTGCATTGAACCAAATTGAAAACGAATAACGATAATATAAATAGATTACGAATCAAAAAAGGAGGAAGAATATGGGGAGACTATTTGGAACTGATGGAGTAAGGGGCATTGCGAACTCTGAGCTTACGCCGGAGCTCGCTTTCAATTTAGGAAAGGCAGGGGCTTATGTTCTTCGTAAGGAGGAGCAGAGACCTGTTGTCTTGATTGCAAAGGATACACGCGTTTCGGGAGATATGCTGGAAGATGCAATAAGTGCAGGGATTCTATCGATGGGCGGCAATGTAATTAAAGCAGGCGTCCTTCCAACACCGGCTATCGCTTACTTGGTGCGTCATCTGAAGGCAGATGCAGGTGTGGTTATATCCGCTTCGCACAATCCATTTGAATACAACGGAATAAAATTTTTTAACGGAGAAGGTTTCAAGCTTGATGATGATATTGAAGATGAAATTGAAGATATTATTTTGAGAAATATCGATATAAACAGTCACGTAACCGGAGAAAAACTAGGACGCTGTCTAAAAGCAGAACAGGATGCCTTGACTATGTATGCGGATTTCCTTAAAAAGACCATCGACACCGACTTGAATGGGTTCAAGTTAACCATCGATTGCGCAAACGGAGCTTCGTACAAAGTTGCGGAAAAAGTTTTTCGTGAGTTGGGAGCGGAAGTTACATCCATTCACAATGAACCTGACGGAATGAATATAAATGAGCGATGCGGTTCTACACATCCGGAAGTACTGCAGGAAAAGGTGGTATCAGCCAAGGCAGATCTTGGACTGGCTTTCGATGGAGACGCTGACAGGCTGATTGCTGTAGATGAGAAAGGCCGCATTATCGACGGAGATAAAATGATATATATCTGTGCGAAAATGATGAAGGCTAACGGTCAGCTTCCGGGAAATCTGGTAACGGCTACTGTCATGAGCAATCTCGGCTTTCATCGTGCCATCGGCGGCATTGGCTGCAAAGTGGATACAACACAAGTGGGAGACAGGTATGTTTTGGAAAGCATGCTTAAAACCGGCTGCAACATAGGCGGTGAGCAGTCAGGACATATCATTTTCTTGAACCATTCCACTACAGGAGACGGAATTCTTTCTGCGCTTCAACTTTTAAAGGCTGTCAAGGATTCAGGATTAAAGCCGTCGGCATTAGCGGACGAAGTAACTATTTATCCACAAGTGCTTAAAAATGCAAAAATTAAGAATGAAAATAAGAAAAAATATGCAGCGGATCATGAGATAAGCAGTGAGATCAAGAGATTGGAAGAGGCTATGGAAGGAGAAGGCCGCGTGCTGATTCGCCCATCGGGCACCGAACCGCTTGTTCGAGTCATGATAGAGGGTAAAGATATAGAACAGATTACAAAGCTTGCTGAAAACCTGGCATCTTTGCTTACAAAGAAATTTGGCTGAGGGGGAATTCGAATGTGCGGAATTGTCGGATATATAGGTTACGGAAATGCCGGCGATATTATTATAGAAGGTTTAAAGAAGCTTGAATACAGAGGCTACGACTCATCGGGAATCGCTGTTATTAAAGACGGCAAAATTGAGGTTCGAAAGCAAAAAGGTAGGATTTCAAACCTTGAGACCGCTGTAGAAAATGAGCATTTTAACAGCACGGTGGGGATCGGCCATACAAGATGGGCGACACATGGCGCACCATCAGATGCAAACGCCCATCCTCACATCAGCATGGACAAAACCATTGCCATAGTACATAACGGCATTATCGAGAACTATACGGAACTTCGTGAATGGCTGACAAAGGATCTTGGAGTCATCTTTACATCAGAAACCGATAGTGAGGTTATTGCACATTTGATAAGCCTGTATTATGATGGCAGCCTTGAAGATGCGGTGTACAAGGCAGTTGAAAAGATGAGAGGGGCATATGGAATCGGAGTGCTGTGCAGTAAAGAACCGGATAAGATAGTTGCTGTCAGAAAGGATAGCCCTCTTATTATTGGATTAGGCGATGGATGTAATTTTATCGCATCGGATATTCCTGCACTGCTAAAGCATGTACGAAGTATCTATCTCATAGAAAATAATGAAACCGTAGTTTTGACCAGAAACGAGGTAAAGATTTATAATGCTGACAGGAAAGAAGTTAAAAGAGACGTATTTCATGTAACCTGGGATGAAGATGCGGCTGAAAAGGACGGATTCGACCATTTCATGCTGAAAGAAATCCACGAACAGCCAAAGGGCTTATTCGAAACTCTGAACCGCAGACTGGATAAAAACGGAAACATCCTTTTAGACGGCATTTCAATGACAAAGCAGGATTTGGAGAAATTCGACAGGGTATATATTGTCGCCTGCGGTACGGCTTATCATGCCGGCATGGTGGGGAAATTCATTATTGAACGGTTTGCAAAGATACCGGTTGAAGTGGATGTGGCGTCGGAATTCCGCTATAGGGATCCTTTTATAGATGATAAGACCCTGTTTATTGCCATAAGCCAATCAGGGGAAACCCTTGACACTCTGGCGGCTCTCAGGGAAGCTAAAAAGAAAGGTGCCAGAATATTATCTGTGGTCAACGTGGTAGGAAGCTCCGTTGCCAGAGAGTCGGATGACGTATTCTATACATGGGCAGGACCGGAAATTGCAGTAGCATCAACAAAGGCATACACAACTCAGCTTATGTGCATGTATCTCATCGCATTATATGTCGGATACACGAAGGGTGTCCTTGCTCCCGATCTGTATAATGAATATATCAGGGAATTGAAGTTTATTCCTGATAAGCTAAAGACGCTGCTCAAAACTGAAGGGGATATTCTTGAGGCAGCAAAGGGACTCTACAAAAAGGAGCAGGTATTCTTTATCGGCAGAGGCCCGGATGCAAGTGTTTCACTGGAAGGCTCACTGAAACTGAAAGAAATCTCATATATCAATTCCTTTGCAATAGCGGCAGGCGAGCTGAAGCACGGGACTATTGCGTTGATTGAACAGGGAAGCCTGGTAATTGCTTTAGCCACTCAAGACCGTCTCTTTGAAAAAATGCTTTCTAACATTCAGGAGGTCAAGGCAAGAGGGGCTTATGTCATAGGTCTTGCCAAGGAGGGAAACAAGGAAATCGAAAAACAGGCAGACAAGGTATTTTATATCCCCGACTGCCCTGATGACCTTACACCGCTGCTGTCGGTAGTCCCGCTGCAGCTATTGGCGTATGAAATTGCAAAGCTGCGGGGCTGCGACATCGACAAACCTAAGAACTTGGCGAAATCAGTCACAGTAGAATAGTAACAATATTATATAAGGTTAGAGACGACCAATAGTAAAGCTTGATTATTTGTACGATATACCAAAAAACATGTTATGTTTTCAATTTTGGCTCGTATATGATGATATCTATATCAATCAGAATACTAAATAATTTCTTAATCGCAGCACTTTTATAGTGAAGAAAGGAACAATACCATGGACAAGATGAAAGAATTGTACAAAAAGGTAGCAGGGGACGGTGATCTTCAAGCGAAATATGCGAAGATCATGAGTGATGCAGAAAAAGATGGGGCGCAGGAAACAGGAAGGAAATTATTAGAGTTTGCCAAAGAAGCCGGCTATGATATGACTTTAGAGGAAATCCAGGGATTTTTTAGTATGTCTGCTGATGCAAAGGAAGGGGCCCTCTCTGAAGATGAGCTTGATTCAGTGGCAGGCGGCAAAGGGAGCATAATACCAAGCAGCATTGATCCAATCAAGTGCAACCCACTTAACTCCGCAATTGTAATCTTAGGACAATGCACATCAGATCCATTTACCAAATTATAACGAGGCGAAAATATCCCCCGCCTCGTTGAAACGCACTGTGGTAAGAAAATTTTCTACGGATGCGTTATAACAAGGCAAAAATACTCAGACTTAAGCAATCCAGCGAAGGTAAATCCATCGCTGGATTGTAATAATTTTTTGCTTCATCCCGTTCTTTATGCCCAGCTTGTTCTGTACTTCTGCAAAAATAAATTCTTTTCTTGATCCCATAAGATGAGTATAGATTAAAATAATGGTTACTAATATAATATTAACTATAACATATGAGTTCACTAAAAGGCGGTGGGAACTATGAATTCTTTTACACAGTCTGTTATTAAGGTTTTGGGGGGGGCAGTCAAAGCGCTTGAGACTTTTCCGGCTGCCATAATCAGTGCCTTTGCCTTTGCTGTTGTGACTATAATAAGGATCAACCTTGAATGGCCTCAGCAGGAACCCTATAACTTCCTGTTCAATTGCCTGCACTGGTCATTTGCTTTAGGTGCGATAGCAAGTTTGGCTCTGATAACGATTGCACAAAGCCGATACAAAAGTAAAAGAGCCTTTTTAACGGCAAATTTGATCGGCTTGGCCATCGCAGCAATTACTTTTCTTATTCTATACTTTTTCGGAGAATTGCATACGGAAAACCCGGAAACACGTTATTCGGTTATCTCGAATTTAGCGGCTGCCCGTGTCGGTGCTGCCATATTGATCAGTTTTCTGATTTTTATAATCACAGCCGGTTACCCAAAAGATCAATCTGATTTTGCACGTTCCTTTTTCATGACGCATAAAGCATTCTTTATCGCTTTGCTTTACGGTATAGTGATCATGGCAGGTACATCCGGAGTTGCGGGTGCGGTTCAAGCACTTCTTTATCATGAGATGAGCGAAAAAGTGTATATGTATATCGCAACCCTGACAGGTTTTTTGGCCTTTACGATTTATTTGGGATATTTTCCTGATTTTCGAAAGGGAATGACCGATCCGCATCGTGAAATTGCTCAGAAACAGCCGAGGTTCATCGAGATCCTTTTCGTATATATAATGATACCTATCATGCTGGCCTTGACAATAGTCCTATTACTGTGGGCAGGCAGAACTATTATGACAGGGACCTGGCCGGCTTTCTCACGCCTTGCCGGGATAGCAACAGCATATTCGTTTGGCGGATTGTGGCTCCATATCATGGTTACCCATCATAGAAGCGGCCTTGCAATATTTTACCGGAGAGTTTATCCTTTTGCCGCTCTGCTTATACTTGCATTTGAAGCGGGGGCTTTAGTTTCACAATTATCTGAATACGGCCTTAAGTTTGTGGAATACAGTTTCGCATTGGTTTGGGCAGTCGCAGCTGCGTCTGCCATACTGCTTATCATATTAAAGATGAAGTCCCACCCGTTTATCATAGCATTGACATGCGCTGCCGCAATTTTTGCCGTTTTGCCAATGATAGGGTATCATGCATTACCTGTTGCATCACAGGTAGACCGGCTTGAGAAATTGCTTATCGAGGAAAAAATGCTGGAAAATAACCGGATAATCCCTGCAGCAGTTGAACCGGAGTTAGCTGTACGTGAGTCCATAACCGATTCAATCTATTACATCGTATATGCTGAGAATCCAAAACTGCCGGAATGGTTTGATACGGAATTAACAGCAGTATCTAATACTGATGTATTTAAAGAAAAGCTTGGTTTTATGCCTGTTTGGCCCCAACCCGAGGATGGCTACAAAGGCGGAACGGGTTACCTTGGCACTTCCTTGTATTTGAATCCGCAGCCCATTGATATCAGTGGTTATAACTGGGGAATCAATTTACAGGAATATGGTGTAAAAGAAGTCAAAACAGTAAAAATGCAGGGGGAAAAAGGTGAATACGGGCTTGAATGGAAGATTAATTCTGCGGACGGGATACCGTCTTTGATAGTAAAACTTGATGATCGAATCATCCTTGACCAGGATATGAACAGCTATATTGACCGGGTAACCGATAAATATCCGCCCGGCAACATGGGCATGCCAAAGGAAGCAGACTTCAAAGATATGAGCCTGACATTTGAAAACCAAGAAATTGCAGTACTCATCGTATTTAATAATATCGATATCAACATCGACCCGCAAGCTGACAGAATCTCATATTGGCTCAATTTGAATATGATATATCTTAAAGAAAAATAGATTTCATCTGTGGCGTCATATTGCATGCGATTGTCGTTTATCGTGAACTATTCGTGGTAAATATATAGTGTAGGGTTTTATCAGCACTGCTGAATATATAATTCGGCAGTGCTATATTGTAAATCTGCATTGATATATAGAAGGGAGGGATTTGCAATGGCGGAAAAAAGGGATTACTATGAAGTGCTTGGCCTGAAAAAGGAAGCTTCTGTAGATGAGATAAAGAAGGCATTTCGAAAAAAGGCCATGCAGTATCATCCCGACAAGAATCCGGGAGACAAGAAAGCGGAAGAAAATTTTAAAGAAGTGAATGAGGCATACGAAGTACTATCGGATGCAGATAAAAGAGATAAATATGATAAATTCGGATTTGCAGGCGTGGATCCGAATGCAGCATACAGCAGCGCGCAGCATCAAAGGCAGGGACAAGGCTTTGGAAACCAGGGGGGATATCAGTACCATACATACGGAGATTTTAACGAGGGTGAATACGGCCATTATCAAGGGTTTGACGGCAATAATTTTGAAGACATTCTCGAATCGATTTTCGGCAGAGGCGGATTCAGTAACGCACAAAGAAAACCCGTACCGGGGAAAGGTGCGGACCTTCTGACAAATCTCACAATCACATTTGAAGAAGCCGCTTTCGGAACAAAGAAAAGAGTACGCGTGAATGACAAAACAATAGATGTTACTATACCGGAGGGAATTGATAACGGATCAAAAATTTCATTGAAAGGTCAGGGAATGCCTGGAATGAACGGCGGTGCTGCCGGAAATCTGATCGTTGAGATAGCGATAAAGCCACATGCCAGGTTTACCCGAAAGGGACCTGACATATATATCGACATGCCTGTCACTGTTGCTCAAGCCGCGCTTGGAACAAAGATCATCGTTCCGACACTTAAGGATAAAGTATCATATACTGTTCCAGCAGGGACACAGCCGAATACACTGTTCAGGCTGAAAGGAAAAGGCATCAAAGATTTGAAGAGCAAGAAAACAGGCGATCTTTATGTTAAGGTTCTCGTAAAGATACCGGCAAATCTTACAGATGAACAAAAGAATTTGTTTGAAAAATTAGAGAAAACATTAAATTGATTGTGTCCCGGAGGTATAAAATGAAGAATGTAACAGTATTAACCACAAATACGTGCCCGTATTGTAAAATAGCTAAAGACTTTCTTACTCAAAACAAGATTCACTTTATTGAGAAAGATGTAAATACGGATCCACAGGCACGTTATGAAATGACAAGCAGAAATATTACAGGTGTACCTACGATATTAATAGGAAATGACGCCGTAGTTGGATTGGATAAAACAAAGATATTGGAACTGGTTGATCATCGTCTTGTAAAATGCTCAAATTGCAATACATCAGTACGTGTGCCAACCAAAGAGGGCAAAATCAGTGCAAGGTGCCCGAAGTGCAAAAGCCCGCTTTGATTCTGAGCGGGGATCTATCTTTTTGACGCAGCTTCACGTAATAAGTAGCTTCACGTAGGAAATCTACAAATCACAGATTTGTAGATTTTCATTTTAATTTCCTATTATCTAATCTGATAATCGTTCTAACCGTCTAATCCTCTTTGTCTTCCTTATCCTTCAAAGCACTGATCGTTGAATAGACTACCTTCAGGTCATGAACGCTGCAATCCTGCAGACTGCGTTCAATTTTATACAGCAGCTGTTTATCATCTGTTCTCTTGGGAAAAAATATTTCATCTATTGAAAAATTTAATGTATGCGCTAATTTATATAAAACTTCTATAGAAGGACTTCTGTTGCCAGACTCAAGTTGTTTTACATGTGAAGGAGCTATTCCTATCATTTCCGCAAGCTGTTCCTGAGTTATCTTGTTTTCTACGCGGGTAGCCTTAATGGCAGCTCCAAGGGCTTTTTTATCCATTCGCATATTCTTACAGCCTCCTTTACAGCAATCTTACAGAATACGGGGGGACTTGAAAACCGACCCAAAGTATACTACAATGTATTCTAAAAGTATTGAATTATTGGAGGAAAATATGAAAGGTAATGACAATCCATTTATTAACAGCCAAATTAAAGTGCTTATTCTCTCGGATCGTTTATGTGACAGGGCTAAAGAAATGGCGGAATACTTTCGTCTTACGAAGATCGTTGATGTTGCAGGTATTGCTGCCAACAGACAGCAAGCGCTGAATATTGCACAGGATAAATCGTTTGATTATCTGATAATCGCAGGGTATTTAAGGGATGAAAGCAGCTATGAAGTGATTTCTGAACTTCAGGAACAACAAAAGAAGTTTTTAACGGTTCAGTGGGCCATGCTGGATTCATTGATCGCCGGTTTCTGTAAGCGTTACAAAATTCCTTTAAAATTTGATCGTACTCTTCCTATGTCTGAACTGGTTAACTTTCTTATGGTAAACAGAACTTGCTGAGGATATTTAATATCCTCTCAGCAAGCCTTAATTAAACCTGCCTGCAAGCCTTAATTAAATCCTCGTTGCAAACCCGCCTGTAAATTATTATAATAAAATGACGATGAAAATATAAAAATTGATAATTTGTATTTTACCGCTTTAAATTCTGTCAACGGTTATATATAAACGGACAGAATGTTAAGTAGATAAGAAAGGGTAGGTATGATTATTGGCTTCGGCATATATCATACAAGGGATGGATTATGAAAAATAATAAAAAATGGCTTATCATATCGTGTTTGATCATTGCGCTAAGCATGTTCGGATTGACGGGGTGCGGTGCAGATACAGGTACAGATGAACCGGACAACGATATTGAGATAACGGAACAGGATTACCGTGCCTCTCTGTTTTTCGCCAATGGAGAATATGTGGCATCGGGCGATGAATCGTTGGAGAAATACATGGTATATGAAAGCGAATTCGCAGCAATGCCGGGCGATGCATATTTTAATGCTCTAAACCTGCTGAAAACCCCTCCTGAAGAGGGCTACAGCACAATGATCACAGATAAGATAAAATTCAACGATGTATATCTGCAAGGCAATACAGTTTATGTCGATCTTGATGGCAACGGACTCCACGGCGGCTCACTTGAGGAATCCTATTTGATCGGACAGGTTGTTAACACCTTGCTGAATTCCTTTGCTGAGGTACAGCAGGTACAATTCCTCATTGACGGAGAGATGCCGGAAAGCTTGATGGGGCATATCGATGCAGCATCTCCATTTACAAAGGATGCTTTTGCCGAGTGATAGATCATGATAGATTATAAACTGATTCGCTCAAAGAGAAAAACGCTTGCCCTTTATGTAAGACAGGATGGCACTGTTGAAGTACGGGCACCGCTCAGGACAAGAGAAGCATATATCGAAGGTTTTATAACAAAAAAACAGGATTGGATCCTGAACTCTCAGAAAAAGGTTTTGGAAAGAAATACATCAAGGAAGATCATCGAATTGACTGCCGGGGAAGAAGCTGATTATAAATTTCAGGCAAAGGAATACCTGAAGCTTAAATGCCAATTTTTTTCACGCAGAATGGGAATTCTGCATGGAAATGTCAAGGTCAACGGTGCAAAGAGCAGATGGGGTTCCTGCAATCGCAAAGGGGATATCAACTTTACTTACAGGCTGATTTTTGTGCCGGAGGATCTCATAGATTATGTAGTGGTGCATGAATTAGCTCATATAAAGGAATTGAATCATTCTGCCGGCTTCTGGGCGATTGTAGAACAAGCAATGCCTGATTACAAGTCGCGAAAAAAACGATTGAAAGAATTTCAGTATAGGTTTGAAATAGAGGTAAATAAATAATCTACGAGTATTGATGGAGGTATTATATGAAACAGAATGAAATAAGGGATATTAGTCTTGCTCCTTCGGGCAGGCAGAAAATAGAGTGGGTAAAAAGCAATATGCCACTTTTGAGCGGGTTGGAAGAACAGTTTTCAGTCGAAAAACCTTTTCAAGGTGTAAAAATCTCACTTTCCGTGCATCTGGAAGCAAAGACCGCATATCTTTGTGAGGTTCTGGCAGCTGGGGGAGCGGAAATGGCCGTAACCGGCAGCAATATCCTTTCAACCCAGGATGATGTGGCAGCAGCACTGGTAGCAAATGGAATGAAGGTTTATGCATATCATGGTGCTACGAACGAGGAATACAACAGGCATATCGAAATGACATTGTCCCACAAACCGAATATCATCATCGATGACGGCGGAGACTTGGTGGGCTTGATTCACAGTTCGAGACCCGATTTAGGGGAAGAGGTCTGGGGAGGCTGCGAGGAGACAACTACAGGGGTAATACGTCTGAAATCAATGGAGCGCGAAGGCATTCTCAAATTCCCGATGGTTGCGGTCAACGATGCACAGTGCAAGCATATGTTTGACAATCGCTATGGAACCGGACAATCGGTCTGGGACAGCATTATGAGAAATACAAATCTGATCGTTGCCGGAAAAACTGTTATTGTAGCCGGTTATGGATGGTGCGGCAGAGGGATAGCGTTGAGAGCAGCCGCTTTGGGAGCAAAGGTAATCGTTACCGAAATAGATCCGGTCAAAGCTATAGAGGCAAAAATGGATGGCTATGATGTAATGACTATGAACTCAGCAGCTCCTCACGGGGACATATTTGTGGCAGCAACAGGCTGCGAACATGTTATTACTGTGGAACACATGCTGACGATGAAAGACAGAGCGATTTTGACCAATGCAGGCCATTTTAACTTAGAAGTGGATATGGAAGGCCTCGAAAAGGCGGCAGTCGAAAAGAAGGAAACCCGCAAGAATATCATGGGATATAAGCTGAATAACGGAAAATGGGTCAATGTTATCGGGGAAGGAAGACTGGTCAACATAGCGGCAGCTGACGGTCACCCTGCTGAAATAATGGATATGAGTTTTGCCGTTCAGTGTTTGTCAGCACTTTATATTCTTAATAATCATGGCACATTGGAGAACAAGGTCATTGATGTTTCGGCTGAAATCGATGATGTAGTGGCAAGAAGAAAACTAAAAGCCTGGGGCATAGAGATTGATGAACTGACAGAGGAGCAGGAAAAATATCTTGTAAGCTGGAATATTTAAAGTTTAATCAAAATAAAAAAGTTTGCCTTCAGGCAAACTTTCTATTTAGAGCTGAATCATAATAAAAAAGTTTGCCCTCAGGCAAACTTTTCTATCTTGTGTAACAGTTACAGAATATGATCACCAGCAACAAGAAGAAAAAGAGTAAGCTGGTATCGATTCCCTCTCCACCAAGGAGTCCGCATCCATCTGACATTTTTAATCACCTGCTTCTATAAAAATAATAATTTGTATTATAATTTATGAAGAGGCTGCTAAATGTGTTACAAAACTTTTTTTATTCTTTCTATTGTCTTTTCTTCGCCGAGAATCTGCTGAATCTCCCAGATGTCAGGCGACATGGCGCGACCCATCAGTGCAATGCGAATCACGGTACTTACATCTCCTACATGTCCTTTATAGAGTTCAGGGTTTTTCTTATAGTCCTTGGGTTTCGCTGCATATCCATTGTCTGATGCGATATTACGGATCTTTTCAAACCACTGGGATTGGTCGTCTTCATGGTCATAGCTTTTAAGGTATGAAGACAAAATATTTTTCACATCACTGCTGCTAACGTTTTCCGGATATGGATCTTCCGCTTTAAAATAGTTATCATAGAAATAACTGATAAATTCAAATATCTGACGTGCAAAAATAAAATCTTTTCTCGGCTTATCGCCGCTTCGCCCCAAGTCAAGGATCTTTGTCAGGTAGTCCTCACGCCCTTCAAAACAGCCCACTAAATCCGGCTTGTAGGCTTTTGCCCAGTCAATCATAAATTGGCATAATTCTGTTGCAGGAAGCTTTACCAGAACATCCTTGCTTATGTCGTTGAGTTTATCGAGATCGAAAAGCGTTCCGGAATTACTCATTTTTTCAACAGTAAATTCAAATGATTCCAAAGGTGCGTCAGGATTTTCCATTCGCCATTCTTCATAATTGGAATTAAGGATAGTCAGAAGGTATTCCCTTACCGCTTTTGGATGATACCCCTCGCTTCGGTAATAATCTAAAGAGAGCTCAGGGTCTTTTCGTTTCGAGAGTTTTCGCTTATTGCCATCTTCCATTTTCATCAGCTGGGCTGTATGGCAGTAAATAGGCAATGGCCAGCCAAGTGTATGAAACAGTTCTACATGTATAGGCAGTGACGGCAGCCATTCTGCGCCCCTGACCACATGAGTCGTCCTCATCAGATGATCATCCACGACATGGGCAAAATGATAGGTTGGAATACCGTTTGCTTTCAACAGGACCACATCCTGATCGTTTTCCGGTATCGTTAATGTTCCCCTTATGCCATCCTCAACGGATATCATTTTGATATCTTCATCCTTGCAATCGTGCGTTCCTTGGGATCTCAGCCTGACCACAAAGGATTGTCCGCTCCTGATGCGGCTTTGGATTTCTTCCAATGAAAGGTCTCTGTGTTTAGCCCATTTACCGTAATAACCCGGATTTTCCTTCAGATTTTCCTGAGCCGCACGGATTTCATTCAACTCTTCCTCCGTACAGAAACAGGGATAGGCTTGTCCGAGAGAAACCATCTGTTTTACAAAGGTCTGATATATTTCTGCCCGACGACTTTGATAATAGGGACCATAATCACCTTTATCCCCGTTTAGCGCAGCACCTTCGTCAAAGGTTACTCCAAAGAATTCAAGAGATGAAATTATTGTTTCTACGGCTCCCTCTACCTGCCGCTTTTCATCGGTATCCTCTATTCTAAGATAAAAGACTCCGCCGCTTTGGTGGGCAAGACGTTCATCAACGAAAGCCCCGTAAAGATTACCCAAATGAATAAATCCCGTAGGGCTTGGCCCCAGCCGGGTCACTTTGGCTCCGGCAGGCAGCTTTCTCTGTTGGTAGATCTCTTCATATTCTAAAGGATTCCCTGTGATATCAGGGAATAGCAAATCTGCTAATTGATTATAATTCATATTATCCATCTCCTCTATATTGTAGTAGTGTTTATAGTCACTCTCCAAAGATCTTAATACTTTAATTTTCACAACTCATGAATCAAAAATAGGATACCGTAAAAAAGGAAAAAAGGGAACACCTAAAAGTCTTTAAGTTATGATATAATCTAAAAAAGTGAAAAAAATGTTGCTTTTTTTAACCCTTTGCTTTATCATAAGATATTGCGAGACCCGTTGGTCAAGTGGTCAAGACGTCGCCCTCTCACGGCGGAGTCAGGGGTTCGACTCCCCTACGGGTTACCAACTCAAGAACCGTTAATAATAGCGGTTCTTGTTATTTTTTGATGGGTTTTAGGCATTTTTTATTCTAAAAAAACCAATTAAAAGGTTTAAAAGGTTGATCGTGTTTACTGGATCGGCATATTTTTTATTACGCCTTGGGCCATATAGTTTCCCATTGCAGCCGTGAGGTCTTCTATTCTACCGGTTATTGCAATTTCATCCTTAAAATTTTCACTTGCCATTGCTACTATTTGCTCAATTAATAATTTAATTAATTGCTTCAAGATAAACATTTGCATTAGTAAAAAGTGTTTCGAATTCCGGATATACGCATGATTGAGCTGAATCTGTCCATACTAATTGTATATTTGGGAGGTGATAATAATATGGAAATGTATACGGTGGACTATGTGAAAAAAGCTTTGCTTGATACTCAAGAGAGGGTGAGGGATTTCAAGGCTTATTCCTCAAGGATAGAAGATAATGAACTTAAAGCGTTTTTCCGTGAATATTCGTTATCGGAGGGAAAGCAGGCTCAGAAGCTGCAGAAATTTCTTGATAGTATTAAACATTAATGAAAGCCGCCTTCAAACGGCTGAAAAAAGAATACCGGTCATGTTTATGCATGATTGCTTTGCATGACTGGTATTTTAATTGTGTTCTTAAAATGCTAAAAAGAATTTATATGATTTATTATCATTTGAGATATTTTTTCATATAGTACCTATCAAATCCATTTTCCTGTACTCTATCATAGATTTCATAACCACAATTGAAATAGATCTCATGAGCTCTTTCATATTTCACAATCTTCCAACATGGGAGCAGGGGTCCTGCCAATAAGTAAAATGTAATCTTTGAACGATTCAACACTGCAGCTATAAATTGCAGGAACATCTTTTAGTATAGCTCTTCGGATTTCCATAATGCCCTTGTATGATATATTCTAAAAGTTGATAATCATACTATCCTTCTCTTTATTTTTCTCGCGGTTCCTTAAGATCCTTGCGGATGAAGTTTGTCATGATCTTTCTTTCTTTTTCGGGCTCCGGAACTATATCCTTCCCGTTTTCTTTCAGCTTAAGCAACCATGCCATATTTTTGCCAAGGAGCCTCATGATTTGCTTACCCTCTTCATCATACAGGGCCTCTCCCGGCGCTGCTCCGTACACGACATTCCAGTAGTTGGTTGTCGGAATGAGCATTTCCGCATAGTTTAGATAATTATTCAGCTGATTAAAGGTTTGAATGCCTCCGGATCTTCTGACGGCAGCAACTGCAGCGCCGACCTTATGACGAAACATCCCTTTGTTCGCAGTGTCAACATAAAAAGCCCTATCCAGAAAAGACTTCATAGTGCCGTTGATAGCCGCATAATGAGTAGGAGACCCAAATAGGATACCGTCTGCCTCCTTCATCTTTTGAATCCAGTCATTCACTTCATCCTCACCGATGCATCTCTCATCTTTCGTCCTGTAACAGCTGCCGCAAGCCAGGCAGCCACGGATAACTTTTTTGCCTACATGAATGAATTCAACTTCAATTCCTTCATTCTCCAATTCATCTGCTACCATCTTCAACGCGTGGTAGGTATTTCCTTCTTTGTTGGGGCTGCCGTTAAATGCTACTACCTTCATCTTAGATCTCTCCTTTATCAAAGTTTTTTATTATTAGTATTTATTGCAGGTTGCCAATACTCATTCGGTTATGGTGTGTCACCTGCAGTTTATATTATATTGTAACAGGTTTGTCTGATATTTAAAACCAAATTGCAAACCAAATTGCATTGAAACGGTTTGCCTTGTGCAATTGTATTTTATTTGATAAAATAAATAATTAATATAAAACAGTGCATCAACTGACTGCTCATGTTCAAAAATATAACGAGGCGAAGATATTCTCACCAGTTCTTATTAAGATACATCGGAAAGGGATTTTTATGAAATATAAAAGCACAAGAGGAAGTAAGGAGTTTAAAAGCGCTGCGCAAGCGATAATTCAAGGAATCGCTCAGGACAAAGGACTTTTCGTTCCTGAAAGCATGCCGGCTTTATCCATACCTCTTGATGAATTAAAGGGAAAGACATATAAAGAAATCGCATTTGAGGTGATTTATAGCTATTTTACTGATTATTTGGAGGAAGAAGTCCGACATTGTGTCGATGGGGCTTATGATGAAAAGTTTGAAGCTTCCGATATCGTTCCTTTAGTGAAAGCAGGGGATGCTTATTTCCTGGAGCTTTATCATGGAAAGACAGCAGCTTTTAAGGATATGGCACTTTCTATTCTGCCGTATCTGATGACCACCGCGATGAATAAGGAAAAAGAAGACAAGAAAATTGTGATATTGACTGCAACTTCGGGAGACACAGGCAAAGCTGCTCTTGAGGGGTTCGCTGATGTACCGAATACTGAGATCATAGTATTCTATCCAAACGAAGGAGTCAGCCAAGTACAGGAAAGACAGATGATTACCCAGGAAGGCAAGAACACTCACGTTTTTGCTATTCGGGGAAATTTTGACGATGCACAGACCGGAGTGAAGAAGATATTCAATGACAGTGAGTTCGCCGATGAATTGGCAAAACAGGGATGCAAGCTGTCATCCGCAAACTCGATCAACATCGGAAGGCTGATTCCACAGGTAGCATATTATGTATATTCATATGGCAAGCTGATGGATAATGGGACAATCCAGTCCGGAGATAGGATCAATATCGTTGTGCCAACCGGAAATTTCGGCAATATTTTAGCTGCATATTATGCTAAGCAGATGGGCATACCGGTAGGTAAATTGATCTGCGCCTCAAATGAGAACAAGGTTCTTACCGATTTCATCAACACCGGAACTTATGACGTTAAGCGCGAGTTTTACCTGACCAATTCACCATCAATGGATATATTGATTTCGAGCAATCTGGAAAGACTTCTCTATCATCTCAGCGGAAACAACGGGGCAGAGATATCCGCATTGATGGACAGCCTTGATATAAATAAAGAATATAAAGTAAGCGATAAAATCAGGGATGGCCTTAAGGAATTCTGGGCAGGATTTGCCAATATGGAAGAGACTGATTCCGCCATAGGAAAAATGTATGCAGAAAACGGCTATCTCATGGATACGCATACCGCTGTGGCGTACAAAGTATATGAGGACTATAAAGCGTCTACCGGGGATGAAACGGTTACAATAATAGCATCCACTGCAAGCGCATATAAATTTGCAGACAGCGTGGCGGCTTCAATCGGTTTGTCCACAGAAGAGGATGGGTTTGAGAATGTACGCGCATTATATAAAGAAACCGGAGTAAAAATCCCTAAGGGATTAAAAGGTCTGGAGACAAAAGAAATCAGGCACAAAGGCGTGCTCGACAAGGAGGACATGAAAGCTGCGGTTAAAAACTCATTAAAAGCTTGTACTAAATAGCTTTATCTAAGTATACGATTGTATTCCCTCTGCCGTTCTCTTTTGCCTGGTACAGGGCAGTGTCTGCCTGATTAAACAGGAGAGTTTCATTGATATCACCTTCTAAGTACTGTGCAATACCGGCACTGAAGTTGATCTGATTTACGCCAGTTTTGACTGACGAAATATTGGTGCATTGATGCCTAAGCATTTCAAGTTTCAGGTATGCCAGCTCTTTTGAAGCTCCCTGAAAGATCACAGTGAATTCATCTCCACCATAACGGGCAATATGACCATCAATATCATAGCATTGATTTTTTATTAATTGCGTGAATTTGATCAGGACCTGATCTCCAGCCATATGACCATAGGTATCGTTGATTTCCTTAAAATAATCAATGTCAATAATAGCCAGTGTCATGGGAGTCTTTGTTCCTTTTGCCTTCTCCAGACAGGCCTTTAATAGTGAACGAAAGGCTTTCTGATTTAACAAACCTGTCATGGAATCCGTTCTAACTTGTTCACGCAATGATAATTGCTTTTGATAGCTTGAATAAATATAATCGGTATTTGCTTCATTGTATGCTATCAAGACGGAACTGATTATTGCTGCAACAATCATCATTGTAAAAGCTACCGCCAAATTCAGATAAAAGAAAATAGAATCATCGAATTTGTAAGAACGGAATATGGACAGAATTAATAGAATACTGTTAACTCCTGTAATCACATTTGTCATCTTTTTCTGTCCGAATAATATAGTTAAAAAGACAGGCAGTGAGAATACTGTCAGGACAGAAAATACATCATAATGTACATATGCAACTACTGCTGACATCAATGAAGATGTTAAAACTACGGTGTAATTTTTAATCTGACTTTTAATATTCAGCATATTAATACGCTGGCATATGAGGACTAATGCAACATTTGTAAACACAGGAGTGGCAACATAGGTAATCAAGTAGCGGAAATCCGTTAAATATTCATCCCCCATTAATCCTTGGTCACGAAGCGTTAAGAATACGGTCATCTCTACTACAAAGAGCCATATGATGATTATATAGTAGCTTTTTATGATTTTTTTTCGCCATTGGCTGAAGGACGGATCTGGCTTTATAATCTCCATTATTCACTAACCCCCGATGGCCAAAGTATACTGCAAAGAAAATTAAAATTCAACCACGCATGGAAATTTATTTAATTTTTATACACAATTATCCATATAATTTTATTTCGTATGAGTGCTTGCTTTTCGAGAGTACATGTGTTACATTATATGATGTGTCTTACACAGGTTAAGGAGAGTTGACCGAGTGGCTAAGGAGCTCGCCTGGAAAGCGAGTAAGGTGT
>JAQUYC010000039.1 GCA_028692105.1 Eubacteriales bacterium | reverse complement strand
TTTATTTCGACAGCCGCAAACCGTAGGCAACTATTCTTTTGCAGTAATTGCAACACTTTTTGCAACACGGACAATGATAAAGAGAATAACTCAAGAAAAAGTACCTTGTAAATAACTTGAAAATGGTTTAAAATAGAGCTAAAATAACCTCTGTGAGATTGCAGAAAAAGAGTGGGAATAATAGCGACGAGTCTCGAAACCCTTGCGAATACTACATTTGAATTTAGGAAGAGGTCAAAACGTACTAAAAGCGTACTAACGCTCAAGGTCTTTTGACCTCTTTTTTCGTGGGCATTGGCGCATCTGATCGAGCCGGTTGGCGACCTCGATCTGCTTGTTTGGATAGAGATGTGAGTAGGTCTGGAGTGTCGTTTCGATATTCTCATGCCCCAGCCGCTCGGAGATGAGGAGAGCTGAGAAGCCCTCCTCAATCAGCATCGAGGCATGTGAATGTCTCAGATCATGGACTCGGATGCGCTTGAGTCCTGCCTTGCTTGATGCCCGGATCATTTCATGCTGTAAAAACGACTTGGTAACCGGGAACAGACGCTGATCCGGCTGATAGTCGTAGAGGCTGCCGATATAGGCCTGAACGCTCTCACAGATGAAAACCGGTAAAGAGATGATTCGGGTGCTCCTGGGCGTTTTCGGCAGCATGATCAGGTCTGTACCGGCATGCCGGGCATAGTTTTTGTTGATCGATAGTGTTTTGGCCTGAAAATCAAAATCATTGGCGGTCAGTGCCAGCAGTTCACCGGAGCGGACGCCGGTCCAGAACAGCAGCTCGAACATCATCTTGGACATCGGCTTGTGAGCGAGATGGGGCAGGAAGCGATTGAACTCTTGCAATGTCCAGAACTGCATGGCCGATGCGTTCTTGCGGCCGATGCTGCCACAGATCCGCGCCGGGTTGCTGGGCAGCTTATAGTACTTGACCGCGAAATTAAGGATGGCGGTGATCTGGTTGTGGATCGTCTTGAGATAAGTCGGTGAATAGTTGTTCTTATCTTCCATCAAAGCATTCTGCCAACGACGGATCGTTGAGGGCTCGATCGTGTCAATCGGCATGTTCTTGAAGAAGGGCATGATCTTGGTGTCGATCAGGAAGACCTTGCCGGCATAGGTTGTCGGCTTGAGCCGGGTCTTGCAGTCCTCCATATAGATCGCGACCAGTGTACTGAAGCTCATGTTCGGCCGGGCAGCCGCTTTCTCAAGGAAATAGCGCTCATAAGCTTTTGCCTCACGCTGCGTCCTGAATCCTTCCTTCTTTTTCTTCTTGTGATTGCCCATCCAGTCGGTGTAATAGAAAGCACAAAACCAGGTGCCCTTTTCTTCGTTCTTATATACCGGCATCAGCTAAGTCCTTTCTGTTTACTGTGACCATGTGTCATCGTGTTGGTTCTCTCCGGCTGTCTGCTCATCAATCAAAGCTCCGCCATTTCTTCGAAGTAACGGCGGCTGATTTTACCGGCGACTGTGATCTTGTTCTTCCGCTCAAGCTGAAGGTTGAGCTTGCGGATCAGGCGGTAGGCGGTGGAGCGGGAGATGCCACAGGTCTGGGCGATCTCGTCAGCGCTCATGAATCTGGGCTGATCCACGCGGTAGGTGTCATTCTTCTTAGGTGTGTTTTCGGATATAGTCATCGTTTTACTTTCTCCTTTTTCTCTATTTGGTTTTCAAGGTGCGGTGTGAGAAATTAAGTTCCTCTCATAAGCCCTGACATTTTTTAGTCAATAGTTAATGCCCTCTGAAAAATTACCTCTCATATACCCTGACATTTTTTGGCCTTTTGTAAGGGGTCTGTTTTCAAAAATCGTCAAAATAAACAAATGTTCTTTATTTTGATTGTCTATTTCAACGAGAGGAAAACTATCTCTCATATGCCCTGACATTTTTGAGTGATTTTGGGGGGGGGGAGGATAGAATAATAAAGCAAAATAGCTTTGTTCTGTAAATCAAAATGACATGAAAAGTGTTTTAAATAAACCAAATTGATTTGTCAAAAATCTAGTCGTTGATTATTTGTATGAATGTCATTCTAAGCTCACTTAGAATACATCCATCATACTTTTTCATGCTTTGCTGTGTTTTGCTCAGGATTTATCCGTACACTATATTATGTCAATATGTCGCAGTAAAAAGCATCTTGGGATAAATATCGCGCCCAATATAATTGTGTTGGTTGCAAACTGAAATGTTTAATAATACTATAGATCTGAAGTTATGGTTAGCTATTCAAACGCCTTGTTTTTGTTTGAAAAGCATAATAAGTGTTGCGATTATTAGTATTGGAGGAACCCATGATTGTTTACTTGGATGTATATTCAAAATATTCAGATGAAATAGATGATTGCGATGACATGTGTCTAGAGTATTCAAAAAGTTTTGCAGTTAATGAAGCGAATCAGTTTGATGACATTTTTATGAATTTGATGACGGAAAAACTCGATATTTGGACGTATGAAAAAAACATTGTAGAAAATAAAGATACATGTCTTTATAAATTTGTAGTTTTTGGAAAATTTACTTCTGTTGATGTATTAAATAATTATCTAGAAAAATCATTTACTGTTGTTGAATCTTCAAACATTATAGATCATTCAAATGAACATGCTGAAAACTACATTGTATATGATATTGAAAATATAGATGAAATACGTGAAATTCTTTCGAAAAATGGAATTGATGTAGAGGTTACAACTATCTTCAGCAGATATAGTTGTGGTGCAGATACAGAGAGTTTTCATGCAATCCTAAAAATTGCCCTCGAATATCTTCCGTTAGCTATTAGTCTTTTATTGGCTGTAAACGATTTAAAAGAACGGCTTAAGAGAGTAGATAAATCGAAAGAGGCTTTGTGTAAAAACACTGTTCAGAGAATGTTTAATGAAAAAACCAACTCATTATGGTTAATTAATTTCTATACAAATAAAAACGGTTTGTCGACTGCTGTTTATCGATCACGATATAGTCAATATACAATAAAAATTGATAGTGAAATGAAAATTGTTTCAGCAAAAAGAGGTCCAGTGAAAATTGAATTCTAAGTATGACTAATTGATGTTGATATATTAATTTACACTTCTGATTGTTAACGACAAGCATTGCTTGATAAAAGTAGCAAGCAATGCAAGCGCATAGACACTTGCCGATTTTTGGGAGGACCCAAACCCCAATCATCAAAGCACCTAAGGAGTGGAAACATGAAATTTAAAGTGCGTTGTTATGCATGTGACAAGGAATTAGATTTCGAGATTACCAATGATCTATTGCAAAAACTTGTGTGTGATTGTTGCAAAACAGAACAAAACATATTCCTGCAAAACGATCCATATCAGATATTTTTTGATATGGGAGTAATTTCTTGTAAGAAAGATTTTTTTATTGAAGCAGTAGTATATTTCTCGCTGGCATTGGAAAGATATTACGAACATGCCATAAAGGGCATATTTAGTATACTTGGTATTTGCGAGGATGATATATGTGGCCTATGGAAGGAAATGGAAAATCAATCAGAAAGACAATATAGCTCTTTTATTACACTGTTTCTAATTGTCTGTGGTGAAGTAAAACCAGAAGACACCAAAATGAAAGCATTTAGAAATAGTGTAGTGCATAAAGGACGAATTCCTTCAAGGAAGCAAACAAAAGATTTTGGTAAATATGTCTATGATAGAATCTATTATTTACAGAGATTGCTATTTTATAAAGAAGCCGTAGATCCTGCTTTTACGTCAAAAACCACACATGTAAATAATGAAATCGATAATATTCAATCTTATATATCTGCAATAGATCCTTTTAGCCTTGTTTATTGGAATGATAATGGAGAGAGGATCGTCGCAGATTCCTATAAACCTTTTGAAGATATGTATCAAGAATTTTATAAAAACAACGAGTTTGTGGTGCCGTATGGCTGAATAATGATGAGCTCCGAATGAAATGTTAATTAATAGTAATTTGAAAGTCTCAAGTGTATTTTGATACAAACATTGGCTCAACTAAAAAATACAAATCAATGGCATATGAGAAATTTATTCAGAATCACTACACATCTCTCAATTTATTAAGCCCCTTGAAGAACAACCAGCCATTTTCAGCACGTCCGCTGATCAGATTAGAAGCCATTGATGGGGAATTGAAGCTGAGATTAACGACTGGTTCATAACCGGATTCGACTGGCCTGATTTTTCCATCAGCAACAAAATCATCAACAATAGAAGAAAACCTATTATAAAACTTGCCGCCATCTTTCCAGTCTTTTGAAGATTCAATTGGTCTTGAGATTATTGATCCGGCTGCCAATACAAACTTGCCATCTTTGACGAATAGTTTTGCTTTATATCTGGATGATTTCGGAACATAGTAGTGATTAGTAATGATGGCTGTATTCTCAGAAAGATCGATACCTTCTGCTCTTAGTAGAAAGTTGATCTGATCAACATATGACATAACAGTCGGCCTATCATAAATGCTTACATTTGGTTCATTTGTCCGCATGTCTCTATTTTCTAGTGAGAATTGGCTGCTCTTCTTTAACTTCTGGATGAAATAATACTCCATGTAATCAATCGTTAAGGCATCAAATGAATTGTTGTCTGTCACAAACATAAGGCAATAAGACCAGAACAGTTTATTGGCCTGATGGCTCTCCATACGGTTGGCACCATTTTTTGACTGACCGACATAGACTTTCGTCATTTCGCCATCAGCAGATTTATCAAACAGGAAATAGACGGCATAATTCATGCCGGATTCCAGCCGTTCAACTTCGCAGATATTATCGCGAGTGAAGTAGAAGGCCTTTATCTGATTAGTTCTGTCCTGGAAGACTTTTAGATTGGCAGCCTTTTCGGTGTCTGGGTATAAATAGGTTACGACTTTTTCCATGATGCTTCTCCATTAGTTCAATGAATGCTTAACTGTTGATCCTTGCTTATTTGATTCTTTGTTAATCTTCTCCCTCACACCAGCCCAAAATACTTCTCAAAGAATCCCATCAGCCTGTCGATGATATTCTGTTTTTTTACTTCTCTGTTGCCACCGCCGAAGCGGGATACCGGCGGCATGATTTTATCGATATCAGTACCGGTTGTTTTTAGCAGACCGTCGCGGAAGGAGTTGTTGATCAGGCGGCGGGTTTCTTTTTGCTTCAGTTTTTCTTCCGAGATGATATTGGCAAGGTCAGATTCCTTTTGTTCTTCCACAAATTTCTTCCAGTCTTGATCGACTTTGGTGGTTGCGTTGACTGTCTGGATGAAATGTTCAATCAGCTCTTTCTTGCTGCGCAGCTGCATACTGGAATTTACGGCTTTGTCGATGGAAACCAGAATGCTCTTATCCGTACAGTTGGACTCATGGAATTTGGCCACCAGCATCAGGATATAATCGATATTGATCTCGACCTGACGGATCAACTCAATCTCAAAGATGATATCGTCGTTGATTTTCTCTTTGTCCTTTTTATCTTTTGTCAGATCCTGATAAAGGTCGATATAGATACTCTGGTAATCCTGAAACTCACGAACGGTCAACAGCTCATTGCCTTCGAAATCATCAAAAGCTGTGAGGATATTTTTCAGACGCAGGACAGCACCAAACAGGCGAATAAAGTCTTTCTGATTCTGCTCGCCCATAATCGCTTGGCCAAGCGGATAGTTTTCCTGCAATGTTTTAATCAGTTCGGTATAGCCAGGCTGATGTTTGCCATCTTCATCAAAGCCGTTGTAGTAGGACTCATAGTTTTTCAGCAGAACAATACTGCCGGCATCTTTATCACCAAACAGAGCAATAGCGTCATCTGTCTCTTTTTGCAGATTGCGGAAACAAACGATATTGCCAAAAGTCTTGACCGAGTTAAGAATTCTATTCGTTCTGGAAAAAGACTGGATAAGGCCATGCTGCCTGAGGTTTTTATCAACCCAGAGTGTGTTAAGAGTCGTCGCGTCAAAGCCGGTCAGGAACATGTTGACGACAACCAATAGATCAATCTCGCGCCGCTTCATGCGCAGTGAGAGGTCTTTGTAATAGTTCTGGAATTTATCTGATGATGTGTCGAAGTTGGTATTGAAATCAGCGTTATAATCAGCGATTGCAGATTCAAGAAAATCTCTGGATGTCTGATCAAGGCCACTGGTATCGAAATCCTCATCCGGGAAGACATCTTCCGGATCAGCTTCATTTGCGCTGTAACTGAAAATCGTAGCGACATTGAGCTTGCGGCCACGTTCCGCCAACTGCCGTTTCAGTTCAAGATAGTATTTTTTAGCGACCGGTATTGAGCTGACTGCCAGGATAGAGTTAAAGCCAGAGACACGCTGCCCCTGAAGCGAGTAGAAGCTGCTACGTTTCGTCTTCTGATCGAAATGATCAAGAATATACGTGACGACTTCTCGAATGCGCTTAGGATCAGACAGCGCCTTCTCGGTATCAATCGCTGATACATCCTTATCCTGCATATTGTCTTTTTGTTTGACGGTATTGATGAAGTCAATACGGAAGGGCAAGACATTGCCATCATTGATGGCATCAACAATCGTATAGGTGTGCAGTTTCTCTCCGAAAGCCTGTGGTGTCGTCTTCAGTGTTGGATTGCCACCGCTGGAGGCATTGGCCGCAAAAATCGGCGTACCTGTGAAGCCGAACAAATGGTAGTTCCGGAAGGCTTTTACGATTTTGGTATGCATATCGCCAAACTGTGAGCGATGGCATTCATCGAAGATGATAACCATGTGCTTCTTGTAGGCATCGTGCTTCTTATTTCTTGAAACGAATATCTCCAGCTTCTGAATGGTTGTGATGATGATATGGGATGTGTCATCTTCCAGTTGTTTTTGCAGAATATTTGTAGATGTATTGCTATTGGCAGCACCCTTTTGGAATCGTTCGTATTCCTTCATCGTCTGGTAGTCGAGATCTTTACGATCAACAACAAACAAGACTTTGTCGATGTAGGGAAGTGTCGAGGCGATCTGCGCTGTTTTGAACGATGTCAATGTTTTACCGCTACCGGTTGTATGCCAGATATAGCCACCGGCATCGAGTGTGCCGGTCTTCTTGTAGTTAGTGGATATCTCAATGCGTGAGAGGATTCGCTCAGTTGCCGCGATCTGATACGGCCGCATGACCAGGAGTAGATCTTCAGACGTGAAGACACAGTATTTCGTCAGGACATTAAGCAGGGTATGTTTAGCCAGAAAAGTCTTGGTAAAATCGACCAGGTCAGGAATCGCCTTGTTATTGGCATCAGCCCAGTAGGAAGTAAACTCAAAACTGTTGCTTGTTTTCTTGCTCTTACTGCGGCCGCTTCCTTCGTTTTCCTTGATATGACTGAATCTCGTTGTGTTTGAGTAATACTTCGTATGCGTGCCATTGGAAATGATGAAGATCTGGACATATTCGAACAGACCGGAAGTCGCCCAGAAGCTATCTCGCTGATAGCGATTAATCTGGTTGAAGGCTTCGCGTATGGCAACGCCGCGTCGTTTTAGTTCAGCATGAATGAGCGGCAGACCATTGACCAGAATCGTGACATCGTAGCGTGTATCATGTGAGCCGCCAGCTTCTTCATATTGATTGATGACTTGCAGGCGGTTGTTATGAATGTTTTTCTTATCGATCAGATAGATGTTTTTGGTTGTGCCATCGTCTCGCCGCAGAATCTGCACATGATCGGTCTGAATCTTACGAGTCTTCTCAACTATGCCTTCATTACTGCTGGCGATACGTTCGTTAAAAAACCGATTCCATTCATCACCGGTAAAAGTATAGTTGTTGAGCAGCTCAAGCTGTTTTCTGAGATTAGCTACAAGAGTAGCTTCATTGTGGATCTGCAGGAATTCATAACCCTGTGTTTGCAGCAGACGAATGAACTCACTCTCCAAAGCAGCTTCACTCTGATAGGAGTTGGAAACGTAATACTCGGCAACATATTCAGATACAACGGTTGCTTCTTCCGTTGAGACAACAATGTTGTAAAGGCTCATGATGACTTCTCCTTGAAGGTCAGTAGTTTATCTCGGTAGTATTCATATTGTATACGGCGTGCTTCTATTTCAGCGGGTAGACCGCTGGACAGATCGTTGGTTAAGGTGTCAAAACTGTCGAGGATAGCGACGATACGTTTTTGTTCTTCGAGTGGGGGGACGGGAACTGATAACTTGTGCAGCTTGCTTCCTTTAATACCTTTTACAGTACCTCCAGTAGCTTTTATATGAAGTTTGTTTTGAAATTCTTTGCCTGATAAATAGAATTTCAAAAAAGTACTGTTAAGATTTTTGTGTGGTCTGTATTTAATGACTCTCTGGGCAAGTGCAATGTTTTCATTATCTACCTGTGCTACATTACCACAGGGAGCCTCGGTTGTTATAAGCACATCGCCAATTTCTGGTAATCCCCTACGCATAACATTACTATAATCATCTTCAGATATGTACTCTTGTGATTTTTCATAATCAATATAGCCTTTTCTGATATTTTTAGCTGTTACCAAGAAAACTCCATGTTCTGTTTTCTTTGGTGTTTTACCTCGATAATCAACAATGCTGCACAAGTTTTCGAGAGTATCGTATTTTACATCACCACCAAAACTCAACAATTCATCCCGATAATACTCATACTGCTTTTGGCGCGCTGTAAGCTCCGCTGTAAGCTCCGCTGTAAGCTCCGTGAAATTGTCCAGTATCCGGACAATTTCACGCTGCACAGGCAGCGGCGGGAGGGGGATTTTGAAACTATTAATCTGCTGCAAATTCAAATTTGGTTGCGCTGAACCTTTTACACTTTTTTTTATATAAGATAGCATATATTTTGATTGCAACAAATGGAATATAAACCTGACGCTAACTGATTCCTTTAGCCTAATAATAGCAAGTGCTTGATTAGTGTTAGCGGGAAGAATATCATTTCGCACTATTGTACATTTTCCAATACTTCCTGCAATAGCAAATAAAATATCATTTTCTTGTAAAATAGAACGTCTTAGAAAGCCCTCATGCATTTCTTTACTTACGTAAACTAATCTTTCTTTATTAATTAAAGTATCATCAAACGCTTCCGTTTTGATAAAAGCCACCCCATTTTTCTCAAATTCTTTGGGTGTGGTCCCTTTTGTTATTAAGTTGCAAACTTCACCTAAAGTTACGTACTCAACTCCATCAGGACACAGTTCAGTAATCAATTCTTCCAGCTTACTCATCTGAATCACCGACTTTCTCCACAAGCTTTTTTACTTGGCGGTCAAAATCAGAAGTGATCTTCTGAGTCTTATTGAACTCGGTATATTCCGCTTCAGCTTTTAGAGCGGCTTTCTGCTTTGATACAGAGCCTTTATCCGGCAAAATTTTGTATTCTCTGAAGGACAGAAATTTGTTTATGCTTGCGGAAAAATCCTCCATTGTGAAGACGTTTTTGACGTTTCTTTCACCTTCAATTTGAACTGTTTCCATTTTGGAAATAGTTGCTTCCTTTTTAAGTTCATTTTCATCATATATGTTTTGCAGATGCTTGCTAATCGCTGGTATTTGCACGTCAAAA
>JAQUYC010000038.1 GCA_028692105.1 Eubacteriales bacterium | reverse complement strand
AAGTTTATCCCTCCTCAAATATATAGCCAAAACATTATTAATGTATCTCTATCTTTTACGTTTATCTTAAATATTATATCTTCAAAGAGGAAATATTTCAATTTTTTTTTACAGATTAATTAATAGAAATTCATATTTTTACAATATCCACCATATTAAAGTTTTCTATCGTCATATTCATAAGCAGGCTATTCGCAAGAGCATTGGCTGTATCAACAGATGTCAGACATGCGATATTCCTCTCTATAGCTTTTCTACGCATCTGAACAGAATGAACCGCTGGCTTTCTTCCTATCGTCGAGGTGGATACGACAAAATCAACCTCACCGGTATCAAACAGATCACTTGTATTGGGTGATGGCTCGTCATGCTTATTGACTATTTCCGACTGTACACCATGCAAGTTCAGATACTCCGAAGTACCCTTTGTAGCCCAGATCTTATAGCCAAAATCGATGAATTTCTGCGCCAGAGGCACGATTTCAGGCTTATCCGCATCTTTTACCGTGATGAGCACACAGTTGCCAACTTTGTGCAATTCATAACCCGCGGCGATCAGACCTTTGAAAAGAGCTGTCTCCAGATCATGATCTATTCCTAAGACTTCACCGGTCGATTTCATTTCCGGCCCAAGCTGGTTGTCTGCATCGTGAAGTTTCGGGAAACTGAAAACCGGGACTTTCACTGCGACGTAATCACCCTCAGGGCAGACTCCGCTGCTGTAGCCTAAATCCTTCAGCTTAGCTCCTAAAATTACTTTCGTTGCCAGATCAACAATTGGAACATTTGTTACTTTGCTGATATATGGAACCGTTCTTGAAGATCTTGGATTGACTTCGATCACATAAACCTGTCCCTCAAACAGCACATATTGAATATTTACAAGTCCGTATACCTTCAGTTCCTTTGCCAGGCGTCCTGTGTATTCCACAATTGTATCTCTGACGTCCTGCGTCAAAGTAACAGGGGGATACACTGAGATAGAATCGCCGGAATGAACTCCCGCTCTCTCAATATGTTCCATAATTCCCGGAATCAGAAAATCTTCACCATCACAGACTGCATCCACCTCTACTTCTGTTCCCATAAGGTATTTATCGATGAGAACCGGGTTCTCAAGTTCTGTTGATGTGATGATATCCATATATTCGATTACGTCACTATCTGTATATGCTATTATCATGTTCTGACCGCCCAGTACATAGGATGGACGCAGCAGCACGGGATATCCGACCTTTTGGGCTTCTTTGACTGCATTTTTAGTCGTATAAGCCATTCTTCCATTTGGCCGCGGTATATTGCAATGCTCTAAAAGCTTGTCGAAGCGTTCACGGTCTTCAGCCGCATCGATGCTGTCCGCCGATGTCCCTAAAATCTGAACGTTCTTATTTTTTAAGTACTTTGTGAGCTTAATAGCCGTTTGACCGCCAAATTGAACCACAACGCCCCACGGCTGTTCCGTGTGCAAAATAGAATCAACATCTTCCGGCGTCAGCGGTTCAAAGTAGAGTCTATCGGAAATATCAAAGTCTGTTGATACAGTTTCAGGATTATTGTTAACAATAATCGCTTCATAGCCCGCTTCCTTAAGTGCGGAAACACAATGTACAGAGCAATAATCAAATTCTATACCCTGCCCTATGCGGATAGGCCCTGATCCGAATACGATCACCTTTTTCTTCCCGGTGATGTGCTGCTCTATAAACTCCTTGGCTTCATTTTCCTCATCATAAGTTGAATAAAAGTATGGCGTCTCAGCCGCAAATTCCGCTGCGCAGGTATCCACCATCTTATATGAAGCATAAAGCTTTTCAGGAGGCTCCTGTCCGCTGAGATTTATTATTGTTTTATCCAGGAATCCCATCTTCTTAGCCTTCTTATATTTGTCCTGAGTAAGCGTTCCCTCTTTCAATGTGTATTCCATATTGACGAGATTTGCAAGCTTATGGATAAACCAAAGGTCTATGCGGGTTATTTTATTGATCGTATCGGCAGGGATTCCTCGTTTTAATGCTTCGTAAATTACAAATATTCTTTCATCGTCACGATTATGAAGCAGCTCTTCAATTTCATGATCGCTCTTATCCTTGAGCTTGTACAGATTCAAGGTGTCAAGGTTGAGCTCAACACAGCGCACTGCTTTCATCATAGCCTGTTCAAATGATGTCCCGATTGCCATGACTTCCCCTGTAGCCTTCATTTGGGTTCCCAAAGTTCTATTGGCATAAACAAATTTATCAAAAGGCCATTTTGGAAATTTAACTACAATATAGTCAATCGCCGGTTCAAAGCAGGCATAAGTCTTACCTGTCACTGCATTCAGTATTTCATCCAGCGTATATCCGATCGCTATTTTTGAGGCAACCTTAGCAATAGGGTAACCCGTAGCTTTCGAGGCAAGTGCAGATGACCTTGATACTCGCGGATTCACCTCAATAACCGCATATTCAAAGCTTTCAGGATGCAGAGCAAACTGGCAGTTGCAGCCGCCTTCCACACCAAGCGCCTGAATGATTTTAATCGCTGCCGTTCGAAGCATTTGATATTCTTTATCAGACAAAGTCACCGCCGGAGCAACGACTATTGAATCCCCTGTATGCACTCCTACCGGGTCTACGTTTTCCATAGAACAAACAGTGATCGTATTATTTTTGCTGTCTCGAATAATTTCGAATTCAATTTCTTTCCAGCCGGATACACCGCGTTCCACCAGGATCTGATTGATTGGGCTTAGACGCAAACCGTTTTCGCCAATGCGAAACAATTCTTTTTTTGTATATGCGATTCCGCCTCCGGTTCCTCCAAGTGTGTAAGCCGGACGTACAATGACGGGATATCCTATTACTTCAGCAAATTCCAAAGCGTCTTCTATATCAGTCACTACTTTTGAGGGTATGACCGGTTCCCCAATCGATTCCAGCATGTCTTTGAATAGCTGTCTGTCTTCTGCTTTATCGATTGTCTCCGGAGCCGCTCCTAAAAGTTTGACATTCTGCTCCTTCAGAAATCCTTCCTTTGCAAGCTGCATTGACAGAGTTAGCGCTGTCTGTCCTCCCATAGTAGGAAGGATGCTGTCCGGCTTTTCCATCCTGATAATCTTTTTCAGCACGGGAAGCGTCAATGGCTCTATATATACCTCATCTGCCATGGTTTTATCTGTCATGATGGTTGCAGGATTGGAATTTACCAGAATGACTTCAAGTCCGTCTTCCTTTAATGAGCGGCAAACCTGTGTCCCCGCATAATCAAACTCTGCTGCCTGGCCTATGATAATTGGTCCCGAACCAATTACTAGTACCTTTTTTATATCGTCTCGTAATGGCATATCATCAATCCTTTCTATTGTCTTTCATCATTTGGATAAAGGCGTCAAAAAGATACTCGGTATCCAGTGGGCCGGAACAAGCCTTCGGATGGAATTGCACCGTAAAGGCTTTAGCCCTTTTATAGACAATTCCTTCACAGCTTCCGTCATTAACATTATAGTGACTAATATTGCCAATCCCCGGATTTAGCGTATCACCCATAATAGCGTAGCCATGATTCTGACTGGTGATGAAAACCTGGTCTCTAATTATATCCATGACTGGCTGATTAGCCCCGCGATGCCCGTACTTCAGCTTCTGCGATTTTGCTCCGTTAGCGAGAGCCAACAGCTGGTGTCCTATACATATTCCGAAAATCGGGATACCGCTTCCCATAAGCTCCTTTAATATTGCAATTTCCTCAGTATTTACGGCAGGATCCCCGGGTCCGTTGGAAAGCATGATGCCTTCGGGATTGATTTTCAGGATCTCATCAAAGGATGTATTATGAGGTACGACTGTTACGCTGCAGCCTCTGTTGAGCAGGCATCTCAGTATATTAGCCTTGTAACCATAATCATAGAGTACGACATGGAATTCCGCATTTGGAGATTCATGGAATATCTTTTCGCTGCAAGATACAGATTTAACCGCATCCTGTATGACATACTGTTTTACTTCCTTTAAAAAAGCGTCCTTGTCCACAGGCAGATCAGATATGATCGCCCCGTTCATGACGCCATGTTCTCTTATCTTTTTTGTAAGCGCTCTTGTGTCAATGCCGCAGATGCCAATTATATTATGTTTTTTCAAATATTCATCCATATTGTATCGGCTTCGGAAGTTTGAGGGTTCTTTGCACCATTCCCTCACGATATATCCCTTAGCCCAGACATTATCCGATTCGCTGTCGCTGTCATTCAGCCCGTAATTTCCTATCAAAGGAAATGTCTGCGCTACAAGCTGGCCAAAACAGCTTGGATCCGTCAATGTTTCCTGATATCCTGTCATTCCTGTAGTAAACACCACTTCCCCGATGACGCTGCCTGTCGCTCCGAAGCTTTCACCTTGATAAACAGTTCCGTCTTCAAGAATCAAATAGGCAATGTTTTCTTCCTTAATTATATTGTTTTCTATAATTGCATTGTTTTTTTCCATATAAATGTGCTCCTTCCCTCCTGTCTTCATATTATTTCAAGGCTTTCTGCAAAAGTTCAAGCCCTTCTTTCAATTCATCGTCTGTAATGTTCAGAGGCGGTAGCAGCCTTACCTTATCCTTGGCGGAAAGCAAGATCAGACCAAGCTTTAGAGCATCTTTCACAACTTCTTTTGCTTCCTTGGCCTGCACCGCTATCCCAATCATCATACCGAGTCCTGTAACTTTTGATACCCCTTCCATCTTTTCGATCTCTGCCTTCAGGAAACTGCCCTTACCGGCGACCTGCTCAAGGAAATTGTCATCCAGCCTCGTCAGAACTTCTACTCCTCCGGCACATACTGCAGGATTCCCTCCGAAGGTGGTTCCATGATCCCCCGCTTCAAGAACAAGGGAACAATTGTGGTTAAAGAGGATTCCCCCAATAGGCAAGCCTGCACCCAGACCCTTTGCCACTGTTATCATATCCGGTAGTATTCCGTAGTGTTCATAAGCAAAGAGCTTTCCGGTTCTTCCGATGCCGGTTTGAACCTCATCCACGATAAGAAGAATATCTTTCTCCCGGCATAAGCGGTGCAGTTCCTTTACATAATCCTGCTCCAGATTATTGACACCGCCTTCTCCCTGCACAAGCTCAATCATAATAGCACAGGTCTTATCTGAGACCTTTATCTTTATATCTTCAGTGTCATTGGCTTTAGCATATGTAAACCCCTCAACAAAAGGATCAAAATATTTATGATATTCCTCCTGTCCGGTAGCGGTAATTGCCGCCATTGTTCTTCCATGGAAGGAATCTTGCAAGGTTATGATGTCGTATCTTCCTCTTCCATACTTCATAAAGCTGTATTTTCTCGCAGCTTTGATTGCTCCCTCATTTGCTTCAGCACCCGAATTGCAGAAAAATACCTTGTCAAATCCTGTTCTCTGAATTAGTATTTCGGCAAGCTCGCCGCAGGGCTCTGTATAGAACAGGTTTGATGTATGCTGTAATGTCCGAAGCTGTCTGCTCACCGTCTCCGCCCATCTGTCATCACTGTATCCGAGGCAATTCACTCCGATACCTGAAGAAAAATCTATATATTTTTTACCTTCAGGCGAATAACAGGTTGCACTTTTTCCTTTTGCTATACACAGATCATACCTTGCGTAGGTTCCAAGAATATATTTACTGTCTCTCTCTTTTATATCTTTACTGTTCACTGTGGATGCTCCTTTTCTTCAAACAGCAATGTCCCTATTCCTTCATCAGAAAACAGTTCGATCAGTATGGAATGTTCTATTCTGCCATCAATGATGACTGCCTCTTTAATCCCGTTTTTAATACCATCGATACAGCTTTTTATTTTCGGAATCATACCGCCGTCGATGATTCCTTCCTCAATCAGTCTCGGTACATCTTCTATATTAATTTTTGAAATCAGTGAATCTTCATCATCCTTATTCATCAACAGACCTCTTACATCAGTCATTAAAATCAGCTTTTCTGCTTTTAATGCCCCGGCTATTGCCGCTGCTGCTGTATCTGCATTGATATTGTATGTTTGTCCGTTCTTATCTGCTCCGATTGTTGCGATTACCGGAGTGAATCCATTTTTCAGCGCCATGATTATCGGTGAGACTTCTACCTTCTTTATATCGCCTACAAAGCCAAGATCGACTTCATTCTGAAGCTTATCAACCTGGAGCATGCCTCCGTCCAATCCACACAGTCCTATCGCTTTTCCATTATGCTGCTGAATCATAGAAACCAGGTTTTTATTTACCTTACCTGCCAGCACCATTGCGGCCACCTCTGCGGTTTCTTCATCCGTATACCTCAGTCCATCTATGAAGATGGATTCCTTGCCCATAGTTTTCAACATACTGCTGATTTCCGGCCCGCCTCCGTGAACTAAAACGACCTTAATCCCAACAATTGTGAGGAGTGCAATGTCCTTCATGACCGCTTTCTTCAACGTATCGCTGATCATCGCATTTCCCCCGTATTTTATAACTATGACTTTATTACAAAACTTCTGTATATATGGGAGCGCCTCTAACAATACTGTTGCTCTTGTTATTGTATCTTTCATTTTCTTAATCCTTTACTCATTCTTCGCTATTTTTATGATGAGGTAACGGCAGTTCGCCATCACAAACGAGACGTGCTGTATTACGATCAGGTTCTATAATTTCCGTTTATTTTTACATAATTATAAGTTAAATCACAGCCCCATGATACAGCTTGTGCATCTCCCTGATTCAAGGATACCAGTATTTTAATTTCGTCTTCGTTTAAGATTTTCAAGGCATCGTCCTCGCTGAAATTATTGTAAGCAGAGCCTTTGCAGACTTCTACACTGCCCTTTTCCGAAGCGATCGTAATATCCACATTGCTGACATCGAATTCCGCATCTGCATATCCAATAGCGCATAATGCTCTGCCCCAATTGGCATCCTTCCCGAACATAGCTGCCTTGAACAGGCTGGAGGTTATTACTGATTTCGAGACAATTCTTGCGGTTTTTTTATTCGGTGCCCCTGATACGATGCATTCCAACAGTTTGCTGGCTCCCTCCCCATCCTTGGCCAGTGCCTTTACAATAGATGTAGTAAGTTCATTTAAAACTGCGCAGAAAGTGTCATAATCTTCACCCTCACTGTCAATGACTGCGTTGCCGGCAAGTCCGTTGGACAAAATGGCTACCGTGTCGTTGGTGGAAGTATCCCCGTCAACACTCAGCTGATTGAAGGTATCAAGAATATCATCAGAAAGTGCTTTCTGAAGCATTTTAGAAGTAATCGCTATATCTGTTGTTATATAACACAGCATTGTTGCCATATTCGGATTAATCATTCCGCTGCCTTTTGCAATAGCTCCTATGCGGCACTCCTTACCGCCTATATTTAAAGAAATTGCAAATTCTTTTTTTATCGTGTCTGTGGTCATAATCGCGTGGGCAGCTTTATCCGAACCGCTTTGATCATGGCTTAATTTCTTCACCAGTTTCGGTATTCCCTTTTCAAAGGGCTCAATACTCATAGGCTCGCCGATTACTCCGGTTGAACATACGATAATTTCGGTTGAACTGACAGAAAGCTCATTCGCCAATATCTCACACGTCCTTACCGCGATTTCTATGCCATTTGGTGCGCAGGTATTTGCGTTTCCGCTGTTGCAGATAATAGCTCTTGCTTTCCCGCCTTTTAAATGCTCTTGTGTTATTGCAACGGGAGCACCTTTGACCTTATTTTGTGTATAGACGGCAGCCGCATTACAAGTAACATCGCTAACGATAAGAGCCAAATCTTTTTTTGTTTTATTCTTTCTTATTCCGCAATGCACTCCCGATGCTTTAAAGCCTTTAGGAGCACATACACCTCCTTCAATATATTCAATCAACATTTTCTTTCCTCCTGTTTTTTATAACGAGCCCTTTACTTTCAGGTAATCCAAGCATAATATTCATACATTGTATTGCCGCTCCGGACGCTCCTTTTCCCAGGTTATCGTATCTGGCCATCAGAATCATCTGTTCTTCATTGCCGGTAACAAAGAGCTCCAATCCATCTGTTTCTGTCAGCTCATTTGCCGGCATAAACCCATCCTCTGGGTATTCCTCGAATTCTCTTACCTGGATAAATATCTGTTCCTTATAGTATTCCGAATAAATCCGTCTCAATTCTTCCGGTGTTTTTTTATCTTTTATCAAACGGCCATGCAGGGATACGGTAGCTAACATACCGCTGTAATAATCTGCAACGATTGGGAGAAAGACCGGCACGTGGCTGATTCCGGTCATTGCTTTCATTTCCGGCAAATGCTTATGGTGCTGTGTAAGACCATATTGACGCGGGCTGTCAAAATATTGATTCCTAAAATTGCTCTCATACTGCGCAATCATACTCTTCCCTCCGCCGCTGTATCCTGTGATAGAATGACATGTGAAAGGATAATCCTTCTTGATTATACCAAGAGAGACAAGGGGATTTACCAGTGAAATAAAGCCGGTAGCATGGCATCCGGGCACAGCCACCCTGTTTGACCCCTTTATTCTATCCTTCTGTGCCGCATTGAGCTCCGGGAACCCGTAGACCCACTCATTATTTGTTCTGTGAGCGGTAGAAGTATCGATGATTCGCCGATCTTTACCTGCGTTTTTCGCAATTTCCCTGGAAGCGTCGTCCGGCAAGCACAGAAATGTGATATCTGCCTTATTTATTATTTCCAACCGTGCTCTTAAGTTTTTACGTTCATTGTCAGATATCGATAGAATCTCAAGATCATCTCTGTCTTGTAACCTTTTTTGTATTTTCAGACCCGTCGTTCCTTCTCGTCCATCGATAAATATTCTGTAACGCATTTTGGCTTTCCTTCCCACAATTTCATCAAATCTTAGTATCATATTATACGCCGATTTTAGGCTATGTCAATAAAATATTGTATATTTATTACGAAAAATGTATTTTTATTCATCGGTCTGATTACATGAATCAAAATAGCATATCGTCGCCTCGTCCTACATATATTGTTGTAAAGAAAGCGTTGCTTTGGCTTTGGAGGCCAATCAAAAGTATTGCATAAATATATGAAGGTGGTGAATGTCTAAAATATGAAGGATTACATAGAGGAGCGGGTTTTAGAACTCGCTGGGCACATACTTGAAACCAATTCCACAGTTAGGGCGGCAGCAAAAAAATTTCGGGTATCAAAGTCCACAGTCCATACAGTGTTCATAATCAGTGTCGGTTGCATTGGGTTTTTGAATATGCGGCTTAAAATCTAAACCGGTAAGCAAAATTAAGAATACATGAAAGAGAACAAAACCTGCCTTGTTTATAGAGGCAGGTTTTGTTATGCTAAAGATAGCAAAAGTGGTATTGCACAATTATGTGATTTTATAAGACTAATTCATAATAATAATGTGATTTCCGTTGACTAACATTGGGACTTCGGTTATAATGCTAATATAAATGTGATTATCATACGCAAAACTTGTATAATAATGTGTTATTTTGGAGGTGGTAATATGGAAAGACTGGTTATGCAAAAACTGCTGGACTGGAAAAACTCCAAATATAGAAAACCGCTCATTTTAAAAGGAGTACGTCAGGTCGGTAAGACTTGGCTGCTGAAAGAGTTTGCAAAACGCCATTATGGAAATATGGCTT
>JAQUYC010000014.1 GCA_028692105.1 Eubacteriales bacterium | reverse complement strand
AATAAACTTTTGTGTTCAATTTTCTTAAGCTCTCAATATATTGAGCTCCTGTCATTAATGTCATAATAAAACCACTCCTTATCTTTACATCATTTTACACCGACAGCAACGGCACAGATTATCCTTTTCCTGCACAAAACTGTCTTAAAGAATATATACCCCATTGTTGACTACAGTAAGCAATATTTATGCGATTATGTTCAGTCCAAAATCTGCCTAATTTTGCATATCTCTTCTTATCAGGTTTCTATTTCTCCTTTTTAAGAAGTTTTCTTGCCATCTCAAGCATATCTTCACTTACAGACGTATCAAGAACCACATCTTTAACTTCCGGTATTTCACCCATTATAATTTCCTTAACCACGTCTTCAATGGTATACTGGGCTGATGGACATGTACTGCATTCTCCCGTCAGTTTAATATATGCGATACCATTTTCAAATGCAGTCAACACTGCTCCGCCGAAATGAGATGCCAGCAACGGGTCCACTTTTTCCTTTAAAACTTTGGTTATAATACTTTCCATTTACTCCCCCCAATCTTGTGTCTGTGCCTTTAGTTAAAGTATAACCATAGATACTTCGATTTGCAAGTGGTATTTGAATGAAATTGATTATCAGAATTTTCAAACATAAGAAAGCGGAAATTAGAAGTATTTTAATGCAAATAATAATAAAATTATGATACAATAATTAAATAAGTTTTTAGGAGGGTACATTATGACACCATATCGATTTAATACTAATTGTGTTCAGGGCACTTACAATCCAAAAGCAGGTGAGCCGAGGGTATTACCCATCGTTCAAAGTACCACTTTTTCATACGATGACTCTGATTATGTGGCGGATCTCTTCGATTTGAAAGCGAGTGGCTCTTTCTATACAAGGTTTGGCAATCCAACAAATGAAGCATTTGAAGGAAAAATGAATCTTCTGGAGGGTGGAGCTGGTGCGCTGGCTCTTTCCTCGGGGCAAAGTGCCAGTATGTTTTCAATTCTTAACATCTGTCAGTCAGGAGACCATGTCATATCCTCTTCCAGTATATATGGAGGTACCTTTAATTTATTTGACGTATCGCTGCGCAAGCTTGGCATTGACTTTACATTTGTAGACCCCGATACTGACATAGAAACGATTCTTGCATGTGCAAGACCAAATACAAAAGCTATCTTCGGTGAAACTATTGCTAATCCGGGAATGAATATTCTTGATTTTGAGAAGTTTGCATCAGCCTCGAAGCAGCTTGATGTGCCTTTTATTGTTGACAATACTCTTGCAACTCCTTATCTTTGCCGCCCTTTTGAACATGGCGCTAATATAATAATGCATTCCGCGTCAAAATATACTGACGGACATGCCACAAGTCTTGGAGGAATTTTGATCGACGGTGGTAACTTCAATTGGAATAACGGAAAATTTCCCGGTCTGGTGGAGCCTGATCCAAGCTATCATGATCTTTCCTATATTAAGGCATTTGGATCTCCCGCTTATATTGTGAAAGCCCGCGTCCAGCTTCTCAGAGACTACGGGTGTACACCCAGCCCGTTTAACGCCTTCATGTTCCATCTGGGTTTAGAGACATTGCATTTAAGAATGGAACGGCATAGTGAAAATGCTTTAAAATTAGCTCAATTCCTCTCGACACATCCCTGTGTGGATTGGGTAAAATATCCCGGATTAAAAAGCGATCCCTATTATGAACTGGCTCGGAAGTACATGCCAAAAGGCGCCAGTGGCATTCTTTGTTTTGGGATAAAGGGAGGTGCAAAACCCGGAAAAGAGCTGATCAAATATCTTGATCTTGTACGTCTGGTGGTTCATCTCGGTGATCTTCGGACAAGCATCCTACATCCGGCTAGTACGACACACCGGCAGCTTTCTGAGCAGCAGCAGATTAAATCAGGGATTCTTCCCGAAATGATTCGTGTTTCTGTGGGAATAGAAGATATCGAGGATATCATTGGGGATTTTGACAAGGCACTGCGTGCTGCGGTAAAGAGGTGAGTCCGCTGAATCGGTGTATTATCATTACTTCCTATCAATCTGCACGATTAATCGAGAACTTCGAGTTTCAAAAAGATGACTTTATAATCTGCGCAGATGGAGGCTATTTGCATGCATGTGCTGAAAGTATCCACACTGATGTTCTCATTGGTGATTTTGATTCATTGAGCTATGAATCAATCGCTTTAGATATCACAGGCAGCGCTTTTAGTGATATCAGTTTAAAGGAGCCTCGTTTAAGGAGCGGGTGTCGTATATTCCCTCAACCGCAAGAAAAAGACGATACTGATACGATGATCTGTTTGAAATATGGGATAGACCAAGGGTTCGAAGAATTTTATATTCTTGGTGGACTTGGAGGCAGACTTGATCACACCATTGCAAATATACAAGCCATGTCCTATGCGGTCGACCAAGGCAAATCTATCTGGATCTTTGACGGAAGCAATCGTACCACCTTGAGGAACCCCGGAACCATTACCTTAAGCAAAGTAGATGGATATAAAATCTCTCTTTTATCTTACAGTGAAGCATGCGAAGGGATTTTCACACAAGGGGTCAAGTATCCGTTGATAAATGGTCGGCTTAATCATAGTTTACCTATGGGCGTTAGCAATGAATTTACCGAACAAAACGCTGTTATCAGTCATAAATCAGGGAAACTACTCATTATTTTATCTCGCGATTGAGATTTTTCTTTGAAGAACTCTCATTCGTTTTTATAAACTGCCTCTTTTAAAAAATCAAATAGATGGTATAATACCGCGTAAAGGGGTTCACAGGACCTTTTTCAAAGAAGTAGAAGGAGATTTTGATATGGCAAAGTATGAATGTGTCGTATGCGGATGGGTTTATGATGAAGAAGATGGCTATGAAGATTATGCTCCGGGTACAAAGTGGGATGACCTTCCGGAAGATTTCGAATGTCCTCTGTGCGGCGTAGGTAAGGATGAATTTAAAGAAGTTGAATAAAATATGAAAAAGTATCACCCTTTAACCGGGGTGATATTTTTTAACGTATTCTAAAATCATTGATTATAATTACCCACGGTGTTAAGATAGTGGTACAACATTAGATACAAAATGATCATAAACGGGAAAGGAAGTAGTATGATGTATAAGAATTTGCTTTATGAATTGAAAGAAGGAATTGCTTACATAACTGTAAACAAGCCAAAATCCCTTAATGCCTTAAATAATGAGGTTCTGGATGATTTGTACGCAGCATTTACTGCTGTTAATAATGACCCTGAAGTTAAAATTGTAATATTAACAGGTGAAGGCAAAGCCTTTGTAGCCGGAGCAGATATTTCTGAAATGGTCGGGCTCTCAACTTTAGAAGGCCGAGATATGATGATAAAAGGGCAAAGTGTATTTAATATGATCGAAACTCTTGACAAACCCGTCATCGCAGCTATTAACGGTTTTGCACTCGGTGGGGGATGTGAGCTCGCTATGGCTTGTGATATCAGGATTGCTTCGGAAAAGGCAAAGTTCGGGCAGCCTGAAGTCAATCTTGGAATTATTCCTGGCTTCGGAGGCACACAGAGACTTCCGAGACTTGTCGGAAAAGGCATGGGCAAATATTTGATTATGACAGCTGAAATGATAGATGCTCAGGAAGCATACAGAATCGGCTTGGTCGAAAGGATAGTTCCTGCTGAAGAATTGATGGGAACAGCTGAAAAAGTTGCCAAGACCATTATGGCAAAGGCTCCGATCGCAATTAAGGCTGCTAAATTAGCAATAAATAACGGAATCAGTCTTGATGTAAAAACCGGAGTAGCGTATGAAGCAGAAATTTTTGTTGCTCCTTTCTGTGCAGAGGACAGAGTAGAAGGAATGACTGCTTTCCTCGAAAAGAGACCCGCCAAATTCCAGAATAAATAGTCTTATATAAAAGAGAGAGGCAAGCACCGGTAGGTACTTGCCTCTCTTTGTATTTTCAATTCATTTTTTAATTCAGGTTACTGCTTCCTATACTGGTTTGGGAAGTCGTTGCGAGATAACATTCATAAGGTTATCCGTTGAATTTAGCAGATCTGTGAATTTTGCGTCACGGATAGTCTTTAATACCGGTTTTTCCGGCTTCAGTACTCCCCCGAGGATTTCGCCGATTTCAGCATACTTATACTTATAAAGTTCGTCATCCATTTCTACAGAAATATCAAACGTGTCATCAAAAGGCATTTCAACTTCAAATACATGTGCCAGCTCGGCTGCAATTTCCCAGTTGCTGAAGGAAACTTCTTCGTTAACAGCTTGACATACCTGCTGTATTCTTCTTTCAGTATTTGTAAAAGTGCCGTCTGTAGAAGCAAATCCGGTACCTGGAATGATAACATCTGCTTTTTTCGCCGTATCTGTCATATGAGTATCAGAAACCATCAAGAATTCCAGACCGCCCAAATCAACTTTTGGATCTTCTCCGAAAACCAAAAGTGCTTTCACCCCTTCCATTTTTTCTGCGCCGCCTCTTATTCCAAGATCGATCAATCCCTGGCTGTTGTTTTTTGCCTTAACCATAAGAATGCCGTCTCTTGGCGCACCGATATGCCCGGAAATCACCGCTATATCAGCGATCAATGATGCCGCATGCGTCGTAACGAAGTTCTGCTGAAATACGATCATTGCTTTCTTTGCTTTTCCGTAAAGATCAGCGACCATCTTTGCGTCATCACTTGTTTCAATCTTTGCAAGGCTTGCGGCAAATTTCTCGAAACCGTGTGCTGTAGATGTCTTGCCCATATCCAGTAATGCCTTGGCAATCTCCTTCAGGAAGGTCACATCGTTATTAACATAGAGTGTCTTGTATGCAAATTCAAAATGTTGTTTAAATCCTATCGGGTTGATCAAAACAATCTTGGCACCTGCCTCAGCTGCTTGTTTAAGTTTTAGCTGTATAACCGGGTTATGTACTGTGTTAAAACCGGTTACAAGGATCACTTCTGTTGCAAGAAGCTCATCGATTGTATTAGGAGATGCATCAAAACCCAATACTTTTGCAAGACCGTTTTCTCTATTGTTAAAACACAGCGTCCTTGCGCCAATGACTTCAGCAAACTTCTTGATCGCATAAGCTTCTTCATTGGTATATCTATCAGAAATCGCTACTGCTACCGCATTCTTGCCATATATTGCTCCGATAGCTTGAGCCTTTTTAGCAGTAAGTACAAATGCCTCATGATAATCAGATTCTTCAAACCTGTCTTCTTTCCTGATCATCGGTTCAAGTAATTTGCCCTCAAGCTCGGCACAGTCAAACCCGAACCTGCCTTTACCGCAAAGAAGTCCTTTATTTACCGCACCTTCCTTATCAGGGACAGCCTTGATAAGCATATCTCCATAAGTCTCAAGGTGGAGGCTGCACCCGACAGAGCAGTACGGACAGGTTGTATCCGTTGTTTCCGTTTCAAGAGGAACAGATTTCGCAATTGTGAGTTTCTCGCCCAAAGCTCCGGTTGGACATACACTTACGCATTGGCCGCAGGATATGCATCCTGATTCAACAAGAGGCTTTTCCAATGTCGGTTTTACTACTGTATCAAATCCCCTGTGCACCAATCCAAGTGCTCCCACTCCCATAACTTCATCACAGACGCGAACACATAATCCGCAAAGAATACACTTGTTTGGGTCTCTCATGATGAATGGATGCTCATCAAAATAATCTATTTTGTTTACATCTCCTGCTAATCGTTCCGGCTTAACCTTGTATTCATTGGCATAGTCGATAAGCTTGCATTCAAAATAGTCATGGCAGCCACACTCAAGACATCTTTTAGCATCTTCCATGGCTTGTTCTTCATCATAACCGAACACAACTTCTGTGAAGTTGTCTTTTCTTTCTTTTGCTTCCAGTTGATCCATCTTTGGTCTGCACTGTCTTTCTCTGTCTTCGAAAGTCTTCTCCGTAATATCGTGTCTTTCCACAGTGTAAGGTTTTTCATATCTGACTTTTTCACCCGCAAGGTACGCATCTATTATATTGGAAGCTTTCTTTGCATCCGCTATAGATTCGATTGCGATGGATATCTTGTCGTTTCCGCAGTCTCCGCCTGCAAAAACGCCTTCAATGCTGGTCATAAATGTTTCTTTATCGTATACGATTCCTTTCTTTCTGGTAAGGTCCAGCTCTTCGAATCCCTTGGAATCAACAGCCTGCCCGATTGCCAGGATCATCGTATCTATATCTAAAGTCTCCGTTTTACCTTCTACCGGCTTAGGTGCTCTTCTCCCGCTTGCATCAGGCTCGCCAAGTTCCATAACTTGAAGTAATACCTGTTTTACATGTCCGTCATCATCTTTGATCACCTCAATCGGGTTAGTCAGATTCTTAAAGACCACACCTTCTTCTTCTGCTTCTGCTATCTCAACCATATCTGCCGGCATTTCATCTTTTGTACGCCTATAGATATTATATACTTTCTTTGCACCCAGCCTTACCGCTGTTCTGCATGCATCCATGGCGGTATTGCCGCCTCCGACGATAGCTACGTTTTCGCCAAGTTTGATTTCTTCATTTCTGACAACTTTTCTCAAGAAATCTATACCGCCTATAACACCTTCAGCATCCTCACCCTTGCATCCCACACCTGTGGAAACCCAGGCACCGATGCCTATAAGAACAGCATCGTAGTCTTTTCGTATAGATTCAAAGGATATATCCTTTCCGATCTTTGTATCCGTGATCATCGTGACGCCCATTTTTTCGATGAGGTTTATTTCTTCATCTACTACTTCATTAGGCAGCCTGTACTCTGGAATACCATACCTCAGCATACCGCCTAACTTTGGCATCGCTTCGAAAATGGTAACATCATGACCCATGACCCTGAGGTAATAAGCCGCAGAGAGACCCATTGGACCGCCTCCGATAATTGCTACTGATTTCCCAGTTGAAGGAGCTATATCAGGCATGAACGGATTGTCACCTGATAAGTCATAGTCCGATGCAAATCTCTTCAGCCATGCTATCGAGATTGGTTCGTCTACAAGTCTTCTTCTGCAGTTGTCTTCGCAGGGGTGCGGACATACTCTTCCAATGCTTCCGGGCAGTGGAATCTTATCCTTTATTAACTCATTAGCCTTATCAAATTCACCATTTGCTATCAGTCCGACATATCCCTGGCAATCAGTTTCTGCAGGACATGCCAATACGCATGGCGGTCTGCAGTCGCCAATATGATTTGATAAAAGAAGCTCAAGATTTGTCTTTCTTGATTCTTTTATCCTCTCGCTTGTTGTAGTAATGATCATATTTGGAGCGATTTCGGTTGCGCAGGCCTTCACCATTTTGGGATTTCCTTCCACTTCTACAACACAAATACCGCAAGCGCCATATATTTCAGTTCTTTCATCAAAGCAGAGAGTCGGAATATAGATATCGTTTTCTTTTGCAATATCCAGAATCGTCTGTCCGGGAATTCCGAACACCTCTTTTCCATCGATATTTAATCTGAATTTTTTCATTATTTTCACCTCTCTCTCTTAATCTCTGATGATCGCATCGAATCTGCAGGTTTCTTCACATTTTCCACACTTAATACATATGCTTTGATCAATTTCGTGCTGTTTTTTCAATTCGCCCTTGATAGCATGCACGGGACATTTTCTTGCGCACAATGTACATCCTGAACATTTGTCAGTGATAGTGAAGGTCAGCAATTCTCTACAGGAGTGAGCGGTACATTTTTTCTTGTATATATGATCCTCGTACTCATTTCTAAAGTATTTAATAGTGGTGAGTACCGGATTCGGAGCTGTCTGCCCTAAGCCGCACATTGAGCCGTCTTTGATTTTTGATGCAAGCTCTTCAAGAAGTTCAATATCGCCGTCTTTCCCTTTCCCGACCGTGATTCTTTCCAGAATCTCAAGCATTCTTTTAGTACCTATACGGCAATAGTTGCACTTACCGCAGGATTCTTTTCTTGTGAAATCAAGAAAATACCTGGCCATATCCACCATGCACGTCGTTTCATCCATAACGATCATACCGCCGGAACCCACGATTGCTCCGGTCTTTGTAATATTCTCGTAATCTACAGGTGTATCTATCAGTGAAGCCGGAATACATCCGCCTGAAGGACCACCCATCTGAACAGCCTTGAAAGCCTTATCATTCTTTATACCGTCACCGATTCCGTAAATGACCTCTTTCAAAGGCAAGCCCATAGGAACTTCAACAAGTCCGCCTTTCTTAATCTTACCGGCTAAAGCGAATACCTTCGTACCCTTACTCTTGGAAGTGCCATAATTACCGAAGGCGTCACCGCCGTTTGCTATGATCCAGGCAACATTTGCTAATGTTTCAACATTATTGATGTTTGTAGGCTTTTGCCAGAAACCCTTTTGCGCAGGGAATGGAGGTTTCAGTCTGGGCATACCCCTTTCACCTTCCAGCGAAGCGATCAAAGCAGTTTCTTCACCGCATACGAATGCGCCCGCGCCGGCCTTGATTCTGATATCAAAGCTAAAATCAGATCCGAATAGGTTCTTACCCAGGAATCCTCTTTCTCTGGCTTGATTCATCGCAGTCTCAAGTCTGTGAATAGCCAGCGGATATTCTGCACGAACATAGATAACGCCTTCCGACGCACCCATGGCATAGCCGCCGATTACCATACCTTCGATAAGAGAATGCGGGTCACCCTCCAGAACGCTCCTGTCCATAAATGCGCCCGGATCTCCTTCGTCTGCATTGCATACCATATATTTTTCTGTACCGGGAGCTGTCTTTGCGGCATTCCACTTAAACCATGTCGGGAATCCTGCACCACCTCTGCCCCTCAGTCCGGAATTCTTTATTTCTTCGATAACTTCATCAGGTGTCATCGACGTAATTGCCTTTTTAGTTGCTTCATAACCGCCTATGGCTATATATTCATCTATATTCTCGGGATTAATCATTCCACAATTTCGGAGGACGATTCTCTTTTGTTTACCAAGAAATGTCTTATCAATCTCTGAAATTTCATGATCTACTGCCACTTCGCCGCCAATCAGGTGTGTTTCTACGATATCGGCAACTTGACCGGGCTGGACCTTAACGTACCTTGTTAAGCCGCCATTATCATCGTATATATCAACTATCGGTTCCAAATAGCAGTTCCCGACACATCCTGCCTTGCTGACTTCTATATTCAGACCTTTTTCTCTTATCTTTTTCTCAAATTCTGCAGCCGTTTTTTTTGCTCCGGATGCTACTCCGCAGCTTCCCTGTCCTACAATAACTTTCATACAGCCTTCGCCTCCTTTGCCTCTCTCTGTCTGATTTCTTTCAGCACTTTCTTTGCACTTTCCTTAGTTAAATTGCCAAAAGTCTCATCGCCGGATTCGCTCTTGACCATCATCACCGGAGCAAGGCTGCAGCAACCCAGACAAGCTACATTATTCAATGTAAATATCCCATCCTTGGTTGTCTCTCCATCGTTGATATTCAATTCATCACAGACTGCTTCTTCGATCTTGTCTGCACCGTTTACATGGCAGGCAGTACCTTTGCATAGCATTATCAGATACTTGCCGATCGGCTGCAGTCTGAATTGAGAATAAAATGTTGCAACTCCATAGATTTTGGCTGGCTTTATACCGGTCATTTCAGATATATAATTAATTGTATTTATGGATAAGAATCCATAAATGTCCTGGGCTTTTTGTAAGATTGAAATCAAACTTCCAGGTGTTTTTGCATATTTCCCCATCACAGCATCAAGTTCTGCGTATTCAGGGTTGCTGCACCCACATTGGCAGCCACTGTTTTCACATGTCATTTCTTTCCTCCTGCTAATTATAAATAACAAACAAATGTTTATTACAACGCTTAAGTGATATGTTCATCGTATAAATATACCAAACCAATTGTAGAAAAACAAGAGAAAACATTGACATTTTAGTAACAAGCGATTCCGCCAACAAGCCATTTTGCAACGATAGTAAGCTTCCAAGCCTCAATTTGCATAATATTTACATATAATATGAAGGAACTAATTTGACTTGATATTCTTTTTAAATATTTTTTCTGCTATGCTTTTTAAGTCAAGCTCCATCACAAAAATGCTGATTATCATAAGCAACGCGCCAAAATATGCTCTACCTGAAAGTACTTCACCGGCGAGAAAGAAAGCCGCAGCTCCTGCGAACACAGGTTCAAGAGAAAATATAACACCGACATGAGAGGCACTGGTAAATTGTTGTGCTATCGTCTGTACAATAAAAGCAAAGCCGGTACAGAAAATGGTAAGAAATAAAACTGCAAACCAAACACTTGAGGAATGAGGTAAAGACGGATCTTCCACCAGAATGGCTATAATAAGATTATATAATCCTGTAAAACTTAGTTGAAAAACCCCCAGCTGAAATACATTTATTTCAGCCTTTTTAACGGCATGTTCTGTGACAAGCAGGTGTATGGCATAGAAGACGGCACATAAAATGCTGAAGATATCACCCAGCGCGGGCTTTAGATCCTCTTTCAATGTAAGCAGAGCAATACCCACAAGACACATGACCACAGTGGCGGCAAGCTTCTTTTCCGGCCTCTGTTTTAAAAATATATATGCAAATATAGGTGTTATTACAACAGACAAGGCGCACAGAAATCCTGCATTTGACAGCGTTGTATATTTGACTCCGTATGTGGCTCCAATATATACAAAAAACAGGACAAGACCTAAAATCGCACTGTATTTTAAGGTAATTCTATTTACTGTTTTCAATTTCGGAAAAGCTAATGCCGCTGCAATTAAAAATGCGCATAAAAAACGCAATGTATTTAGTGTGAATGTGCCAATCTGAGTAAGACTGATATCGATCAGCCAGTATGATATACCCCAGCACAGTGTTACACCCACCAGCATCAGATCTGCCTTAATCTGTATTTTCATCTTATATCTCCGCGATGAACAGTTCCAGCGCCAATGAAGCCTCCAACAGACCTGTTTTAATATGCTTATCAATTTCGTAGATTTTCCGCAATATCTTTCGCAAAGAGGAAAGCGTATATCTTTCAGTAAGCATTGCCGCGACTTTTATTCTGTATTCATGTATACCAAGAAGTTTTTTCATCTCCTGTAATGATTTCCCTTCCTCCTTCATTTCCTTGACCGACAATATTATTTCAAAATGCGAGGCGAGCAGAGCAAGCAGCCTATATTCATTCTCTCCTGAAACAAGAAGATTATGCAGTATTTGATATGCCTCACCCTTGCGATTCCCGCTTAAGTGATCGATCAAGTTAAATACGTAGGTGTCTATATTACCTGATATCGTGTGATTAACGGCATCAATACCAACGTCGGATTCTTCGCTGTATGCGATTGCCTTTTTGATATCATTTTCCAAGTTGTACAAATTGTAATCCGTATCTTTATCATAATATCCTGAAGTTTGTATAATCTGAGATATTACTGAAGTATTTGCTTTTTTTCCCGATTCCCGGAATCTTTTTGCAATATATGATCTTAAGGATTTCTCATCCAGTTCACCGAATTCATAAACGCTTCCCACTTCTGAAACAGTCTTATATAGTCTTTTCCTCTTATCAACACCTTCTGCAGTCAGGATAAGCATACATTCTTGCGGAAGCTGTTTCAGATATACGGCAAGTCTTTTTTCTTCTTCCTCGTTCAAATTCTTGCTTTTCGTGCCTTCTATAAGTTTGAAATCACTGATAAGCACCACCCTCTTTGGAGACAGAAAAGGTACGGTTTCACAGCTGTTTATTATCTGTTCCAATGTGACCGTCGTACCGTCAAGATGTGAAAAATCCATTTCTCTGCAAACTTCATTAACATTTTTCTGTACCAATGTATCCACCGCCCAATGGATAAGAAAATTTTCCCTGCCATATAAAAAAAGCAGATTTTTAACAATGTTGCTTTTTATTTCTCTGTCTATTTTTTTATATGCGTGTTCCTCTTTTTCAGAGCTGTTATTTGCCATTTGTACTCCTCTTCTTCAAAGATAATTGCTCCATCGATGTCATTTCTATATATAATTATATCTTTTTTTAAACATTTATCAATGATTGTAGGATGAGGGTGTCCAAAATTATTCCTCCCGACTTGAAATACGGCCACGTCAGGGCTGACTATTTCAAGAAAAGTATCACCTGTTGAGTATCTGCTGCCGTGATGACCTGTTTTAAGAACATCTGCATTCAGTATTGCAGAATTATCCTTATATAAATCCATGATTTCTTTCTCTCCTTCAATTCCGATATCACCTGTCAGCAGTACGGTCAGTCCATGATAATACAATTTGACCAACAGACTGTTTCTGTTCTCATCACCCTCATCTGTAAGAAGCATTTGATAAGCTTCTTCGGATTGTTCTTCCGGATAAAGCACATCTATCCAGATATCCTTTTCTATTTCTATTCTATCTCCCTTTGTCAGATAAAGCAGGTCCTGAATCTGTAAACCTGTATCTTCGATTATTTCCGGTTCTTGTAGTCGATTTGCCTCATAAAGACCCAACTGTTTTATTTTCATTTTTTTTGAAAGCTCGGCAATCCCCAGGAAATGGTCATCATGGAGATGAGTGACAAGTGCAAGATCTATTGAACTAACATGATTTTTCAATAAATACGGAAGCAGTATTTTTTCTCCTACTGCATAACTGCAGCTTCCTCCTCCGTCTATAAGAATATTCCGCCCGGAAGGCGTTCTTATATGAAGACTGTCCCCCTGACCTACATCAATGAAAACCAATTCCGCTTTATGATAATTTGATCCTGCCGCGTAAGATATCAAACAAGATACTCCTATAATCAGTGCACAGATAGATGCAATCACTCTCCATTTCCTTCTCTGATACTGAATGCGAAAAAATTCCGAAGACAGATAAAAAAAGAATCCATAAAACAGTATCAAAACAAAAATAAACGGACTTGTTGCATTAAAAAAACCCAACCCCGGCAGGTAAAACACTTCATTGAGCCAAATCATCACGTTTATCAACAATTCCGATGCGGATGCACCAACTCCGAATACCAATGCACATGGTTGGACTCCGCTGATGAAAGACAGTGGCATCAATGCAATGCCAATCGGAATTAGTATACCCGAAAGTGCTATGACAGGAATATTTATAAATAAAGCAGCAAGTGAATAATAATTAAACAGATATGCGGTCATGGGCGCCATACCGATTTGAATAGCAAGCAGCGGACTAATATAACGAAGTCCTTCGATGCATAGCTCGTTTTTCCTTTTTTGCTTCAGAATATCCAATTTCCTGTTTACCCAAGGAAGCATAGCGGCCAGGCAAAATACTGCCATATAGGATAACTGAAAACCGGTATTGAACAGATAATAAGGATTAATAATCAGCATAATAAACGCACTTGCAGATGTACAGGTCATAAAATCATATCTTCGATAAGCTGTCTTGGAAAAAATATAAATATAAATCATAAATACAGCCCTGACAACGGACGGTGAAAACTCAGACAAGGCTGCATAAATGAGAAGACATGCTGAGGTCACTATATAAAAACTGCGCGTTTTTCTATCCCCTAAAAGCCGGCTGATAAATATGTACACAATACCTACATGTATCCCTGAGACGCTAAGAATATGTGCAATACCGTTATTTTGAAACATCTCATATGTGTTGTCACCAATCAAGCTGCGGTCTCCAAACAGCATTCCTGCCATTATTCCGAATGCCTCCGGATCCATGTTCTTTTCCAGCCTGTCAAGAAACCCGTATTTTAATCGGGCTATCATGGAAAACAGAGTCGATTCATGCTCTTGCTGCAGCTCAATATTTTCGTAATCGGCTTTTAGTATGACTCTTACTCCAATTGTTTTCAGATAGAGTCGATAATCAAACAGATCGGGATTTCTTCTTTCATCAGGAATAATCACTTCTCCTCGCACCACAACCCATTTTCCGATCATATTCTGTGGCTTTTCCATCTCACCACTTACCTGGATAAGTCTTTTGCCTCCGTTTCTTACAGTGATGAGCATTTGCCATGAATATTCGTTCCTTATTTGCATAGTTACGATCCTGCCTTCTACAGTATGATATTTACCTTCAAGCTCTTCCAGCGGATCTTTGTGATTTTCCACGAAATAATATGTGAGACAGCCCAATAGAATTGCAAATAAAAAAAAGCATGCAAGTGCTGTCCGCTCATGATGACATTTCAGGATATGTGTTATTATATAAACTGACAAAAATAATGCTGCATAAAGCAATAAAAGGTAAATCTCCTGCTTTGTCTGGTGTTGCAACGCAATACCGAATGCAAATGAAAGAAAAAGAAAAACGATCGGTCTTCTCACAGCTTTTATCTCCTGTTACAGAATACCAAATCCTCTTTCCCTCTTTAAACATTTACCATATTATGTATGCATTGTCAATCATTTTTAACCTGAAGGAAGTGACCGGTGCCCAAGGCCTATTACAACTTCATTGAGATGCAACAATCCAATGCTCATAAAGATACATACGCTAAGATGCTCTTTATGTCTGCAGACAGCAACCTTTCCTCCTCCGTTTAACCCGGTAGCCTTTGCTGCGATCTGCATGATTGCTTCTCTCGAAGCTCCTGCAATAGCTCCGTCCTCTACATGACATTCCTTTGTAACGCCGCTTTTTCTTGAGGCAATGATCGCTCTTTCAATCACGACATGTATCGAGTTGACAATATCTCCGCCAATATCTACCGCAGCACCACGAATTTCTTTTTCTCCTAATTTGGCAATCAGCACCTCCTCTGAGCTTCTGTTGGGTGTGATTGCAAGCTTAATGGCTGCCCTGGCCACATCGACGCTGTCATACATATCCGTTCCCTCGTTTCTTTTTACTCTCCGATAGTCCTTCTCAAGTATATATTACTATTATAATGAAAAAAAATCTATCAAATGTTGTATCTGAATTATTACAAGTGTATGTCTTTCGAAAGATTTAGATTAACACAGGATGCTCATTATGCTATAATAACTCCATTAAAGGGTACGGGGGCAGGTGATAATAATTGTCTGATGAATTTAAAAAAAACGATAAGCAAAGTGAAATAGACAGTTTCCTCGAAAAATTCGATAAAATTAGTGATGATTTCGATAGAAGCTTAAATAAAACTGAACAACAGAATAAAGCCACAGATGATAAATACGATCCAAGTCAATCCGAGGGTACAGTCAAGACCCGCCTGGAGCGGCTGTCAGAATCTAAAACCCAGAATCTATTTATTTCATTGAAGGAAAGAATAGGCTTTGCAAAGAAAGGCAATCCTGCACCGGAGCTTGATGAGGGTTCTATGAAAAAAAATCTTAACGACAAGAAAAAAAGATATACGGTGAATAAAAAGCAATTATTAAAAGCTGTTTTATTCTTATTCCTTGGCCTGGGCCTCATTGTCGGCGGTTTAATTATCTCAATTATTGTCAAGACAGAGCCCATTGAGCCCGGCAACATTTATTCACGCCTTGCTGAAAATTCTATTCTTTATGATGATGAAGAAGTAATAATAGACAGTCTGTTAACTTCAGACGGATTACGTACCAATATTTCCTATTCTGATTTGCCCCAAAATCTGGTGGATGCCTTTGTATCCATCGAGGATAAGACCTTCTGGGATCATAATGGATTCAACGTTATACGTATTTTTGGAGCCATCAAGGAAAGTGTCTTTGAAGGAGAAGGCATCAGCGGTACAAGTACCATAACACAACAGCTGGCAAGAAATCTTTACCTGGCAGAGACAAAGTCAGACCGTACCTTCGAAAGAAAAATCGTTGAAGCGTACTATGCAGTTCTGCTTGAGAATGCACTAAAGAAAGAACAGATATTGGAAGCCTATCTGAATACAATATTTTTAGGATTTGGTACAAATGGTGTTCAGGCCGCATCACAGGCATATTTTTCAAAAGATGTTCAGGAGCTAAGCTTGCCGGAATGTGCGGCACTGGCCAGTCTTCCACAGGCGCCTGACAGATACGCTCTGGTCAAAAGGTATGAGAGTGAGCAGGTAACAGAGGATGATCCTAATATTATTCGAAGAGGAGAAACTTATACCCTGGTATATAACGACACATTTATTCAAAGAAAAAATCTGGTTCTTTCCTTTATGTTGGATCAGGGAAAAATCACCCAGGCAGAATACGATGAAGCCATGGCGGCCGATCTGCGGGCTTCCATCAATCCAAGTGAAGATACGGCTAATGAAATTTCATCCTACTTTGCAGATTTTGCTATAGATTCTGTTGTGCATGATCTGATGGAAGAACTGAATTTGAGCGAATCAGAAGCAAAGCAGATGATTTATAACAACGGCTTGAGAATATATACCACCATGAACTCAAGAATTCAGAAAATCGCTGAGCAGGAGTTCGCAAACAATAATAATTTCCCAAGTGTTGCAGGACTTAAAAAGGATGGAGCGGGAAATATACTAAATGCCGGTGGAAACATTTTGCTTTACAGCTATGATAACTATTTTAACGAAGATGGTACATTTGTGTTAAGCCCTGATGAATATCAAATAGCCTCTGATGGCGAAATGATATTGTTGAGCGGAAAACGTCTAAACTTTTACAAAACCGAAGTTCAGGGCAAGACAGACTATAGCGTTGAATTTAAGGATATGTACCTTGTACGGGACAATGTTTTTTATTCAATCAAGGGCGGTGTTATCAAAATACCTCAGGAATACAAGAGCAAGGATAAAGATGGCAATCTGGTGATAAGCGCTCAGTTCTTTAAGGATTATCCCGGCTTCTTCCGATTTATAAACGAAGGAGCGGCATTAGATAAGAAAAATTATATGCTGAAGCAGCAAGTCGTTCAGCCTCAATCTGCTATGGTTATCTTTGATTATAAGAATGGCGGAATTAAAGCGATGGTTGGCGGCAGAAACATCGAAGGCCGACAGCTGTTTAACCGGGCAGACAGACCAAGGCAGCCGGGTTCAGCGATTAAACCTATGGGTGTATACGGACCCGCACTTCAGAGTGGCGTAGACAAGGCAAATTCCGGGAATTTAAATATTGCTTCAGAGGGCAACAGCTATGGTGCGCTTTGGACTGCTGCAAGTGTAATAGATGATGCTCCCTTGACTATACAGGGAAAATTATGGCCCAAGAACTGGTACAGCGGATATCGCGGCCTATATACAATGCGTCAGTCTATCGAACAGTCCGTTAACGTAAATGCCGTTAAAGTATTTTCCGAAATCGGAGTGCCTGTATCAACAAGTTTTTTGAAGAAATTAGGGGTTTCAACATTAGTTGAATCCGGAGATGTCAACGATATGAATGCAGCCGCTTTGGCGCTCGGAGGAATGAGCCGCGGTGTGTCTCCTCTGGAAATGGTTGCAGGTTATGGCGCTTTTGCAAATCAAGGGTATTATACAAAACCGATAGCATACTCAAAGGTAACAAATAAAAAAGGGGAAGTCATACTGGAAAACTCAGCTGTTAAAACAAAGGTTATGGATGAAGGAGTCGCATTTATTATGACTGATATGCTGCGCACGACGGTATCAAATGGCATTGCCGGAGCAGCATCGATAGGAAGCCATCCGGTAGCCGGTAAGACAGGTACAACATCAGATAACTATGATGCTTGGTTTGTCGGATATACACCCAGCCTGGCTGCATCTGTATGGATCGGCAATGATGTAAATATCGAGCTCAGCCAAGGTAGTGTATCCGCTGCAAAAATTTGGAGTAAAATCATGAAACAAGTTCACGTGGGATTGCCGGCAGGAAGCTTTCCTGCAGCAGCCAACGTAGCAAGCGTACCAATCGATATAAAATCAGGCCGTCTTGCCTCTGAACTGAGTTCTTTGGATCCCAGAAACACAGTAAGAAATGAATACTTTGTCTCAGGGACACAGCCAACCACATCGGATAATGTTCATGTTGCTGTAAATATGTGCAGCGACAGCAATTATATGGCTACCCCATATTGTTACAATGTCGTAAGCAGCGTTTTTGTTAAAAGGCCTTACACAGCTGATCCGCGAGTCGGAGATTATGCTTATGAAATGCCCTCTTATTACTGTAATATTCACAACCCTGATCTAACTGCATACCCGATTGATCCGAGCACTACGCTGAATCCTGATAATATGTGGGATGGAAGTGAGGGTTATCCTACCGGCGGCGGAATCATACCGATTAATCCGGGAAACAACGGTAACAGCAATAGCAATGGTAATGGGCGCAATGGCGGTAACGGCAATAACAATGATGGGAGCCAAATACCAGATTGGCTGAATTTCTTAGACTAAAGAGTGCTATCGTTTAGATTTAGGTGAAAAAATAAGAGCAACAATATATCCGAATGCTACTGCTGCAGCAACTCCTGCGGCAGTATTTTTTATCCCTCCTGAGAGTGCGGCAAGGAATCCGTCTTCAGTGCCATCCATCGCTCCTTTGGCCAGAGAATATCCAAACCCGGGAAGCGGAACTGTTGCACCGCTTTTAGCTAAGTTTACAAGAGGCTCATATAAGCCAAGTCCCGTTAATATTACTCCTGATACAACAAAAATTACCAAAATCCGCGGTATCGTCAGCTTTGTGGTGTCCATCAAAATCTGACCTATCAAACAAATACCCCCCCCAATCAGGAACGCATAAAGATAATCCATTCAGTTACCCCTTTCTGTAGTTACTGCCACAGCATGCGCTATCCCGGGTATTGATTCACCTTGCTGCGAGCTTATAGTAGATAATAACGCACCTGTGGAAACTAACAGTGCATTCTTTATTTTTCCAGCCCTCATTTCCCGGTAAACGTACCCGCAGAATATTGATGCGGAGCACCCGCAGCCACTGCCGCCGCTATGCGTGTCCTGCTTTTTATCGTACATCATGGCACCACAGTCATCATAAACATTTGCCACATTCAAACCGGCACCGTTCAATAAATCAATTGCAATTTCCTTCCCGATCAGGCCAAGATCTCCGGTAAGTATGATGTCATAGTAATCAGGACTTCTTCCGGTATCTGTAAGATGTCTCACGATTGTATCTACCGCCGCCGGAACCATTGCCGGCCCCATTTGATTGGAATCAGTGATTCCTGTATCTATGATCTTACCTGGCGTTGCATGTGTAATATATATTTCTTTAACCTGCTGACCTTGAGTGACTGCGGAATCCCCTTTGTCATCCGAAGATAGAACCATTCCCCCTGCTGCAGTACTTGTCCATTGCGCAGACGGAGGCCTTTGATTCCCATGTTCGAGCGGCATGCGAAACTGCCTCTCTGCCGTACAGTAATGACTTGAAGCCCCTATCAGAATGTTTGATGCGTACCCTCCATCAATCATCATAGATCCCAGAATCATCGATTCCGTCATTGTAGAACATGCTCCATATATACCCAGATATGGTATTGATAGATCTCTTGCCATAAAAGAAGAAGACATTAATTGATTGATCAAATCACCGCTTAACATGGTGTCTATATTCTCTTTTTCATGACCCGACTTTTGAAGTGCAATTAAAATAGCCTGTTTAAGCATTTTACTTTCTGCCTTTTCCCAGGTTTTTTCGCCAAAGGTATCATCCTCCAATATCAGGTCAAACCATTTTGCCATCGGCCCTTTTCCTTCTTTCTCTCCGACGATGGAACATGAGCCGATAATTCTCGGTCTGAAAGGAAATTGAAAGCTCTGCTTACCCAACTTATTCTTCATTACTGCCTCCTATTTGATAAAATAAGCAATCATTCCAACGATAGCAGCGGTCGTAATGCCGCATACCAGTACCGGACCGGCAATACTGAAAAGTTTTGCTCCGACACCTAACACCAGTCCTTCTTTTTTATATTCAATAGCCGGCGCAACCATGGAATTGGCAAATCCGGTTATAGGCACAATGACGCCGGCTCCTGCAAATTTGCCCAAACTATCGAAAACACCAATTCCTGTCAGCAATTGAGCCAAACATATCAGAATCACGGTTACATAAGCACCCGCATCCTTTTCATTTAAGCCTTTATCCATCAACATATTCTGAATATACAATGCGCAGGAACAAATCAAGCCCCCAACTACAAATGCCTTAATACTATTTAAAAAATACTTGGGTTTTGGTGTAAACTGTTTTACATATTGCTCGTAGTTCTTTGTTGTTTCTTTACTGGGTTTTTTTGTCTGTCCCGATTGCCCGGACTGTCCCTGCTGCTTCACTTGTTTCTGTTGTCTGTTTGCCATTTGCGTCCTCCTTTTCATTTGCTTTCAATCATTTATAAAGATTATTCTTGCCATTCTTTTAACAAAAAATTTATTAAAAAAAAGAAACCGCCTCAATTTTATTTTGAAGCGGTCCCTTATCCTATATATCTATATCATAGATTCGTCTTATTTATTTTGTGAAGGCATCATACAGCGCCTCTGCGTTATCCCACTCTTCGATAATCTGGGGTATAATCTTGTAAAGGTCTCCCACTATACCGTAGTCCGCAACTTCAAAGATTGGAGCCTCCGGATCCTTGTTGATGGCTACGATGATATCAGATGTCTGCATTCCTGCCAAATGCTGTATTGCGCCGGAGATACCGCAAGCAAAGTATATCTTTGGCTTCACGGTTGTTCCTGTCTGCCCAACCTGGTGGGAATGATCGATCCAGCCAGCATCGACCGCCGCTCTTGAAGAACCGACAACGCCACCGACCTTATCAGCAAGCTTTTTAATCAGTTCAAATCCGGATGGGTCTCCTAAGCCACGTCCTCCGGAGCAGATGATATCTGCATCTGTAAGTGATACGATTTCCTTAGCAGATTTCACGATATCAATGACATCGGTTCTGATGTCGCTCTTTGTGATATTAGGTTTAACCTTGACTAATTCGCCGCTTGCTCCTTCTATTCTCTCTCTCTTTTGCATAACACCGGGTCTTACCGTAGACATCTGAGGTCTGGTTTTCGGACAGATGATGGTAGCCATCAGATTTCCGCCGAATGCCGGACGAGTCTGCTTCAGGCCTTTGTCATCGGAGTTGGGATCCAGTGAGGATACGTTCAATGTAGTGTTCTTTATCGCATAGTCGATATAGCTTGAAACCTTTATATCGAGTCTGGTGCAGTCTGCTGTCAAGCCGGTGTTCAGTCTTGCCGCCACTCTTGGAGCAAGATCTCTTCCGATATGGGTTGCACCGTAAAGTACAATTTCTGGTTTATGTTTCTTTATCCCATCAACAATAACTTTGGTGTAACCATCGGTCGTATAATTTTCAAGAAGCGGATCTTCTATAAGATATACCTTATCAGCTCCGTATTCAAAGCATTCCTTAGCAAGATGTTCAACGCTGTTGCCAACAATAAGAGCGCAAACCTGGGATTCATCGCTGATTTCTCTGGATAATCTGCGTCCTTCCCCGATCAGTTCCAGTGCAACGTTCAGCAGCTTTCCTTTTCTCTGCTCTGCATAAACCCATACATTCTTATATTCAGAAAAATCCACAGGGCCGTCTTCCGACTCCGTCTTTTCGATCGCTTTGAATTTGCAGACAGGAATACATTGGTTGCAGGCAGTACATTTTTCGTTGATGACGGCCAGTTTCCCCACCATATCAATGGCGTCAAAAGGACATGCCTTTACGCATAATTTACAGCCTTTACATTTATCATTCAGAACTATAATTGCCATTTCAATTCCTCCTCCTTCTTAGATTACATGCTTGGCTTTTAAATTAATTAAAAGCTTCTGTGCTAGTTCTTTCTCCGTATCTGCTTCAATAATCTTCCCTTTTCCCTTGGGAACGGGTGTGAAGGAGCGGTAAACATTTGTCGGAGAAGCGTCAAGACCAACCGTAGCTAAATCTACCTCAATATCCTTTGCGTTCCATACTTTGACTTCTTTATCTTTCAATCCGAATATACCGTTAATGGACATGTATCTCGGTTTATTTAGTTCCTTGATAGCGGTCAGCATGCAGGGAGTCTTTATCTTTATCAGTTCATAACCGTCTTCCATTGCGCGCTTAACAGTGATATCCTTCATGTTTTTGTCAATGGAGAACTCCGTAACATAAGTAACCTGAGGCAAATCGAGCTTTTCTGCAATCTGCGGCCCGACCTGTGCGGTGTCTCCGTCGATAGCCTGCCGCCCTGCAAACAGAATGTCGAAGCTGCCAAGTTTAAGGATCGCTGCTGCAAGAGCATTGGAAGTAGCCCATGTATCAGATCCACCCACTGCCCTGTCACTAACCAGGACACCTTCGTCGGCGCCCATAGCCAGACATTCCATCAGCATATCTTTCGCTTGAGGCGGTCCCATACTGAGAACAGTTATATGGGTGTCCGGATACTGATCTTTTATTTTCAAGGCTTCTTCCAATGCATTGGCATCGTCGTGGTTTAAAATGCTCGGCACGCCTTCTCTTATTAAAGTCTTCTTTACTGGGTCAATTTTGATTTCGTTTGTATCGGGAACCTGCTTTGCGCATACAATAATTCTAAAAGCCATTTTTTTCCTCCTTTACTAACTCGACCAATATGTGGCACAAGTTGATGGCGACTTATTGCGAAGAAATCTCAAATCTCCGTTTTATAGATTTCTATTGCCTTGTCCTTGCCTATTTGCCGAATACTGATGCTGCGATAACGATTCTTTGCACCTCGGAAGTGCCTTCATAAATTTCAGTAATCTTGGCATCCCTCATCATTCTTTCAACCGGATAATCCTTCGTATATCCGTATCCGCCGTGAAGCTGGACAGCCTTGGTTGTAACATACATCGCGGTCTCGGAGGCAAAAAGCTTTGCCATTGCGGAAGCAGTAGTGTATGGAAGGTGTTTATCCTTCATATTGGCAGCATTGTATATCAAAAGTCTTGAGGCTTCGATACGGGTTTTCATATCAGCAATTTCAAACTGCAGCGCTTGCATCTGCGACAGTTTCTTTCCAAACTGTTTTCTGGATTTCATATATTCAACGGTCACGTCAAACGCACCCTGGGCGATGCCAAGGGCTTGAGAAGCAATACCGATGCGTCCCCCGTCCAGTGTAGACATGGCAACCTTAAAGCCGTCGCCTACCTTTCCAAGTAGATTTTCCTTCGGTACTTTGCAGTTCTGAAAAATCAATTCTGTAGTCGAGGAAGCGCAGATCCCCAACTTATCTTCCGTCTTGCCGATGGAGAAACCCTCAAATCCTTTTTCAACTATAAAGGCACTGATACCGCCCTTTGTGCCCTTTTCCTTATTGGTCATAGCCATGACTACGAAAACATCAGCATAGCCGCCATTGGTAATAAATACTTTGGCACCGTTCAGCAGCCAGTGATCTCCCATATCGACAGCTCTTGTCTGCTGTCCGCCCGCGTCCGTGCCTGCGTTAGGTTCAGTCAGTCCAAATGCACCAAGCTTTTCACCTTTTGCCAAAGGGATTACGTATTTCTGTTTTTGCTCTTCTGTGCCCCATGCAAAGATTGGCCATACGCAGAGGGAAGTATGGGCAGAGCAGATTACGCCTGTCGACGCACATACCCTGGACAATTCCTCGACTGTAATAGCATAGGAAATATAATCCCCGCCTGAGCCCCCCAGCTCTTTCGGAAACGGTACTCCCATCAAGCCATACTGACCCATCTTTATTACATTCTCGGTCGGGAATCGGTGCTCTTTATCGCAATCTGCGGCAATAGGTCCCACTTCAGTCTCGGCAAAATCTCTTACCATTTTTCTAACAAATTTTTGTTCTTTCGTCAGTTGAAAATTCATGTCAAGCCTCCTTGAATTGTACTTATCACATTTTCACGATATATTATCTTTAATCTATCCGTTTAAATGTATAATAAAACTAATAATTAACCTTATTTATAAAACATTATACAATATAAGTAAACACTATTTTTGAACAATTTGCAACTTATAATTGTTGGAATTGCAAGGGTTTTTTTTGCATTTTAAATACATTAAATAAGCTAAATATTCCGATGTTTCAGTGTATTATAAGGCTGCGGCAAATAATGTTCAAATTGTTATGTTATATAAAAAAAAGAAAGAGACCCAGCGTTTTCACTGATCCCTTTTATTTAATATTAATACAGAATTTTTTTTGTGAATCTTTTCTTAGACCATCTATTCCATTTGTTCTCTTAGTACAGCAAGTATCTTTTTTTCTATTCGTGACACTTGAACCTGCGAGATTCCCATCAAACCTGCTACTTGTTGCTGTGTCATGTCTTTGAAATATCGCAGTACAACAATCTGTCTTTCCTTCTGAGAGAGCTTTCCGATGATACTCTTCAGATGGATCATGTCGATGTTTCGTTGCTCTGTATCTTGATAAGGCTCTTTTCCATTTCGTTCCAGCCTTTCCGGGTCATCCAGACTTTCCAGATTCGCCAGTGCGTCGCTTGTTTCCATCAGATTAAGGATTTGTTCGGGTTCCATCTGCATAAGATTGGCAAGTTCACTTACTTTTGGATAGCGTCCATGCTGATTGTAGAAGCCTTCCTGGAAATGCTTCATATACTTGATATCCTGTTTAACCTGTCTCCCTACTTTAATCCTGCCGTCATCCCTCAAATAGCGTCTGATCTCACCTAAAATCATCGGTACAGCATAGGTAGAAAACATTACATTATAACTGCTGTCAAAACGATCTACCGCTTTTAACAGCCCTATATACCCGATCTGCATGAGATCATCCAGTTCGTATCCACTGCCAAGGAATCTCAATGCAATGTTTTTCACCAACCCGGTATTTTGCCTGATCATTTCTTCTTTTGCATATTCGTCACCGCTTTTAGCAAGTTCGATCAGATCATATGTATCCTCTTTACTTCTTGTCACATAACTAAAACTCATAAGCCAAATCCAAATTTTTGATCATTGTAACTTTTGTTCCGTTCCCAGGCACGGATTCTACTTCGAGCTTGTCCATGAAACTCTCCATAACTGTAAATCCCATTCCTGATCGTTCATCCTCGGGCTTTGAAGTGTAAAGTGGTTCTCTTGCCAGCTCGACATCTTCAATCCCGATACCATTGTCGACAATAGAAATCACTACACGTCTGTCCTGTTCAATAATGCATTCGACAGTAACCATTCCATTTTCATTTTCCCCGTATGCATGGATTATAGAGTTGCTTACTGCTTCAGAGACCGCCGTCTTAATTTCTGTTAATTCTTCAACGGTTGGATCCATAGGAGCTATAAATGCAGCTACTGCGACACGTGCGAAGCTCTCATTTTCGGATCGGCTTGAAAATATTAGCTTCATTTGATTCGGAATATAATCGTTTTCGTTATTAACACTCATTCCCTTAATTCGCCTCCTCTTCAATTACTTCGGATCCTATACGTTCGATGGATTCTGTAACGTCTTTTGTCCTTGTGGCTATCGTATATATGCCTGCCATGTATAAAATTCTGTCTATATATTCACTGCAACCCGTGATCATGAGTTTTCCGCCTAATTGTGAAATCTTATTATATCGACCCATGACAACACCTATTCCCGAGCTATCCATAAAGGTCACCTTTTCAAAGTTGAAGATGAGATGTTTTGAATGGAATGCATCCACAGTTTTATCGATTTCTTCTCTGATAACAGCTGCATAGTGATGATCCAGTTCGCCTTCTAAATTTACTATCAGGATCTCATCTGTCATTTCAAATTCTATCTGCATATAAAAACCCCCTTCCCAATAATTATACAAGCTTGTCTCCTGCCTGTCTCTAAGAGAATTAGGGGGTTTTATTCTATTTTTGTCGTATAAAGTAGAATTATGTTATTCGGCAGGGCGGATGGCAATAGTATCTCTTGATGCGACTGCATCGTCTATCATCTGTTCTGCATTTAGCTTGCTTTCGGATTCCAAGATCTTTGCAAGCTTGGGCTTGGTGGTCGGATGTTTTGGCAGAAATACGGTACAGCAGTCTTCATATGGTAATATTGAAGTTTCATAAGTGCCGATATTTCTTGCGATATCCATTATATCTACCTTATCCATGGCAATCAAAGGACGCATTACCGGCATTTGCACAGAATTATCTGTAACAATTAGAGATTCTGCAGTCTGGCTTGCAACCTGACCCAGGTTTTCACCTGTAATAAGCATGCCGCAGTCTGTTTCCTTCGCAACCTTTTCTGCAATTCTCATCATAAATCTACGGACAAGTATCGTAGTTTCTTCCTCCGGACAATTTGACACAATCGCCTCCTGAATTGGCAGGAGATTGATAACATGCATTTTAAACCTTCCGCAATAGCCTGAGATAATACGAGCAAGGTCTTCGACCTTTTCCTGTGCTCGTTCACTCGTATAAGGATAGGAATGAAAATGAACTGCCTCAATGAGCATACCTCGTTTTGCCATCATCCATGCTGCAACAGGGCTGTCGATTCCTCCGGATAAAAGCACCATGCCTTTTCCGTTGGCTCCAAGGGGGAGTCCTCCATATCCCATGATTTTCTGTTCATAAATATATGATCTGCCTCTTCTTACATCAACAAAGAGAAGGCAGTCGGGATTATGCACATCAACTTTAAGGACTTTGCAGCCTATCAATACCTGTGCACCAATTATCCTTGCAATATCGGGAGACTTGACAGGAAAATTCTTGTCAGCCCGCTTTGCATCAACTTTAAATGTTTTAATTCCTTTTTTTGTAATCAGACCCTGCATGTATTCAACCGCAGCCTTCCCGATTTCATCCAGATCTGAAGCAGTCTCGATTGCCGGGCTGATGGATGCGACCCCGAATACCCGCGAAATTTCCGCCGTGATCAATTCGGGATCCAACACCTTGGGCGCTTTGACGAAGATAAGTCCTTCATTTCGTTTGACTTCTACATTTTCAAACTTTTTTAATGCATGCTTGATCCGGTCTGCGAGCATTCTCTCGAAATACGGCTTATTTAATCCTTTCAATGCAACTTCGCCACACCGGACAATAAAAGTGTTTTTTTCTTCTGTCATCGAAAACTTCCTAACTTTCTAAATTTTTCAACTGAATTTTTTAACTGAACCAGAACATAATCCATTTCATCTATCGTATTGAATTCTGAGAAGCTGAATCGTATTGCCCCCTCTATTTCCGCATCGGATAAACCGATAGCTTTCAATACATGGCTCTGACCTTTTTTTCTGGATGAACAGGCGGATCCGGTTGATACATAAATATCAGACTGTTCGAGACTATGAAGGAGAACTTCTCCGCGCACCCCAATAAAGCTTACGTTCAAGATGGCCGGACTGCTATCCTTGGGGCTGTTAAACCGAATATCCCGAATCTCCGAACTTATGCCCTTTGCAAGATAATTCTTTACTGTTTTCATTTTCTCTATTCTATTATCATAATTCATCATACATAAATCGACTGCTTTTCCAAAACCGGCTATAGCGGGCACATTCTCTGTTCCTGAGCGCAACCCACGCTCCTGTCCTCCTCCGTACAAATAAGGATGTATGTTAAGATTATTTCTGATATATAGTGCCCCTGCACCTTTTGGCCCATGTATTTTATGACTGCTTACAGAAAGCATATCAATGCCGCTTTCTTTTATTCTGATTGGGATTTTTGCGAATGATTGTACTGCATCTGTATGAAGCAGGACCTCTGAACCCGTTTTTTTCATAATGTTGTTTTTCAGTTGGGCTATTTCTGTAATAGGCTGTATCGAACCCAATTCGTTGTTAACATGCATCATAGTAATCAGGATCGTCTGATTATCAATCGCATTACTCAATGCGGGCAAATCAATGATGCCCTCGCTATTGACCGGAATATATTCTACATGAAATCCCAAGGTTTCGAGATATTTGCAGCTTTCAAGAATCGCGGGATGTTCAATCACGGAAGTGATAATTTTATTTCCTCTTCTTTTTCTTGCTTGCGCCGCGCCGAAAAGAGCCGTATTATCAGCTTCTGTTCCACCTGAGGTAAAATATATTTCTACATCTCTTACGCCTATAGAAGAAGATATTGACTTTCTGGCTGCTTTCAAGGCCTTTTCAGCTGTAATGCCCATTCTATGCAAAGAAGATGGATTCCCGTAATCGGTCTCCATATATCTGGCCATTTCCGCTATTACTGCATCATACGGCCTCGTCGTAGCACTATTGTCCAAATAAACAAACATATCTCTCTCCTACAAGGCGCCTGTCGGGTGTATCCTGTTGGAAACCGCCGTTTTAATACGCTTCGCATAAAAACGGTAATAGGTTTCACGGTTTCTACGGGGATACATCCCGCCACGGCGCTTATTGGATTTATAAGATTGAATCGAGGATTCATTGGTATTCTCGTAAGAATCCGTCCTGACTCGAAAATTTACAATCCAAAAATTTTAATGGAATACACGTCTGGCGGAAAAAGTGTTTTCTAAGGAAAGTGTGAAACATATCCCCGCCTTTATGCGAAGCATTCAAAGGCGGCAGATTTCCGGGAAAACACTTTTATCGCTCCATGAAAGAAGAGGCTTAAGCCTCTTCTTTATTTTGCATATTCGATTGCTCTGGTTTCTCTGATTACATTGACCTTGATCTGTCCCGGATATTCCAGTTCGCTTTCGATCTTCTTGCTGATTTCCCGTGCCAGGAAAACAATTTCCTCATCATTCATCTCTTCAGGCTTTGCTATAATCCTGATTTCACGGCCAGCCTGAATTGCATATGATCGTTCAACTCCCGGTGTTGTATTGGCAATATCCTCAAGTCTTTGCAGTCTTTTGATATACGTTTCAAGCGTTTCTCTTCTTGCGCCAGGTCTTGCAGCTGATAATGCGTCTGCAGCTGTTATCAAAATGGCTTCCATGCTCTTTGGTTCGTAGTCCCCGTGGTGAGCCGCCATTCCGTTGATTATCGTTTCTGATTCTTTGTATTTTCTCAAGAGATCAATCCCTATATCGACATGGGTACCCTCAACCTCATGATCAACTGCTTTTCCAATATCGTGAAGCAGTCCCGCTCTTTTTGCAGTCTTTATATCAAGTCCCAATTCTCCTGCCATCAATCCTGCAAGATGAGCGACTTCCACAGAGTGCTTCAGTACGTTTTGTCCATAACTTGTTCTGTATTTTAATCTTCCAAGAAGTTTAATCAATTCAGGATGAAGATTATGTATGCCAACCTCAAATGTAGCCTGCTCTCCTTCTTCCTTGATTATAGCATTTACTTCTTTTTCTGCCTTTTCAACCATTTCTTCGATTCTGGCTGGATGAATTCTTCCATCCACAATCAGCTTTTCAAGAGATATTCTTGCGATCTCTCTTCTGACCGGATCAAAACCAGACAATATCACAGCTTCAGGGGTATCATCAATAATCAAATCAACTCCTGTCATCGTTTCAATCGCTCTGATGTTTCTTCCTTCTCTTCCGATGATTCTTCCCTTCATTTCATCATTCGGAAGCGCTACAACAGATACAGTGCTCTCCGCCACGTGATCCGCAGCGCATCTCTGTATGGCACCGGTAATTATTTCCTTCGCCTTTTTATCGGCTTCTTCTTTGGCTTTGGACTCAATATCCTTAATCATTATAGATGCTTCAACTCTGATTTCCTTTTCTACGTTTGAAAGCAGGATATTTTTTGCTTCGTCAACAGTATATCCGGAGATTCTTTCGAGTTCTTCGATTTGTTTTACGACATATCCGTCCAGTTCACGCTGTCTTTCTATCAATAGTTGTTCTTTTTTTGTAATGCCATCTTCTTTTTTTTCCAGATTTTCAGTTTTTCTGTCTATTACTTCTTCCTTTTGTATCAGCCTCTTTTCGGATCTTTGAATTTCGGCTCTTCGCTCTCTTATTTCCCGCTCAACATCACTTCTCATTCTGTGAGCTTCTTCTTTTGCTTCTATGGTTATTTCCTTTTTAATGGTTTCCGATCTATTTTCAGCATCGAGGATCATATTCTTTGCTTTCTGTTCCGCACTGCCTATTTCCTTTTCTCCTACAGTTTTTCTGAATATATATCCAACCAGCAGCCCAAAGGCTAAGGCAACAATTCCAATAATTATTCCTGTTCCTGTTCCTATGCTAACGCACCTCCTTTTCCTTATTATGTAAACTTTGTAAACAATTTAACACCGCAGTAATTGCAGCATACAACTAAATATCAGCATTACTTAATTTGTTATTGATATAATTGCACAATTTATATTATAATATTTCACGTGGCGGGATGTCAAGTTGAATTGACCAACGGCATTATGATATATTGTTATTGATATTATACAGTTAACATAATCTCCTCTGCACCCGGAATATACGATGAAATCTACAATGTCTTGAATTCCGTCAACGGTGCTGAAGTACCGTACAGAATTATTAAAGGAATTTTACCATGGATTATTTTAAAAATCTGCTGAAGAACATAGATAAAGTATTGCTTTTATTACCTGTCTTTTTTGCTGTAATCAGCTTCATTATGATTGGAAGCACCTCGTATGAAGGTGAATTTATCATAACAAAAGATATTAAGGTGCAATTTTTTGCCTATTGTTTAGGGGCTATGGCGTTATGTGTTATTCTGCTTTTCAATTATAAAACCTTTGAAAATATGGAGAAAATTATTTATGTTGCCTCCATTCTGTTTCTGCTGACAGTATATATTCCCGGGTTAGGCGTAGAGCATTTCGGTGCAAGATCCTGGGTAGACCTTGGACCTGTTGATATGCAACCTTCAGAACTTGTAAAAATTTCTTTTGTTTTGGTGTTTTCCGCATATCTTGCAAGAAACCGCGAGTCGTTATCTGATATGAAAGGGATTGGCTTAACATTCCTATACGCTTCTCCCTTTATCTTGATAATTATGAAAGAAGACCTTGGTACTGCTGTCGTCATGTGCTTTATGACAGTAGTTATGATATTCTGGGCAGGAATTGACTATAAGCTCTTTGCTAAGTTAGGCGGTGCTTTCCTCATCTCACTACCGATTTTATATCGCTTCATGGCACCCCACCAAAAAGAAAGAATTGACGCTTTTCTTCATCCGGATAATTCCTCTCTCTCGGGCATCTATCAGGTATGGCATTCCAAAGTGGCTATCGGTTCCGGCGGCATTTTCGGCAAAGGATTGTTTGAAGGAACCCAGAAAGAACTAAAATATCTTCCTGTTCAAAAATCCGATTTTATATTTTCCGTTATTGCGGAAGAGATAGGGCTGATAGGAGGACTTATTGTAATTATCTTGTACACAATTTTCCTTTATCGAATGCTTAAAATTGCTGATAATGCAAAAGACAGGTATGGCTCTCTAATTGTGATCGGCATCCTTTCAATGTTCTGTTTTCAGATTTTCGAAAACATTGCCATGGCAATGGGTATCATGCCGGTGACCGGCATAACCCTTCCGTTTATAAGCTACGGCGGTTCTTCAGTAGCTGCGAATATGATTGCCTTAGGGATTGTGCTGAATGTGGGGATACGCAGTAAGATAATTAATTTTTGATAAATTAAAAGTTCTTTCGGGTTCTCATCCCTCGTCTTTTTAACACAAAAAAACACCCCTTCAGGAGTGTTTTTTTTGGTGAGGCACGAGGGACTCGAACCCCCAACCGACAGATTCGAAGTCTGCGACTCTATCCATTGAGCTAGTGCCCCATAAAAGGCGCTTCTCTTAATGCGCCAATATTGATTTTACTGCTATTATATATAAAAGTCAAATTAGATTTCTTCTATTCTTTTAGTATGTCACCGAAACCTTCTCCATTGCCCCAGACATTGTCGACGTGTATCACAGTTACAAATGCATTTTTATCAGTTTTCGCTACAAATTTCTTGATTAGTATGCCTTCTCTTGGAGAGCAGATGGTAACGATTTTTTGCCTTGCTATTTTTGTATAAGCACCGGTGACTGTTACATTTGTAACTCCTCTCCTTAAGTCGTTCAAGATATAGTTTGACACATCATCATGCTTGCTTGTAATGATCTCAAGCTGTACTGCTTTTGTATCAAAGCCATACATGACATAGTCCACAGTTTTAGAGAAAATCACCTGTGTTACCAGTGCATATAAAGCGATGTTTCTGCCGAACAGAAATCCCGATCCTATAATAATGCTTGCATCTATCACAAGGAGTATCTGGCTGAGGCTGATATGGGGCATTAGTTTTTGTTGGATCATCTTTGCAATTGTATCCGTTCCGCCAGAGGAATACCCGCGCACAAATACCAGTCCGGTGCATATTCCTCCCAAAACACCGCAATATATTGCTGCAAGAAATAGATCTTTCTCTTCCAGCAATGAAAAATTGATATGTTCAAAGATGAATAATATGGCGGGATAAAGGATAGACATCAGAAGTATTTTTCTTGCTTCTCTCAGACCCAGAAGAATAGCACACACGATGAGAATCAACATTGCAAACGCATAATATACCAGTGAGAAGCTTACGTCAAAAAATCCTTGAATCATTCTGACTATGCCGGTTATGCCACCGCTTGTGAGACCGTTGGGAATCAATATGCCTATAGTAGATACCGCACTGATCGAACAGCCAGCTAAAATGAACAGCATATCAATTGCAAACTTCTTTAGATCCGCCTTTGTAATTTTACTTGATTTCATTAATCCTTTTCCTCCCTTAGATCGATCTCTTGGAATGTGCTGTTTCCAAAGATATCGATACAACGGATCCCAATCATTCCCAATTCATTCGTCAGCCAATCGCATGACTGATTGATTTTATTGTTTCCTTTACAAAAAAATACTTTAGGCTGAAAAATCTCACGATCGTAGTCAAAATCGATGCTCCAGTAATCCACAAGCTGAAGCGAATCCTTTTTGATGACCTTTTTTATAATAGAATGATATTTATCTTCAATAGAGATTGTCTCTATTGAATTCGGCGAGTAATCCATCAACGTTATAGTAATCTTAATTTTATCAGAGACTAAGAGTGGCTGTAAATCCACCTTCACATTTAAATTTGTGCTGTTTTCCGCACGGTTCGACTCATCAAGGAACACGTAGCCGTTTTTTGTTTCTGAAACAAGTCTTTTGTGTGCATTTATTGAAGCCAGCGCACCTATGTCACATGAAATCCATCTTCTGCCAAATCGATCAGCCGCTGCGGCAAGTGTTCCGGAACCTCCGAAGAAATCTGCGCATAAATCCCCTTCTTTTGTGCAGCTTTCCAGGATACGTTCAATCAGCTGCTCCGGTTTCTGTGTCGCATATCCTGTCCGTTCCGCTGAAGTTCTTCCAACCATGTTGATTTGCCAGACATCCTTCATGTTGACCATGGTATACCAGCCAAGTCCGTCTTTATACTCTGATACTCCTTTAAAGCGGTATGGCTTATACTCTCTGTTGTAGGATTTTTCCTTCTGAGAGCTGAAATAGTATTTTGATGACTTCGCATAAAACAATAACGTATCGTGTTTTCTGGCAAAATGTTTTTTACTTACGCCGCCTGATTTATAATTCCATATAATTTCGTTTATGAAATTTCTTTCTCCGAAGATTTCATCCAGTAAAACTTTTACATAATGAACACTGTGCCAGTCCAAGTGAACCCAAAGACAGCCGTCATCGGCAAGAAGTTCTTTCATCATCATTAAACGAATAGTGAGCATTCTCAAATACTCTTCCATACCGTCTTCCCATTTGTCAAGGTATGCATTCTGTTTGATAACCGGAATCTTTTTAATTTTATCAGACTGAAGCTTAATTTCCGTTCCATAGCTTGTTTTAGAGAAAAACGGTGGGTCAATATAGATCAGATTAATCTTGCCTGACAATTCCCTCTGATCCAAAAGATATTTCATAAAAGGCAAATTATCACCCTGAAGAAGAATGTTTTCACCTTGCCCTATTTTTTCCGAAGCAGTATAGCTGCCGGCTATTATCGACCTGATTGCTTCTCTGCTTTCTTGTATGATTTTAGGCAGATTCTCAATCAAACTCATTTACGTTCCACCGCCTTCCTGATGTTTTTATTCGGTTTTTCTGGCTTATTGGATCTATTTCTGATCATATTATTATGAACTGATCCTAAAAGAACCGGAATCAAATCTTCCCTATTTACCTTTTGTAATGCTTTTTTTACAAGCCCTGAATTCTCCGGTTTGTTGAAGTGAAGAAGAGCACGCTGCATTCGTTTTTCCTCAAGGCTTTTGGCCACATATATTTCTTCACCGGTAAACGGATCCAGCTCTGTATAATACATGCAAGTCGATAATGTACCCGGAGTAGGATAGAAATCCTGCACCTGATCGGGAATAAAACCATTCTCTTTCAAAAATAAAGCCAGTTCAACAGCATCTTCCAAAGTCGAGCCGGGATGGGACGAGATAAAATACGGTATCAGATATTGTTTTAAGCTTAACCGTTTATTTGTTTCCTTATATTTTTTATCGAAAGACAGAAAAACCTCCTTTGAAGGCTTTCTCATTTTCGCCAATACTCTGTTTGATATATGCTCAGGCGCAACCTTTAATGTTCCGCTGACATGATATCTGCACAATTCTTCCAGAAATTTATCATCATTCTCCGCAAGAAGATAGTCATACCTGATCCCCGATCGGATAAATACCTTTTTTACCTTGTCAAGACTGCGGACTGTCCGCAGGATATCTAAATATTCTGAATGGTCAATATCCATTTGTTTGCAGGGTTTTGGATAAAGACAATCTTTATTTTTACATACTCCTGATCTTTGCTGCTTAGTGCAGGCAGCCTTTCTGAAATTTGCCGTAGGCCCTCCGATGTCATGAATATAACCTTTAAAATCCTCTTTTTCTGTCAAACGAACCGCTTCCCTGACGATGGAACCCTTGCTTCTGCCACGCACTTCCCTGCCTTGGTGGTAGGTAATGGCACAAAAAGCACAACCGCCAAAACAGCCTCTGTTTGCAGTTATGCTAAACTTGACCTCTTCTATTGCAGGGACTCCCCCTTCCTCCTTATAAATAGGATGCCATGTTCCTTCATAGGGTAGTTCATAAACATCATCCAATTCTTCAGTGGAAAGAGGCTCTTGTGGAGGATTCTGAACAACATAGACTGACTCTTCATATTTTTCAACCAGTCTTTTTCCGTTTATAAAGTCGTTATTCTGATATTGCATCAGAAAACTCTTACAATAATTTAAGCGGTTAATATCACCGACAATTTCATGAAACCGTGGCAGCATCAAAGTGTCCTCATCAGAAAACCATTCAGCCTCATACAATTCTCCGGGAAAGCCTTCTCTGAGCTGTTTATTTACTGCACGATATACTGTCCCTTTTATCCAACCGATATCTTTTACATCAATTCCCGAATTTAGAGCTTCCGCAATTTCAACTATGGCACGTTCACCCATACCGTAAATAAGAAGATCTGCTTTTGCGTCAAGTAATACAGACCTGCGAACTTTGTCATCCCAATAATCATAGTGACCGAAACGACGCAGGCTAACTTCAATACCTCCGATAATCACGGGAACATCTTTATAAGCTTCCCTGGCCCTGCCGCTGTATACTATTACTGCCCGGTCAGGTCTTTTTCCCGCCTTACCGCCCGGTGAATAGCTGTCAGTCTTTCTTCTGTGTTTAAATACTGAATAATGATTCACCATGGAATCCACATTGCCGGCATTAATAAGAAACCCCAGCCTTGGCTTTCCAAATCTTCTAAAATCATCAGCTGATTTCCAGTCAGGTTGTGCAAGGATCGCGACTTTAAATCCGTGGCTTTCTAAAACCCTGCTGATAACAGCAGATCCAAAAGACGGATGGTCAACATAAGCATCGCCCGTTATCAAGACGAAGTCAGGCTGAAGCCATCCCCTTTGTTTCATTTCATCGATTGTAACCGGTAGAAATGGCATGTGATCTCCTTTCGAAAAATGTCCTGCGCGACAGATTAACTAATTCTCCAAAAGACTCTTCCGATTTATCTGCTCCCCTTATCATAAGGTATTGCAACCGCCTTCGGTGCCTGAGAAGACTTAGAGCTGAATGCCAGAACATTAAGTGTTGCTATAAAAGGAATCATTTTATATATATCGCTAGGTATATCTGATGTTGCTAATAACGGTATAACAGAGTACGCTGATGCTACAGTCTTCATCAGACCGAAGAAAAATGCTGAGAGCAGAACACGCAAGGGTTTCCACCAAAAAGCAGGCGACATGAATCGCCTACCTGCTTGTTCGGTGCCGGGTTAAATTATTTAACTAACGTCACTTTAACGATCTTTGTACCAAGCTTAGTAGCATCTTCTATAGCTGCTCCATTTGCATCTGTATCCTTCTGAGGAGCAATCTCGCCGAATACCAGTTTTTCATATATCGCATCATAATCTTCCTGTGTAAAGCTTGTGAACTTGGATGTATCCATCGGGAGCTTAACGCCGTCCATATCAGCTGCGAATACCAATGCTTCTCCACCGGGGAATTCACCTGCATAGTACTGGTCAAGTGTAGTCTGAACTGCCGAAGCCAAACCCTTCATCGCAGATGTAATAACAGTATCGGACTCGGGGCTCTGGTCAACGTCTACGCCTATCACTTTTGCATCTGCAGCTTCAGCAGCAGACATTACTGAGTTGCCTACCGCTCCTCCGCAGGCAAAGATCACTTCTGTGCCTTCAGCATACCAGGATGCAGCAAGTGTCTGAGCTTCAGGAGTGGCATCAAAGCCTCCGGTGTAATAGTACTTCATGTCAACACTGCCAATACCCATTTCTTCAGCAGCATCTTCAGCACCCTGTACAAACCCATATCCGAATTTTATTACAGCTGGAACTGCCATTCCGCCCATGAATCCGAGCTTAGTATAGCCGTCTTTTACTGCAGCATAACCTGCAAGATATCCGGACTGTTCTTCAGCGAATACGATCCCTACCGCATTTTCGTTTGTACGAAATTCCGTATAATCTGCATTATGTGGATTTCCATCGATCAGAATAAATGTTACGTCTTCATATAAACCCTGTACCAAGTAGATCGGCTCTTCAAAAAAGCATCCGGAGGTAATGATTATTTTTGCTCTGCCTTCAACTGCAAGCTGAATAGCTGCAAGATAAGCGTCTGTTGTCTGTTTGGCCGGCTTGTAGTATTTGTGTGTGATTTCATTTTCTTCTGCATATGCTACAATGCCTTCCCATATGCCCTGGTTGAATGATTTGTCATCTATGGTCCCAATATCAGTAATCATAGCGATTTCATAAGTTTCCTCAATGACAGGTGTTTCCTCCTGATCTCCTACGCAGGCAACCAATCCGAAAACAAGTACAAGGACTAATAACAATGCTAAAACTCTTTTCATTATTCCTCCTCCTTTTCAAGAACCATTGAGATAATCTACCATGATTATACATTAACCCTCATCATAACAAAAGCTTCTTTTACAGTATTGTTACGCAAACATTACAGAAACATTAAGGGAAGTACCGGGTAAAACGGTATCCTTTACAGATATAAATCCGGCCTTCTGTGCTTCAAAAGAGGGAGCTGCCTCCTGATGTCATCGACATAATCAAAATCGATCTCAGTATATACGATGGATTCTCTTGAGTCTGTTTTACCGCATATTTCTCCCCAAGGACCTGCTGCGCAGGAATTTCCGTATGCTTGGTATGGTCCCTCTGTATCACGTGCAGGGGAAACAGCCGCAAAATAGATCTGATTGTCTAAAGCTCTAACTCTCATTGTCAGTTCCCAATGTGCAGGTCCTGTCGTCATATTGAATGCTCCGGGAAGAATAATCAGCTTAGCTCCTGCCAGCGTCATCTTTCGGAACAACTCCGGAAATCTTACATCATAACAGATCGCGACTCCGATTTTACCGAATTCCGTATCAAGAATGGTCATATCATTTCCTGCAGTCAATGTCTCAGATTCCATAAAGCGTATACCGCCTGTTATGTCGATATCAAACAGATGAATCTTCCTGTGCTTTCCTATGAGTCCACCGTCTTTGTTAAATGAATAGCTCGTATTATACACATTGTTTTCGGAGAGCTCGGGAATTGAGCCTCCTATTAAAATAATATCGAGTTCCTTAGAAAGTGCTGATAGGAACTGTACCGTTTCTCCATCTTCAGGTTCTGCATATTCTCTGAAATACTTATTTGAATAAGGGCAATTGAACATTTCCGGCAATGCTATTACCTGTGCTCCGTTTCCTGCCGCTTTTCGGATCATTAATTCTGCAGCAGCTATGTTTTGATTTTTATCCTTTGATATCTTCATCTGACACAAGGCTAATTGAAAGGCCATCATCATTCCTCCTTTTTTGTATTTGGCGAGGTGGTTTTCGTAAAGATACTCTTTATTAATATATATGTAGTATATATGTAACTTGAGGAATTATCTATTTTTAATTTTGTCTGCTGTGTCAAAGGCAGACGGTAGAAGATTAAACAAAAAGACGGAGCCGTTTAAGGCTCCGCCTGATTCTTATTTATTTGTCCATTTCATACTATGGTCTGATAAACATCTGAACCCAATATGTAGTTCCGTTGCTGTCTGTTACATAACCTACACCAATTTCGGAAAAGCTTGTATTTAAAATGTTAGCTTTGTGTCCGGGAGAATTCATCCATCCGTTCATAACTGAATCCGGTGTTTTTTGGCCTTTTGCAATATTTTCCCCTGCTGATGAATAAGATATTCCAAATTGTTTCATCATGTCAAAAGGTGATCCGTATGTAGGCGAAGTATGGGAGAAATAGTTTTTATCTCTTAAATCTTCCGCTTTCTTTTCAGCGACTCCTGCCAATTTGGTGTTAACCTTTAATGCGGGTAGTCCTGCTGCAGCTCTTTCCTTGTTTACCATGTCAACAACCTGCTGTTCATATGCTCCCATAGATGCGGAAGGTGCAGGTTCCTGTGAAGGTGCTGCCGGTTTTACAGGCACTGCAGGCACTGCAGGCTTTGCTGGTGTTGCCGGGGCTGCGGGTTTCGCAGGCACTGCAGGCGCTTTTACTTTGATGGGTGCTTCCTTCTGACATTTTTCCTTTACAAGGTTTTGAAACTGAGTGCGATCAATCTTGTTTTGGCAAAACAGTGATATTTGTTGCTGGAATTGTTTAATTGTATCCGGAGATACCTGTTTGTATATATTACCGCAATTCGAATATTTTACCCTGGATTGATTTAAGCTGCAATTTTTCTCTGCTGCGAATGCCTGTGCCGGAAGAGCCATAACAAGCAGCGTACTAAGGATTAACGTAATTTTGACAAATCGTCTTTTCATATTTGTCCTCCTTTTCGTTTTAGTTTTGCTGATTCAAATCGGCTTGTTCGATTTGAATATCCATCTGCGATTCGCAGCGGCGAATGTTCGCACGGATCCCAAATCGTATTATTATGAATCAGCATTTCTTGTAAACAACTTTGGATCTCTGACCTTATCCCCTCTTGTTCCATAGTATAAAATTTAAGAGGCAATAAAAAAACCCCTCAAATATTTCCATAAAAATAAAATGAGGGGTTTTTTACCCTCATTTATTTTCAATGACTAATTCAATCAAATGGTTGGTAATCCTGGCTGTGAGGCCCCAAATGACTCTGTCCTTGTAGCGGTAGAACGGGACATTTGATTTGCCCTTTCTCCAATTATATCCATTCTGCATATTAAACTTTTCATATGGGAAATCCGGACCGATTTTTGGGACTACGTCTAAGAGATAAACTTCCGGTTTATTTTCTACGAAAAAGGAAAGAGGTACAAGGAAGATCTCTTTTACTTCATCTTCATTAACCGATAAGTTTGAAACCGCCTTATTATCCAGGACTCCGAGTATGGTATACAAGGTAAAATTGCTGTAGGTATGCAGAAAATCCATCTGTGCGATTATTCGTATATCCTTTGAATCAATATTCAATTCCTCAACAGTTTCTCTTATGGCACAATCTTCGGGAGATTCGTCATTTTCAATTTTTCCGCCCGGAAAGCATACTTCGCCCGGCTGTTTTTGCAGATTATCTGCCCTGACTTCATACAATATATTTAATTCACCGTTCTTTTCGACTAAAGGAATCAATACGGAATAGTAGTGATAAACACCTATAGATTTCGGCTGTCTGTTAAGAAAGGTTTTTTCAAAATCTGTTATTGAAATTTGTTTCATTATTCTATGTCATCCTTAATCATCATCTTTGATTTCTGTTCTCTTAGGCTGATATACGAGCCTGTAAGGATTAAAAGGATTCCGAGCAATCCGCTGATGCTTATCACTTCATGCAGTACAATAACGGCAAAAATTGGCGCCAGTGCCGGCTTCACAAAAAAGACGATAGATGCGGTGGCTGCATCTGAAGCTTCCATGGAGAGGAAGTAAGTCAAATATCCCAATCCTGTAATCATTATTCCGATATAAAGTATCATTCCTATATTATCCGTTGTTATTCCGGCAAAAACAGGCCTCTGCAACAGCAGCAATATCGGAAGAAGAACTGCAGTGCCGAGTATAAAGCTGATACTGGTCTGTGTTATTCCCCGGAGCCGATGAATGCTTTTTTTACCCATCACACTGTAAAATCCAAAGGTAGCAGCAGCTAAGACAATATATAATACTCCAAGCGGCGTATTCCCGGGTTCCATATTAAACGGGTTAATCATAAATACTATCCCTAATAAACCAAATGCCAATGCAGCCGCTTTTGTTTTGTTGAGCTTCTCTTCTGTCATGAAATGAGCAAACAGCATAGTGAACATCGGATTAATACAAAATATAACTGCAGCCGTTGACGCTTTGGAATTTTCGACTCCCAGCTGAAAAAGAATCATACTGATACAGATACACACAATACCCATGGAAAGCATATGCAGCATATCTTTCTTAGTAATAACAGTCTGATATTTTTTTATTTCCTTAATGGCAAATGGAAGAAGGAACAAACCTCCAATTAAAAATCTAATAAAAGTCAGCTGAAACTCATCCAGCTGCGCTCCTACAGTTTTGAGTACAATTTCCATTGTACTGAATAAAGTTGCTGAAACAAGTATATATAAGACTACTTTTTTCATTTATGATGCCTCGGCTCCTGTATAATAATTTTTCCATCAATTTGTACAAATTCTGTTAAAACCATTTATGCTGCTGTATCAGGTGCTTCCAATCCGAAAGATCGCTATAGAAGTAATCCGGCGCATTTGATTTCAAGACATCATAATCTGTAAAGCCTGTAGCCACTCCAATGCTTATTGCATCTATTTCCCTTGCACATGCTATATCATAAATACTGTCCCCTACTATGTAGATATGTTTTTTTTCAAATCTTACGCCATAATATGACTCAGCTTCCTCTATGCCTTTTATTGCCGCATCTGCCTTTTCACCGTAAACATCTCCAAAACCTCCGACTGAAAAATAGTGCTGTAATCCCACCGATTCCAGTTTAGCTTTGGCACCTATACGTAGATTGCTCGTCAGCATTGCATTATAGCTGTTTTCACTCATGTCTATATGTTTTAAAATCTCCCTTATACCAGGTAAGACTTTTTTGTTCTGATTTTGCCGCAAAATTTCCTGCAATGTCCGTACATATTCCTCTTTCGCTTTTTCAATATCACTATTACTCAATTTATAGTTTTCCCTGATCCGTTCCAATATGACAGAGTCCATCGAATGACCAATCCCGGCTCCCGAAAAAACATCTTCCATGCCGTAAAGCTTCCTGAAAGCTTCATTAAGTGCCATGGTGCCATCGGCTCCACAGTGCATTATGGTGCCATCCAAATCCCAAAATATTAATTTTTTAACACTTTCAGATTTCATAAACTCTCTCCGTATCTCAGAATTCTGCAATGCACATCGATTACGTCGGCAGAATTACTCCTTATTACAAACTTAAGGCGGTGAAACAATCACCGCCGGATATAGCTAATATTTAAGGAACGTGTTAATTCAGTATCTCATACTTGTTTATAATATCACCGATTTCCTCGGTAGAGGCACTTATGCTGACAATAAACTCTATTTCGTATTTTTTTGAGATATCGTTAACCCTTTCTAAAAAATCGGGCAGATCCGAAATACTTACATCAGCATGTTTTAAAATGCTATCTATAAAAATAACTTCAATGTCATGATCCGAGCTGATTATTCCGTAAAGGAATCCGATATACTCGTCGCTGTTCGTTATTGCTTCATATTCTTCCATACACACAACTCTGATCCTGTACTGCAAGTCATACATCAGTCTATGATTCTTATTGATAAAAACTACGCTGCCGTTGCTATTGGCCACCCGGTCGTTGGCAAGCTGTATCATACTTTTGGTTTTACCGCTTCCCTTGTGACCTATCAATAACTTAACCATGTTGATCGCCCCCCTTATATTTTTATTATTATTTTATTATACACTAAGTACTGTTCACGAGCAATATGAGAATTAACTGATTATGCTTTTTAGCCTCAGTTGTCCGCATGCGGCATCAATATCACTACCGAGTTCTCTCCGTACTGTGGCTTGGATTCCACGGCCTTCAAGGATTTCACAAAATCGTTTTGCTTCTTCTCTTTCCGTACCGCGAAAACCTGTTTCAGTCACCTGGTTCAGTGGAATTATATTGACATGGCAGTTTATACCGCGGAGTCTTTCGGCAAGTTCTTTCGCGTTTTTGTCACTATCATTTACGCCTTTAATCAAGGCGTATTCAAAGGTCAGCCTTCTACCGGTTTTTGCGATATAACGGCGGCTTTCCGCAATCAGCTCGTCCATCGGATATTTTTTACTTATCGGCATTATCTTATTCCTGATATTATCATTTGGAGCGTGAAGAGAGACCGCCAGATTGACCTGGGGCAAATTTTCCGCAAACTCAGTCATCTTAGGAATAAGACCGCAGGTAGAAACAGTGATGTTTCTCAGGCTTAGATATAAACCATCCTTTTCATGAATATTTTTAATAAATTTTAATAGATTTTCGTAATTATCTAACGGTTCTCCTGTTCCCATCACCACAATATTGGTGACTTTTTCTCCCGTGTCCTTTTCAATGGAAATGATCTGATCCGCCATTTCTCCTGCAGTAAGATTTCTATGTAGCCCATTGATTGCAGAAGCGCAAAAACTGCACATCATTCGACAGCCGGCTTGGGATGAGATACATACCGTATTTCCGAACTTATATTTCATAAATACACTTTCAATGGAATTTCCGTCTCTTAGTCCGAATAAGTATTTCCTTGTTCCGTCTTTCTCCGACTTTTGAACATTTAAGATAATTAGCTTTGTTAATACAGCATTTTCATACAGCTTTTTTTTCAGTTCTTTAGACAGGTTTGTCATTTCATCAAAACTATCAACCCCTTTATATATCCAACCAAATATCTGCCTGGCTCGAAATTTCTTCTCACCAAGCTGTTCCATAAATTGTTCCATCTCTTTTATCGACATATTAATTATATCTGTTTTCATTCTTCTCCTCTTAATATTTTGCACTTTGAAGTATTTAGCCTTTATCCTCCTAAAGTGATGTCCTGGCTTTGATACCATTCTATTGCCTTGTATAATTGTTCGGGCAGAAAATCAGGCCATAATTCGTCAAGCACATAAATATCCGCATAAACAGACTGGACAGGAAGGAAGCCGCTAAGCCTCATTCTTCCTCCCCAACGAATGACAAGGTCTATTCTGGAAATATCCGCAGATGCTATTCCGTCCTTCTGTCTTAAATCCCATTCCCAACCGTAATTCACCAGAAAGTTGACTTTGAGCCTTCCGTCCCCGAATCTTACCCTTTCGGTAAAGGGAAGCAATTCCTGCGGGAAGCTTGGGGATTTAGTGTTTCCAAGTACCAGCAGCTCCGCATCACGTTTGGTTAATCCCATCACGGCATCCACGCATGCTTTTTGAAATGCTTCTTTTTGGTCAGCAGGTCTTTTAGTATTATCAGTCGTAAAACCGTAAAGAGTCAGCTCTTTAACTCCAATGTCCAGGCAAAGATCGTACAGCTGAAACCCCGGAGCAATCCCGTAATGGTAACCGTCTCCCTTATTCATTTTTTGTCCTACGGCCCATCTTCTGTTTCCGTCCGGTATCACGCCGATATGAGCCGGAATTCTCTTGAAATTGTTAAGCAATAATTTCACCTCTTAAAACAATAATACCCAATTATTTTATTATGGCCCATTATTGCGGCGTTTATAAACACGGCTTAGCATCTCAGAAAATAAATAATCTACCTGTCTATCTTCGAGCCTTGAACATACTTTCGTCCGTAAATCTTTTCATATTCTTCCCAAAGCTGGTCTCGAAACTTAGGGTGCGCTATACCAATCAGAGCTTTTGCTCTCGCCTTAACGCCAGCACCTCTTAAGCAGACAGTACCATATTCTGTTACTATATATTCAACATCAGTCCTGGCTGTGGTGACACATGCACCTGCATCTAATCGCGGAACTATCTTGGAAACCGTTCCATTCATTGCTGTCGAATAGCATGCAAGAATGGCCTTACCTCCCGGGGACCATCTGGCACCACGTATAAAATCAACTTGCCCGCCGACACCGCTTATTTGCTTTGAGCCAATCATCTCAGAGCAAACCTGACCCATAAAATCTACCTGCACACAGGAGTTAATAGCTACTATTTTATTGCACTTGGCGATATTCCTCGGATCATTGGTATAATTGACAGGATAAAAGGCAAAATTGGGATTCCGATCAACATACTTATGGAACTCTTTTGAACTCATGACACCGCTGCCAACACTAACTCCATCATGGAAACCCTTTTTTCTATTAGTTAATGCGCCTGACTCCATCAGAGTCATTATATTGTCTGTGATAATTTCGGTGTGGACCCCTAAATCCTTCTTGTTTGTTAAAAATTTAAGTACAGCATTCGGAATACCTCCGATACCAAACTGAAGAGTCGATTCATCTTCCACTAACTCTGCACAATACTGTCCGATTCTTGATTCCACCTCAGTTATCTCAATCGCATCAGTAACGGATAAGTCATGGCTTGTTTCTACGAAATAATCAATCTCAGAAACATGCATTCGTGTATCGCCCATGGTATATGGATATTGATCATTAACTTCAGCAATAACCTTTTTAGCAGCTTTTGCTGCCGGGAGAGTGTAATCTATCGATACTCCGAAACTGACGAATCCCTCATCATCCGGCGGAGTAACCTGTACAAGGGCTACGTCTACAGGCAATACAGAAGTGAAGAGGTACGGTGTTTGGTGGTAATGGCAGGGGATAAAATCCCCCTCTCCTTCATTAACATTCCAACGTGTACTTTTAGATACAAAAAGGCTGTTATGCCAGAAACGCTCCTCCATACCAGGCTGTGCATATTCCGCGGGTCCTTGGATTATCTGGTGCACAACTTCAACGTTTTTCAAATGTTTACTATTTCTCGACATCGCAGCACTTAAAATTAACGGCTCGCCATTTGAATGGCCAAGCACCACCCTGTCGCCGGACTTTATACACCTGACCGCTTCATCGGCAGTTGTCAAACGCGACTTATAAATATCCTTCCAGTTACTCATAATAACGACCTCCTATATCTGAATTCACTAAAAATATATAATTATAAAAGATGAAAAAAAAGGGCCGGCTTTTCCGGCCGACCTTTTAAACTTTTTCCACATCGATTCCGGTTTTATGACCATTGAGGTCATACTCCGTGAGCTCAGAATCAACTTTATTTAATTCAACTGCAAGAGTTTCCTTCATGATGTAGTCCTTATACTCTATCAAAGCAGACCGGATTTCTTCGTCACCGTTGTAATAAATCTTAATCTGATCCATCATTTCAAAATCTTTTTGCTTTCTCATTTGTTGAACCTTAGAGACCATTTCTCTTGCAAGACCTTCTTTAATGAGAGCAGGAGTAGTGGTGGTGTCAAGTATTGTGAACACATTGTTTTCCATTGCAACGGTAAAGCCTTCCTTGGCGGTTATGTGAATATCAACGAAATCCTTTGCAATCGTAAGTTCCTCATCGCCCATACTCAAAATAGCTTGACCGTCTGTCTCAAGCTTTTCCACAAATAATATAGGATCAGCCTT
>JAQUYC010000013.1 GCA_028692105.1 Eubacteriales bacterium | reverse complement strand
ACAACTTACTCCATTTACCAATTCATCAAAATCCCTGTATACCATTTGATTTTTCCTTTCAATCAACAGTTCTCTAATATTTAGTATACACTTTTTTTATTAATTTACATACCTTCCTTATTAATTGCTGCTTAAGACAAATTTGTATACAGAATTATAAAATCCACCTCTTTCGAGATGGATTTTATACATTGCAGAATATGTAAGCAGCACCGCTTTTCCGCTTTAAGGATTATTTTACCATTTAATTACTACGACTGGCTTAATAAGATCAGATGGCTTATCTTTCATGAGAAGAAGTGCATCTTCAATTTTGTCAAAGCCTTCAAATTTATGAGTGATAAGCTTACTTGGATCATACTTTTTGGTCTGAACCAAAGTGGCCAACTTTTCCATTCTTAAGCGCCCGCCCGGTGTAAGTCCGGCATTGATTCTCTTATGTCCCATTCCAACAGCCCATTCAACTCTTGGTATCTTAATGAATTCACCTGAACCAAGGTAATTAACACTTCCAATGCTACCGCCTGGTTTTAGCATCTTAACAGCCTGTGCAAAGGTATCAACTGTTCCGCCGGCAATAAGGACTTTATCAACACCAAGTCCGTTTGTCTTTGCCAGGACCTGTTCAACGATATCGCCTTCTTTATAGTTGATGATATCTGTGGCACCGTATTCTCTTGCGACTCTTATACAATCAGGTCGTGATCCAACTGCAAATATATTACCGGCACCCATCAGGTTTGCTCCTGCAACAGAATTTAAACCAACAGGGCCTATTCCTATAACACAAACTGTATCACCCAATGTTACTTCTGCAAGTTCTGCAGCATGAAAACCGGTTGTTGTCATATCAGTAAGCATAACAGCCGAAACAGGATCAATATCATCAGGCAGAAGGGCTAAGTTCGCGTCTGCTTCATTTACATGGAATAGCTCTCCAAATACGCCGTCTTTAAAGTTTGAAAACTTCCAGCCGCCCAGAGCTCCGCCTGAATGCATTGGGAATCCACTCTGTGCGCCAATGCTGCCCCAATCCGGAGTGATAGCCGGAACTATAACTTTGTCACCTTTCTTAAAATCTTTTACCAGTTCGCCGACTTGCATTACTTCGCCAATTGTCTCATGTCCTAAAATCATATCGCTGCGCTCACCGATGGCACCTTCCCAAACTGTGTGGATATCTGATGTGCATGGTGCTACGACGATCGGTCTTACCAAGGCATCCATTGGACCGCATTTTGGGGCCTCTTTTTCAATCCAACCTATCTTCCCGATCCCTAACATTGCTAAAGCTTTAATTTTCATAGTTTCCTCCTTGTTTGATAACATTTACTGAGTATTTAAGTGCTAAGGTTATATATGGTCATATGATTATAAAGCAAGTGTCATGCCAAAATTTAGTTCATACCTGAAACGCTTAATTTTCGAGCATTTAAGCCCATACAGAATTGTTCCGACTAAAAAAGCGTCGCATAACACGACACTGTTTCAGAGTTAACTGTTGGTATTTTCTACACTGTAGCAATTTCATACCATTTATTATATTTATTCTTTTAAACTCTATATGCTGGGTGGAATAAAGCTAAAAAGGAAAGCCAAATGTTAATTTTTCATTTGGAATTTCTTTATTTTTAAATGTAATGTGCTTCTGTTCACTCCAAGGATCCTGGCGGCTTTCGTAATATTTCCCTTGCATTCGTTCAGGCAGATTGAGATAGCTCTTTGCTCCCATTCTTCCAAAGTACACATATCATATTCCGATTCACTTCGCATCATATTATTTGGTATATGATTCAGTTCTGCCCTGTCAAACCCGAAGGAAGTATCCCCATCCATATTGACAATGTTCTCAATACAATTTTCCATTTCTCTTATATTTCCGGGCCAGGTATAATTAAGAAGTTTTTTATATAAATAACTGCTTACTTCAGGTATCGGCTTCCCAAGCTTTATGGCTTTCACCTTTAAGAAATGCTTAATGAGTATTTCGATGTCTCCTTCTCTTTCTCTCAGCGAAGGTGCATATATTGGAATTACGCTTAATCTATAATATAGGTCCTCACGAAAGGTACCCTGTTCTATTTCTTTCTTTAAATCTTTATTTGTAGATGCAATAATTCGGACATCTACGATCGTACATTTGTTGCCTCCCAGCCTGGTGATGCATCCTTCCTGTAAAACCCTTAAAAGACTGACCTGCATATCCAAGGGCATTTCTCCTATTTCATCCAAAAAAAGAGTTCCACCGCTGGCAAGTTCAAATTTTCCGGGGTGCCCCCCTCTCTTAGCTCCTGTAAAAGCTCCTTCTTCATACCCGAAAAACTCGCTTTCTATAAGGCCCTTCGGTATGGCTCCGCAGTTAATAGCTACAAAGCTGTTATTTCTTCTGCTGCTATTATTATGTATCGACTGGGCTATCAGCTCTTTTCCTGTTCCGCTTTCGCCCTGAATCAGTATTGTAGAAGGGCTGTCTGATATATTCTTTGCAAGTTCTTTCAATTCCAGTATTTCTTTGCTCTCTCCGATGATATCGTTGAAAGTATAAATTGCAGACATTCCTGTATACTTGCTAACCAAGTCATATACATTTTTAATGTCTTTAATGACCGATACCGTCCCTATTATAGTATCAGAATAATTTTTAATGGGATAAACGCTTAGGTCAAACCGATTCTTTTTGTCATTGCCATAATAAATTGCTTCCTTGTTTTCATACACTTTTCCACTGTTAAGTTTACCTCCTAAATCACTCCAATCTCCGCTAAACTCTTCAGCACTTTTATTTATTACATCTTCTGCCTTAACCTCAAGCATATCACATAGCTTACTATTAATGGATGTAACTATGCCATTCATGTCCGTTGTAATAATTCCAACATTAATAGAATTCATAACCGTATTTAAATATTGATTTGTATTGAACAGTTCCTTTTGGGTCTTATCAACTGCAAGCTGGTTTTCAATGGATTTCACTGCTGCAATGACAAGCCCTAATGTATGAGGATGGGCAAGCTGACATCTTCCGGTCAGATTCAGGCAACCTATGATATCTCCGTCTTCATTATGTATAACTGCAGCGGAACACGTCCAGATATGAAACGCTCTTAGGAAATGCTCCTGCCCTGAGATTTGAATCGAACAGTCCTCATAAAGAGCCGTGCCTATTGCATTTGTTCCTGCACTCTCTTCGCTCATATCCGCACCTAAAACAATTCCTACTTTTGCCTGGGCTTCTATTATGTCTTGATCCCCTATTATTGTAAGAACGATGCCGTCCTTATCGGAAAGATAAATAGAAAACCCGGACCCTTCCAGCACATTGTATATTATCTCCATGAAAGGCCTTGTAATTTTTACCATGTCATCATTTTTATATTTCAGTGCTGAAAACTGAGGTCCTCTTATTGCCCTGATCGGAAATTGCTTGCTTTTATCTACTTTATTTTGAATACATCTTTCGTGAGATCTTTCTATTATTTTATCAAAATTATACACTACAGACATAACCATCTAACCCCCATGCCATTGAAATCTATCTGATTCTATTTCTGTCTCAATTTTCTCTGTTTATATATATTAAAACATAATCCGGCCGATTGTTAAACATCAAAATAATTTCCGACCCCGTCATAACCTTACTTTTGCCTGACGGTTATATTGTTTAAAAAATAAAACAGAGCCCATTAATGCATTTAATGGTATATACTGGGAACAAGGGTTTATTTATCACCGTCTAATAATATAATGCTATTCGAATGAAAATCACAAACCAATGATTTGTGATTACCTGTATTAACACGATTAAAACGCTTCTTTAATTTAGAAATTTAATAATATAAGTACAAAAAGGGGTGGGTTCTTATGAAAAAGCAAAAAACTGCTTTTATTTGTCTGATTTTAGTCATAGCACTGCTGCTGCCAGTCAGCTTTACCGGCTGCCGATCTTCCTCTCAATCCGAGCCTGACCGTACGCTTGTCTCTTTGGGGGCAGAGTCTGTCGTTTTTGCTCCATATCGGGAGGTTCCTGTAACACTTGAGCCGACAATTGAAGCCTATAGTGTCGATGACGACTTAAGTAATATAACTAACAAAGATCGATTTGATTTCTCTGCGAAAGCTCAAGACCTTCTTATTAATAATGGTTTTGTGGTAGTTTCAAGTCCGTGGCGAGAATTTTTCAGTATATATGAAGTCAATCGATATGACTCTATTCCTAACTTTATTACGACCGATGCAATGATGCATAATTACCATCTGTATTTCAGTCACTTGCTGAGAACATTAGAAAAAAACACCTTGCGATCCGAATTAAATACTCTGACAGAATCGATGCTGATTGAAAGTCAAGACCAATATGAGCAACTGAAAAGCACAGATTGGGAAAACGCTGCCAGACGCAATGTGGCCTTTTTTACTGTGGCAGCGCGTCTATTAAATCCCGATTCAAATATACCGACTTATGTTCGCAAAGAGGTAGAGCAGGAATTGCAGCAAATTGCTGCACATGAGGAATTCTTCATTCCATCTCCTGTCATGAATATGGGCAATTCCGACAGCGACCCGGTTCAAATATTAAATGAGGATTACACTCAGTATATCCCCCGTGGACATTATGTGAAGTCCGAGGAGCTCGAGACCTATTTTCAGACTATGATGTGGTATGGGCGTATGACTTTTCGTGCTTCCAATGAGGATGAAACAAAGTCTGCCGCCCTGATTACCCTGCTCCTCAGCAGTCAGGAGGACTTTGATCGCTGGAACCGTATCTATGAGCCTACTAACTTTTTTGTTGGAAAAAGTGATGACCTGGGAATCATTCAATATCATCGGCTTTTAAAAAACACCTATAAAGGGATCCCATCTCTTAATCAGTTAGCGGATGATGATTCCGATCAATGGAATGCTTTCCGCGTTGCTCTAAAGGACGCGAATCCTCCGGCTCTTAACTCCATACCGATCTATAATGCAGACATACAGCCTGATCGCGAACAGGATATAAAGGGATTCCGATTTATGGGGCAGCGCTTCACCCCTGACGCTTCGATTTTTCAGCGCCTTATATATCGCGAAGTACTGGAAAACGAGATCGGAGAACACAGGATGCTTCCAAACGGGCTGGATATCCCTGCCGCCATGGGCTCTGATACAGCTTATTCCATCTTAAAAGATATTGGTGAAACCAACTATAAAAAGTATCCTGAGAATATGGAAAACCTTCGGATTGATATAGCATCTTTAGATGAAGGCATTCGGACTCAAAACCTATATTGGACCTGGCTGTATACTTTAGAACCGCTCACAGAGTCTAAAGGGAAAGGATATCCCTCATTTATGCAGAATCAAGCCTGGAACGGAAAACAGCTGGAGACTTATTTAGGCAGCTGGGCCGAACTTAAGCATGATACCATACTGTACGCAAAACAGGTTTATGCAGAAATGGGCGGAGGTCTTGAAAGCGAAGACTTCCGAGGTTATGTCGAGCCTAATCCCGTAGTATATGGACGGCTTGCCGCACTGACTCGAATGACCTATGAAGGGTTGGAAAGCAGGAATTTGCTTTCGGAAAGTACTCGTGATTCCCTATTGCTCATGGAGGAGCTGTCTTTAAAGCTGAAAGTTATTGCTGAGGAGGAGCTGGCACAAAAACCTCTTACTGATGAAGAATACGAGTTGATCGAAAGCTTCGGAGGGCAGCTTGAACACCTCTGGCTCGAAGCCATGAAGGACATGGGTGTTGATCACCCATCAGCTATATATGAAAACAACCCTGCGGCTCTGATTGCAGATGTTGCAACGGATCCCAACGGCCAGGTTCTGGAAGTAGGAACCGGATTTGTCAATAGTATATATGCAGTGGTACCTGTGGATGGTACATTGCGCATTGCAAAAGGAGCTGTTTACTCGCACTATGAATTTCCTTGGCCGGCAAATGACCGACTGACGGATTCAAAATGGAAGGAAATGCTGGAAAACGGCACAACTCCTAAACCCCCGTTATGGACCAGGGTTTACACCGCACCGAGCGAAGAGTAAGTGAGCAAAGAGAGCGAGGTACCTAAATGACAAGGCAGATGCGTGGATTGCCTTACAAGCTGCTTAAGGGCAGCCAATCACCGTGCACTCGGTTGCCAGTTAGTCTATTAGTGGGTATATGTCTAATATTACTTCTTGGCATTGCACTGATTGCTAACTCTTTGCCGACAGATGCCGATGATTCAGCGCAGTTGATTATCAAAACGGATGACCTTGACGGTGATGGAATAATAGAAGAATATTGTCTTTCGGAAAAGACTCTTACAGTCAGGAAGGATGATCAGGATCTTTGGAAAACACCTGCCGAATGGCAATTAGGAACTTTTTCCCTGGGTGACGTTAACAATGACGGCAAAGCAGAACTAATTTTCAGTCTATGGAAAAAGGGCAGTTTCGGTAAAATCCGGCCATTCTGGCACACCGGAAAAGATGATAGCTATAAGAACCATCTTTTTGTATATAAACTTGAGAAGGATATGTTTAAGCCTGTTTGGTGCTCATCAGACCTTGACCGGCCGATCCTTTCCATCGACATACTTGACATAAACGGCGACGGGCAGAATGAACTCGTCGTTGATGAAGGTCAATATCGTAAAGCTGCCGGGCCGCAGTACTCAATCGACCCTGACGGGCTTGTGCAGACTTACGTTTGGAAGTGGAATGAATGGGGCTTCAGTTTACTATAAAATGCCAAACCGTCCATCATGCAACGAAAAAGCCTTCCGATTATGCGGAAGGCTTTTTGCTTACTATTATAATGAAGAAGAAATTTAGATAACCGGAATAAATCCGTTGTCTTCTACTATCGCCTGACCCTCTGCACTCATGATAAAGTCGACAAAGAGCTGGGCAGCTTCTGTCATGTCTCCGCCTCTAACATAGAGGAACGGTCTTGAGATTTGGTAGTCACCAGCAAGTACAGTTTCGTTTGATGGTGCAACACCTTCTACACTAACTGCTTTTACTGTGTCGCTCAGTGAACCGAGGGATACATATCCGATTGTGTTAGGAGTAGTTGCAATAGTCTGCATAACTGCTCCGGTTGAGCCCTGAATCAGAGAGTCTTTTGTTGTATTGTCAACTTCTTCGCCGGCGTCATTCTTTGACAAGACCTTTGTGATCTCTGTGAATGCACCTCTCGTGCCGGAACCTTCTTCTCTGCTAACTACTACGATAGGAGCATCTTCGCCACCGACTTCACGCCAGTTGGTGATCTCGCCTATGTAGATTTTTTTGATCTGTTCGATTGTAAGGTTTTCTACTGTGGATTCAGGGTTAACAACTACTGCAACTCCGTCCTTAGCTATAACGAATTCTTCTGCTACGGATGCTTTTTCTTCATCCTTTACATTTCTTGATAATGCGCCAAAGTCAGCTATCTTTTCTGCTATTGCTTTGATTCCCTGGCCTGATCCGCCACCCTGTACTTCTACAGTAATTCCGGGATTTGCATCCATAAATGCTGCTGCTAATTCTTCTGATAATGGCTGTACGGATGTTGATCCTGCTGTTACAACGGTCCCTGTAACTTCTGTTGCATCCGGAGCCGGAGTTTCCTCGTTGCTGCCACAACCTGCAAATGTTCCAAGTGCTAATATCATGATTAATGCAATCGCTAAGATTTTTTTCATTTTGTTTTCCTTTCTCGAATCTTATAATTTTTTATCTTCTTGTTTTTTACATTTCTTATCTTACAGAGCCATTGTTAAATGCCAATAAAGGTTTTGTTAAGCTTTTGTTAAATAAATGTTCCTCCTCCCCTTCTCTGTATTTACGATGATAATTATAGGATATCAATTTACAAATATTTAATTCATCCTCAATGACTAATATTTTTTGCATTTCGTTTACCTCTTTCATTTTTGGACCGATTATCCAGTCTAATCTTACATTGATAATGTTGAGGTGAAGTTAGATAGAAATTCAAAGTCTGTAAGAACACATTCCGCAATAATGCCATTCAAATCAGAACTATTGACTTCCGGGGCAGAAAATAGTAAACTATCATGAATATTTCTATTCACATGAAAGGTCTAACTAAGAGAAGTTGACCTAAGAGAGGTCTAACAATGGAACGTAAGTTTAAAAGAGTATTAATTGCAAATCGAGGCGAAATCGCCATTCGAGTTATTAGAGCCTGCCACGAGCTCGGAATCAGAACCGTGGCTATATATTCAAAGGAAGATAAACTTTCGCTTTTTCGCACTAAAGCAAGCGAATCTTATCTCATCAGCGAAAACAAGGGACCCGTCGAAGCATATTTAGATATCGATGCTATTATTAAACTTGCCCTTAAAAAAGGTGTAGACGCAATTCACCCGGGCTATGGATTTCTCTCGGAGAACCCTGCGTTTGCACGTAAATGTGAGGAAGTTGGCATTGAATTCATCGGACCCACTTCTCAAATGATGGAGCAATTAGGAGATAAGATCCAGTCAAAGCTGGTAGCGAAAGCTGCGGGAGTTCCCGTTGTACCCGGGCTCGACAAGCCTGTTGACAGCCTTCAGGAGGCAAGTGAAGCAGTGAAAGCGTGCGGCGGCTATCCTGTCATGCTGAAAGCAGCAGCCGGCGGCGGCGGAAGAGGGATGAGAATCGTCCGGAAGGAAAACGAACTTGCCGCTGCGTTCTCCAGCACCCAGAACGAAGCACTCAAAGCCTTTGGCAATGACGATGTCTTTGTGGAAAAGTATATTGAGGGGCCTAAGCACATCGAGGTTCAGGTTCTTGGGGATAAACACGGCAATTTAGTTCATCTATATGAAAGGGACTGCTCAATTCAGCGCCGACATCAAAAAATTATTGAATTTACCCCGGCTTTTTCCTTGCCGGAGGAGATAAGAGCAGCAATCTGTCAAGATGCTGTTAAAATCGCAAAATACGTGAATTACCGCAGTGCCGGAACCGTGGAATTCCTGGTGGACAAACACCACAATTATTACTTTATTGAAATGAATCCGCGGATTCAAGTGGAACACACCGTGACAGAAATGACCACCGGCTATGATATTGTGGAAAGTCAGATCCTTATTGCAGAAGGATTTTCTCTTGATTCGAAAGAAATTGGAATTGCTTCACAGGAAACCATCCAACCCCGGGGATATGCGATCCAATGCAGAATAACAACAGAGGACCCCGCTAACCACTTTGCGCCCGATACCGGCAGGATCGATTACTACCGCTCGGGCTCCGGATTCGGAATCCGCCTGGATGCAGGGAACGCTTATACGGGTGCTATCATCAGCCCCTATTACGACAGCCTGCTTGTAAAAACCACAGCCCATTCCCGAACGTTTGAGGATGCTGCCAGAAAGGCTATTCGAGCAATTAAAGAAGTTTTCCTCACCGGTGTTAAATCAAATATCGACTTTTTAATTAATGTATTAAACCATGAAACTTTCCTTCAGGGAAAGTGCGATACGTCATTTATTGCTGGAAATCCTCAGCTGTTCGATATTTCAGCCCAAACTGATGAAGAATACAAGATCTTAAACTATCTTGGTGAAATTATTGTAAACCAGACCGGAGGAAATAAAACAGGCTTTGACGTTCCCGTGGTTCCGGAGGTTCAAGTGCCGGAAAATTTAAGCGGTACTAAGCAGCTTCTTGAGCAGGGCGGACCCGATGCTGTAGTGAAATGGATAAAGGAGCAGAAGAAACTTCTGATCACCGATACAACGATGCGTGATGCTCAGCAATCCCTCATGGCGACAAGACTGAGAAACAGAGATATTCTTAAAATAGCCAAGGCTACCTCAGTTTATGGGAATGACCTTTTTTCCCTTGAAATGTGGGGAGGAGCAACCTTTGACACAGCTTATCGCTTCCTCCATGAATCCCCCTGGGACAGACTTGAAGAACTGCGGAAGCGTATTCCAAACGTCTTGTTTCAGATGCTGTTCCGCGGTGCCAACGCTGTCGGCTATAAAAATTATCCCGACAATGTGATTCGTGAATTCGTCAGGGAGTCCTCAGCTTCAGGGATCGACGTGTTCCGTATATTTGACTCGTTGAACTGGCTTAAGGGAATCGAGGTGGCTCTGGATGAAGTATTGAAGTGCAACAAGCTTGCTGAGGTCACCCTCTGCTACACCGGAGATATTCTTAATCAGAAGAAAGATAAGTATTCTCTAAAATATTATGTTGAAAAAGCAAAAGAAATTGAGCGGATGGGGGCTCACATTCTGGCTATCAAAGATATGTCAGCCCTTCTCAAGCCTTATGCTGCGGCAAAGCTTATAAGGGCTTTGAAAGATGAGATTTCTATTCCGATCCATCTACATACCCATGATACTACAGGAAATGGCGGTGCAACAGTGTTGATGGCTGCAGATGCGGGAGTTGATATTGTGGATGCTGCCCTGAACAGCATGGCCGGGCTCACCAGCCAGCCTGCCATGAACTCTCTCGTAGCAGCTCTTAGCAACACTGAAAGGGATACCGAGATTGATTATAAGGGACTTCAGAAGCTTTCTGATTACTGGGCTACAGTGCGCCCCGTTTACTCCCACTTTGAATCGGATCTTAAATTCGGCAGTGCCGAGATCTATCGGTACGAAATACCGGGAGGGCAGTATTCCAATCTGAAGCCCCAGGTTGAAAGCTTTGGCCTTGGCCACCGTTTCAACGATGTAAAAGAGATGTACAGGGCTGTAAATGAGATGGTGGGAGATATTATTAAGGTAACGCCCTCTTCTAAAATGGTAGGGGATTTAGCCATTTTCATGGTCCAGAACGATCTGACACCGGAGAATATTTTTGAAAAGGCAAAAAACATGGATTTTCCTGATTCTGCTATATCATATTTTAAGGGTATGATGGGTCAGCCCGAATGGGGATTCCCCGGGGAACTTCAACGCCTGGTGCTGAAAGACGCAAAGCCTATTACAATCAGGCCGGGGGAACTGCTTCCGCCGGAGGACTTGGATGCGCATGGACGTTATCTGAAAGAGAAATACAGCTTTGAGCCTGCCAGAAAGGATATGGTCAGCTACGCTCTCTACCCGGATGTCTTTGAAGGCTACATCCGTTATTATATGGAGAACGGGGATGTGAGCCGCATGGGAAGCGATGTGTTCTTCCATGGTCTTGCAGAAGGCGAAACCAGTGAGATCGAAGTGGCGGAAGGCCGCGTTCTCATAGTGCAATACCTGCAGATGGGCAAGCTGGATCAGGAGGGCTTCCGTACTCTGGAATTTGAAGTGAACGGGAACAGAAGAGAAATCAGAATTAAAGATAAGACCGAGAGGGTCAAAATAGGCGTCTTAGAAACAAGCACGTTAATATTAGCTGACCCTGAGTCGAATTCGGAAATCGGAGCAAGCATTCCAGGCCAAATTATCAAGATTCTTGTGAAAAAGCAGGATAAGGTTAAGGCGGGGCAAAGCCTTGCAGTCATTGAGGCCATGAAGATGGAAACGAATATTACTGCTCCGAAAGACGGGACGATCGAATCCATTTTGGTCCAAGAGGGACAGCAGGTCAAGACCGGTCAGTTGATCATCACTATTAGCTAAGTGATTCCATCGCACATTTGGAGGCTGGGTATTATTATCCAGCCTCTTTTTTGTTTCCCCGTAAATGCCGTTCGGCTGCCCGGGATGTGTTCAGACTTAAAGTAATATAAAAAGCAACCAGTACCAATTAATTTTACCGGTTGCCAAGAATGAAGGAGGTTAGTTCTTATGATATGATATATTATATATAAACAATCTCTTCAGATTGACTTGATTTTGTAACAGATAGGTTACCCTATCGCTGTGAAACCCAATCAGCATATTCTTCTGAACTTGATGCACAATCTGCATAATATGTTTCACTGCCTTCGAAATACATATTATCTTCCAATATTTATCACTCCTTTCTTTTCTAATTTCAAGCTTATTATACATATTGAATATTAAGCGAGCATTATGCTCGTGTTAAATATTGTTAACATTTAAAAATATTTTTGAGGCTCTTATAAAAATAAGATCATTTGCTTCTTTGCTGCAAAATGATCTTAAGAATTTTTCAATTTATTAAAATCAAAATTGATTTTCAATAGTGTATCAGCTCCTTTATTATCTCCGTAAACATTTAAATTTATTTCTGTTTTTCTATTTTACGTTTTTCGTTTATTTCCATAGGATTTTCAGGATATAGTATTTTTTCTCTTAAATAACTGATAGCATCAAGCTCTTCCTTAATATTCTGGTATAACTTCTTGATGGTCATGAGTTAACAACCTCCGTTCCTATAGTAGTATTTTCATTACAATATAATTCTATCATAGCCATTAAAAAAAATGTGTTGTAAATACAACACATTTTGATAATATATTAACAATATTTAACATCGTTCATCGTTTATGCGGCTGTTCTCTGTTTTTAGAAATACTATATCAAAATCGGTAAATGTCAGCTTTCTCATCTGAGCTGGTTTGCTACGGTATCCTTCAGAATAACGTCATGCGCCCCGCCCTCAACAATGCTTGTTGCGGATACAAGGGTAAGCTTTGTATATTTCTGCAGCTCCTCTATTGTGATCACACCGCAGTTGCACATTGTGGATTTCATTTTATTAAGAGAGAGGGTCACGCTATCCTTCAATGAACCTGCATAAGGTACATAGGAATCAACACCCTCTTCAAATGTAAGCTTTCCTTCACCGCCAAGGTCATAGCGCTGCCAGTTTCTGGCCCTGTTTGAGCCTTCGCCCCAATATTCCTTTACATAACTGCCATTAATATTTAGTTTGTTTGTCGGGCTTTCGTCAAAACGGGCAAAGTATCTTCCAAGCATGATAAAGTCCGCTCCCATTGCTATAGCCAAAGGCATATGATAATCGTAAACAATCCCGCCATCGGAACAAATCGGGATATAAATTCCGGTCTTTTCATAGTAATCATTCCTTGCTTCCGCAACATCGATAACAGCTGTCGCTTGGCCTCTGCCGATACCTTTCTGCTCTCTTGTAATGCAGATGGATCCGCCTCCTATTCCCACCTTAACAAAATCTGCACCTGCTTCCGCCAAATAGAGGAAGCCTTCCTTATCCACTACATTTCCAGCCCCTATTCTGACTTCGTTACCGTATCGCTTTCTGACAAAATCAATTGTCTCCTTTTGCCATTCGGTATATCCCTCAGAAGAGTCGATACAAAGGGCATCAGCACCCGCCTCGATCAAAGCAGGAATTCTTTCTGTGTAATCTCTCGTATTAACGCCGGCGCCTACCATATATCGTTTATGGTCATCCAGCAATTCATTTGGATTCGCTTTGTGGGAATCGTAATCCTTACGAAAAACAAAATAAATCAGCCTCTGAGTTTTATCAATGATAGGAAGAGCATTGAGTTTGTGGTCCCAGAGCATATCGTTGGCTTCAGATAAGGTGACTCCTTCATTGGCATATACAAGTGATGAAAATGGAGTCATAATATCGGAGACCTTTGTATCAAGTGGCATCCTGCTGACGCGGTAATCCCTGCTTGTCACAATGCCTAAAATTTTACCTTCAGGGGTGCCGTCATCGGTAACCGCGACCGTGGAATGTCCTGTTCTTTCTTTCAATGCCAGTATGTCTTTAAGTGTTTGATCCGGCTTGAGATTGGAATCGCTTTTGACAAAGCCCGCCTTATGACTCTTTACGCGCTTTACCATCGCCGCCTGACTTTCTATTGGCTGGGAAGCAAAAATAAACGAAATACCTCCTTCCTTTGCCAGCGCTATAGCCAGTTTGTCATCTGAAACCGACTGCATAATCGCTGACACCAGTGGGATATTCATGGTGATTGCTGGTTCTTCTCCCTTCTTATACTTCACAACCGGTGTCTTTAAACTTACATTCTGCATATTGCAATCTTTAGAAGAATATCCCGGAATCAGGAGATATTCATTAAAGGTGCGTGATGGTTCTTCAAAATAAAAAGCCATTTTGTAACTTCCTCCTTAAAATCTTATTACGGTCTGATATCGTTTTGCTGCAGGAATTCTTCAAGTGTCAGATCATGCTCACGGATTTCCTTTGCCGCAGGAATTCCTACATACCTTATATGCCAAGGCTCGTATCTATATCCTGTAATATGCTCCTTCCCCTTTGGGAACCGAATTATAAAACCAAACTGATCGGCATTCTCAGCCAGCCATTTCCCCTCTGCCATATTGCCGTAGTCATCGGAAAGCTCGTAATCAACGCTAAGGGACGATACATCAGCAGCTAATCCTGTCTGGTGTTCGCTCTGCCCGGGCTTTGCACTGAATGTATCTGCTGCCTCCTGCCCTTCGTTCGCTACATAATTTTCATATAAAAGCTTTTGAAAATCGTAGGAACGGTAAGCAGTTGTCATTCGGATCTCAATATTTTCTTCGGCAGCTTTTTCCACCATTTTATGAAAAGCGTCTGTTGCTTCAGCCCTCATGTATCTTGAGCCAGCCGAACGGTCTTTTACAAAATATTTGATTGCCTTAAGATCATCCGGCTTGTAATCTTCCGGTATGGCATTTTCTTTGTTTACTAAAATGAGCAAACCCTTTTGCTCAGCATTCTTAAATAATCGTTCACGGCTGCCATCATATTCAGAGGCTTCATCCTTATTGCCAATACTGTCTCGGCCTTCAAGCATTCCTGGGTTCTGCATTTCAGGAACATTCTCATCCCCACCGTTAATCCCGCTAAGGACATTGGGCGTATGCGGGTGGTTGACTGTCCAGACAACGATTTCTATTGCTATAAGCAATATGATGATCGTTGCTTTTAACTTGTTTTCGTTTGTCATTGCTATCTTGTCCTGCTTAGGAAAAATATTTCCTCTCAATCTATATTAAGTTATTTTATATTAGTTAACATTCTTTTTCAACATAAAAGGCAGTAGAAATTTACAAATCAAAAAAATGAAAAGATGAGCCGTCTCGGTTTATGTTTTGAGACAGCCCATCCTTGGTTTTATATATAGAGATTGTTATATGCTTAGAGTGACTGCTTACATCATGCCGCCCATGCCACCCATGCCGCCGCCCATCGGAGGCATCATCGGCTCGTCTTTTTTCACATCTGACACAGCGGCTTCTGTGGTCAGAAGCATTGAAGATGCGGAAGCTGCGTTCTGAAGTGCGGATCTGCTGACCTTAGCCGGGTCAACGATACCCGCCTTGAACATGTTCTCATAAGTTCCGTTGGCAGCATTGAAACCGATGCCTTGTTCACTGCTCTTTATCTTTGAGACTACTACGGAGCCTTCAAGACCTGCATTCTCGGCAATCTGTCTGAGAGGTTCTTCAAGAGCTCTCATTACAATGCTTGCTCCTGTCTTTTCATCACCGGAAAGGCTTTCAATATATTTTGCAACTGCAGGGATCGCATTTACAAATGCAACTCCTCCACCGGATACTATGCCCTCTTCTACTCCAGCTCTTGTAGCATTGAGTGCATCCTCTATCCTCAGCTTGAGTTCCTTAAGTTCGGTTTCAGTAGCGGCACCAACCTGAATGACGGCAACTCCTCCGGATAGTTTCGCAAGTCTTTCCATAAGCTTTTCTTTATCAAATTCAGATGTAGTTTCTTCTATCTGTGCTTTGATCTGTGTTATTCTTGCCTGGATATCATCATAATCTCCTGCACCGTCAACAATAACAGTATTTTCCTTGTTAACCTTTACAGTGTTTGCTGTCCCAAGCATGTCAAGAGTCGCTTCTTTTAGTTCATAACCCAATTCATCGGAGATTACTTTTCCTCCTGTCAGTGCAGCAATATCCGCAAGCATAGCTTTTCTTCTGTCTCCAAAGCCCGGTGCTTTTACAGCGACACATTCAAATGTTCCTCTCAATTTGTTTACTACCAGAGTAGGCAGAGCTTCTCCATCAACATCTTCAGCGATAATCAGCAGCTTTCTTCCCTGCTGTACTATCTGCTCAAGAATCGGTAAAAGTTCCTGTATATTTGAGATTTTCTTGTCGGTAATCAAAATGTATGGATTGTCCAATACTGCTTCCATTTTTTCAGCATCAGTCACCATGTATGCGGAGAGATATCCTCTGTCGAACTGCATACCTTCTACAACCTCTAAGGTAGTTCCCATAGATTTGGACTCTTCTACAGTGATTACTCCGTCTTTGCCTACCTTTTCCATTGCCTCGGCAATCAGCCCGCCGATTTCTTCGTCTCCTGCGGAAACAGAAGCTACCTGGGCTATATTTTCTTTTGTTTCTATTATATGAGCAGTCTTTTTAATTTCCTCTACGGCTATTTCAACAGCTCCCTGAATTCCTTTTTTCAGAATCATAGGATTTGCGCCAGCGGCTACATTCTTGAACCCTTCCTTGATTATGCTCTGTGCAAAGACTGTAGCTGTGGTAGTTCCATCTCCGGCAACATCATTCGTTTTTGTTGCTACCTCTTTAACAAGCTGTGCCCCCATGTTTTCGTATGAATCTTCAAGTTCGATCTCTTTTGCTATAGTAACACCGTCATTTGTGATTAGCGGGGATCCAAATTTTTTTTCAAGCAGGACGTTTCTACCTTTTGGCCCCAAGGTTATTTTCACTGTATTCGCAAGCTTATCAACTCCTGCTTGCAATTTTCTTCTGGCTTCTTCGCCATAATTTATTTCTTTTGCCATGTTCGATTACTTCCTTTCCATTTAGCTAAATTTGTTATTAACCTTATTTTTAAGTCCCTATTGGCTTTCTATCCTACGATTGCCAGAATATCTCTCTGTGATACGATAGTGTACTCTTCTCCTTCGTATTTGATTTCAGTGCCGGCATATTTTGAGAATATGACCACGTCTCCGGGTTTTACATCCATAGGAATTGTCTTTCCGTCTTCAACAGCTCCCGGCCCTACTGCAATAATCTCGGCCATCATTGGCTGCTCTTTCGCCTGTCCCGGCAATACTATGCCACTCTTCGTCTTTTCCTCTGCTTCCAGCCTTTTAATAACTACTCTGTCACCTAATGGTTTGATTTTCATTCTTAAATCTCCTCTCCTTATTTTATTTGCTTACAAATGTTTATTTATTTATCTTTAATAATTTGTTAGCACTCATTGTGGATGAGTGCTAACTATAATTTAATACCGCACGGCAAAATTGTCAATAGGTTTTTTGTCAAATTATTCTTTTTAGTATAAGTTTGCCATAAATTTGATTATTATATCCTAATCTTGAGTGGGCTAATATAGAAAAGCTGTTTCCAGCGCAATGAAAAGCCATGGAAGAAATATTGCCGGGATCATGTTTGCAACTTTGATTTCTTTGACCTCCAGGAAATTAAATCCCAATGCTGCGATAAGAAGGCTTCCTACTGCAGACATCTCGGTGATGATTTCCGGTGTAAGCCAGTCTTTTATAAAGCCGGCGCCCAAAGCAATTGCACCTTCATACAGGAAAACAGGTATGGCCGAAAAGGCGACTCCTATTCCCATGGTTGATGCAAATATAATGGCTATCACCCCGTCCAGAATCGATTTTGCAAAGAGCATTTCGTGGTTGCCCTGAAGCCCGCTCTGCATCGCTCCAACGATCGCCATGGAACCTGTACAAAAAAGGATGCTGGCTGTTACAAATCCCTTTGAAAAGTTTCCCTCTGCAAATCCTAATCTCTTTTCCACCCATATGCCTACGTTGAACATGCCTTTATCAATATTGATCCATTCCCCAATAATACTTCCTGCAACCATGCTGATAATGAGCAGCATGACTCTCTGATTTTCCAGCGCTCCTGAAACGCCTATGTACATAATTGATAACCCGATTGCTTTTTTTATTATTTCCTCAAACCGGACAGGCAGGCCTCTAACCAGAAATTTTCCTACCAAAGCACAAATTATTATTACGATGCCGTTTACGAGTGGTCCTAACATGTATGATTAATCCTCCCCGTATTACTGTATTTACTGATTTCCCTTATGTAATAGAATAAGTACTGTTGGGCAATGCCGCCGTATTCTCCGAAATATTCCGCCGCATAATTCTGCATCATCTTAACATTTCCTTCTTCTATACCATATATCTGATGCATGACCCTCTTTATCCAGACATCCAAAGGAAAGCTATCATATTTTTTCATTGAAAAAAGCGTGATGCAGTTCGCTACTTTTGGTCCTACTCCGCTCAAACTGAGAAGATACTCAAGGGCATCCTGCGGAGGTATCTTGTCAAGGCGGTTCAAGGTTTCTCCCCCATCCAAAGCAACTTTTTTTGCTGTCTTAATAATATAGTCAGCCCTGTAACCAAGCCTGCATGTATCCAGATCACTTGTATCAATCTGTGCAAGTTTTTCAAGTTCCGGGAATGCGTAGTGTACTTTCCCTTTGTACTCGCCAATGGGATCCCCGAAGTTTGCGCAAAGAGCCTTAATGCATTTTTTGATTCTCGGAATATTGCTGTTTTGCGATATTATAAATGATATCAGAGTTTCCCACTTGTCCTGTCCAAGTATCCTCATTCCGTATCCGAACGATATGGCCTTCCCCATATGCGAATCCTTTTCGGAGAGCTTTCTTTTTATTATGCCATAGTCACGTTCCAAATCCAGATAATCTTTCCAATATTCATTAAAATCATTTAGTGAAGCATTATTTATTATAATGTTATCGTCTATATAGTTAATATTTGCAGCTTTGCCAAATGCGACACCGGTGTAGCTTCCGTCAATCTCTCTCTCCCACCGGAAGCACTGTCCGTTATCAAAGATATGGTCCGGGTGAAAGTCATTTATATCATTTATGATGATTCTGTTATTATCTTCTGTTATCTTCATTTTAATCCTTTGATCTCTACATCCACTGCCTTGATATGAAATGCGGTCATGGTTTCGACAATTTGAAATACGGCTTTTTGCATTTCAATAGCTGCATTCATGATTTGAAAACCAAATTTGCATATTAAATGAATAGTAATCTTCATGCCTTCTTTATTGTTTTCTATGGATACTTTGGCAACCGATTCTACGCCTTCCGTCTCCCTCCCCAGATGACCTATCACATCTCCGATCACCTTGTCGGAAATAGTGTATTGACCGAGATAACTGTAGGTTGGACGAACTACTGTCTTTTCTGAAACAGAAGCTTTTCCGCCCCTCCAGCCTCTGATTATCCTTAGCGGGTCTAAAAAGTATCCGGAGAATTCACGCTTCAGCTGCAGTGTCGGGACCGGAATAATATGTTTACCCAGCTCCTGTCTCTGTTTCCTTGCAATTTCACGTTCCTCCTCTGATGTAATTTCTTCAATCCGGATGATCCGCTCCAGTTCCGGCAATTCAAGCCGTTTCGATATACTCTGTATCATTTTCTCAGATGTACCTAAAATCAATATAGTTGCCGGAGAAACCGCCATTATTTTGTTCAAAACAGACTGCCGATGCTCTTCATCGGTAAACAAGGCTGTTTTTATAGCGGCGACTTTTGTGCTTTGGCGTTTTGCTGAAATACCTTCTAAGATCGAATTGCCACAAATAAATAGCCCATCATCGATGAAGCATTCGATATTCAATTCTTTGCATAGATTCATTGCCTGATAACTTTTGCCGGTTCCACTCTTGCCGACCAAACCATAAACCCTCATTTTTCACCCCGGATTATTTCCTTCTTATTATATAAACAAAAAATTAAACTTTTATTGTTTATTTGACAACCGTCTGCTATAATAATAATACTTTTTTAATTCACTATTTAAGGAGGAACTTAAAATGGCATATGTTATTAATGACTCTTGCATCAGCTGTGGAGCATGCGAACCAGAATGCCCAACAGAAGCCATTTCTGCAGGGGATACTAAATATGTAATTGATGCTGATAAGTGCATTGATTGCGGTGCGTGTGCAAACGCATGTCCGGTTGATGCTCCGGTTGCAGAATAAATACATTAAATCTGTGTGTACCAGCCTATAGAATGAATAACCGTTTCTTTCGAAACGGTTATTTTCTATTTTGATTTCATTGTTTTTCGATTATCAATCCTGATTTTGTCTGTTTCGATTGATGTAATATGCAAGAGAATGCAGGCTGTCGCTTAAATGGACATCTTCCAATGCCACACCATCCTTCACAATCAAATCGGTAGGGGCAAAATTCCATATGCCTTCGACTCCACCGTTGCACAGTTTATCGACGACTTCCTGTGCACTGGACATGTTCGTACATACAATGCCGATATCTGTCTGGTTGTTCTTTAAATACTCATCCAGATCCTCATAGTCTAAGACTTCAATGTCATTTATCCTTAAACCGATCAGCTTTGGGTTTACATCAAACATAGCACATACTTTAAAGCCGGATTTATAATAATGTGTATAATTCGCAATAGCCTGTCCCAGGTTGCCGGTACCTACGATTACCATCCCGTATTCCTGATCCAGTCCCAGAATTGCACTTATTTCCTTATAAAGACTGTTTATGTTATATCCATATCCCTGCTGCCCAAATCCTCCAAAATTATTTAAATCCTGTCTTATTTGAGATGCGGTATAGCCAATCAGACTGCTTAATTCATTTGACGATATTCTATCAACGTTTTTCTTTTGAAGCTCCATTAAATATCTTCTGTATCTTGGCAGTCTTTTAATAACAGCACTTGAAATCTTCATGTTATTCTTCATCTTCGCATTCCATTCTATCCAAATTCTTGTAATCTTTATTATAACATTATTTTTCAATATGCACAACAAAAATTGATGAAATAGGTTTGCGAGTGCCTATATTCAAAGGGGAAACCCGCTTTGCGGCTTTCCCCTTTCGCATCTATTAGTTTATTTTCTCGTCAACATATTTAACAATATCTCCAACGTTTTGGAATTTTTCAGCTTCTTCGTCCGGAACTTCAATCTCAAACTCATCTTCGATCGCCATTATGATTTCAACCGCATCTAAAGAGTCCGCTTCTAAATCTTTCATCAGACTTGTCTCCAGAGTTACAGCTGATTCTTCAACTCCCAGCTGCTCCACGATGATTTCTCTTATCTTTTCAAATGTCATATTTTACCTCCATGTTATAAGCACATTAAATTTAGTGTTTCCAATTCTAGCAATGTTCAAGCCTATTATAAGTTACTGTATTAAATACTGCAATAACTTTTTAATTTTTATTTTTTAATCATGAATTGCTATCCATGACTCGTAGATTTCAGAAAGATAATCCTTCAAACCGTTCAAATCGCTTTGATGCTCCGCAAACTTAATGTGGTCTGTGTATATCTCTTCTCTGCACATTTCATTTTGAATCTGTTCTATTTTTATTTCTGTTTCTGCGATAAGGTCTTCCAGCCGCTTTCGTTCCTTCTCAAGTCTTCTTTGCTGTGTCTGCATTTCCTTTGCTCTACGCCGTTCTTCCATTGATGTCAGTTCTGTCTTTTCTTCACCCTCATTACCGACTATATCAGAGACTCCTTGTGAAGCCGCCTTTTTCCCCAGATCTTCCAGATAGCTTTTCCCCGATCCGAGTGACTGCTTCTTTTCCATGTAATAATCGTATCCGCCCAGGTAGTCGACAGCACCATCCTCCCCTAATTCCATTATCCGCGTAGGCACTTTATTCAGGAAATACCTGTCATGGGATACTACAATCATCGTTCCTTCGAATTCTCTTAACGCATCTTCAAAAACTTCTTTTGAAGCAATATCCAGGTGATTGGTCGGTTCATCCATAATCAACAGGTTTGCACCTGATAGCATGAGTTTTAAAAGCGATAGCCGTGCTTTCTCCCCGCCGCTCAAGGATGATACAGTCTGAAATGCCATTTCATTTTTAAACAGGAATCGCCCAAGAAGGCTTCTGATCTCGGTATCACTGTAAAGGCGATAATCTGAATGTACTTCGTCTAATACAGTATTCTCTGTCCCCAAGAGATTTTGCTCTTGATCATAATAACCACAAGATATATTATGACCAAGTTTGATATATCCATTATCTGGTTCCAGTTCCCCCATAATAATTTTTAACAGAGTTGTCTTCCCTATGCCGTTTGGTCCGACAAGACATATTCTTTCTCCTCTTTTAACATCCATACCGACATTTCGGAAAAGCTGACGTTTTTGATCGCATCGTCCGAAGCTTTTTGAAAGATCCTTGACGAGCAGTACATCGTTTCCGCTTTGATATCGCTGCTTGAAACGGATCTTCATTTTTCCTGAATGTGCATTCGGTCGTTCCAGGCGTTCTGTATGTTCAAGCTGCTTTTCCCGTGACTGAGCCCTTTTAGCTAATTTTTCCGTACCGTGCTGCTTAAAGCGTCTTATTATTTCCTCTTGCCTTTCGATTTCTTTCTTTTGATGTTCATACTTTCGTAGTGCATCCAATTCTTTCAATTTCTTTTTCTCGACATAGGCAGAATAATTGCCCTCATATGTAGTAAGTTTATGATTCTCGATTTCAAAGATACGGTTTACTGTCTGGTCAAGGAAGTATCGGTCATGTGAAATCACAGCGATGGTTCCGGAATATGTCTTTAAGTATTGCTCCAGCCATTTCAGGGTTCCTATATCCAAATGGTTGGTTGGTTCATCCAGCAAAAGAAGATCCGGCTTTTTCAGCAGCAGAGAAGCCAAAGCAAGTCTGGTTCGTTCTCCGCCGCTCAGGATGGAAATGGGCTTATCGAAATGTTCCTCCGGGAAAGCCATGCTGTTCAGAATTCCGTGGATTTCACTTTTATATCCGTATCCGTTTTTATTTTTATAAGTCTCCATCAAATCATCATATTGATGAAGCATTCTTGATACATCACCGGCTCGGTTTGATTCCTCGGAAATCTGATGAGACAGTGTTTCTAATTCCTTTTCAATCTTGATAAGTTCGCTGAAAATTGAAAGCATCTCTTCGTACACGGTTTTTTCAGATTCAAAGTTGTCGCTTTGTCTTAAGTATCCCACCCCTGTATTTGCGGACACAAAAAAATCTCCCGTGTCACAGGGCAGTCTTCCGGATAGAATGTTTAGCAAAGTTGTCTTTCCCGCTCCGTTGGCACCAACAATGCCTACTTTGTCGCCCTGATTGATATGGAAGGATACATTGACCAGTATAGAGTCAACTCCGTATGTTTTTGTAATATTGTTTGCTGATAAAATGATCATACTCTAAAAATGTTACACCATGCAAGGCTGTAAAATAGCCGCCCTTACAGTGCCAGATTAGGATAGGCATCAAGATAATAATCGTCCTCTTGGCCAGATTGATATTTATAGTAAGCAGCACATCCTATCATTGCAGCATTATCGGTACATAGGATCGGGGACGGAAAGTATAAAGCAAGCCCTTTCCGGTCACACTCTTCTTTCAACATCTGCCTCAAAAGACTGTTTGCGGCTACCCCGCCTGCAACTACAACCTTGTCTTTATTCATCCGTTCCGCAGCCATTATTGTTTTGGCTGTTATGACCTCCATAACAGCCAGCTGAAAGCTGGCAGCCGTATCGTTTACATTAGCCTGCAGCCCTTTGAGCTTTTGAGTATTCAGGTAATTCAGAACTCCTGTTTTTATTCCGCTGAAACTGAAATCAAGACTATCCTTTTCTAAAAAAACCCGTTTAAATTCAACTGCATGCGGATTTCCTTCCTTTGCTGCTTTATCAATCAGCGGTCCGCCCGGATAGCCAAGACCAAGAACTCTGGCGACTTTGTCAAACGCCTCTCCTGCCGCATCATCTCTTGTGCGGCCTAAAACCTCAAAGTGGTTATAGTCTGATACGTTTACAATATTGGTATGGCCGCCTGAAACAACCAACGCTAAGAAGGGAGGTTCAAGTTCTTTATGTTCAATGTAATTTGCACTGATGTGCCCTTGAATATGATGAACGCCGACGAGTGGCTTCTTCAGCGCATAGGCCATACTTTTGGCTGTCGCCAGGCCGATAAGCAGAGCCCCCACCAAGCCGGGTCCATATGTGACACCGATCAGGTCAACATCTCTTAATGTTATACCCGCTTCTTTCAATGCGCTGTCAATTACCGGATTAATATTGTTCAAATGATGACGTGATGCGATTTCAGGTACCACTCCGCCAAAGACCTGATGAACCTTAATCTGAGAAGCAATCACGTCAGACAGCACTTCCCGGCCGCCCAGGAGAACTGCTGCTGAGGTTTCATCACAGCTTGACTCTATTCCTAATGTTATAAGTTTGTTATTTTTCATTATTTCTCCGAATCATGGCATTGCCATATTTATATAGAGAATGATCAGAAATTGTCTGTTATTCCAGATTTGTAAATTTGTTCTGCATTCCTGCAAGGCAGCGGTCATCCGCAGTCAGATGCCTGCAGTTCTCACAGGACTGATAGTTTATCATGTTGAAGGAGTTCACATCGTTCCTTCTGGAAAACCTGTTGCAATGGGTTGCCGCTGTAAGCATTTCATCGTTAAGGTCTTGATTATTCTCATAATAATTGTTTCTGATTTTCACTTGGCGTTTCTCCTCTCAAGAATACTATTCATACTTAGTATCTCTATCAAGGAAATTTTAATGTAATAAATTTATTGTTTCCGCCACATTATAACTGCATCTTCACCATTGTCTTCATAATAGCCTTTTCTTATTCCTGCAGATTCGAATCCGAATTTCATGTAAAGCGATATTGCTGCTGCGTTTGAGGCCCTTACCTCAAGGGTGTGGCTCAAGATTCCGTTCTTTACTGTATGTTCAAGCAAAACAGATATCAGGGCTTGACCGATTCCTCTTTTCCTGAATTCCGGATGCACTGCCACATTTGTAATGTGTCCCTCATCCATTATCAGCCATAGCCCTGCGTAACCAACTACCCTGCTGTCGATTTCCGCTACAATATAAAACGCTAAGTTGTTTCCTTTGATTTCCTGTTCAAAAGACCACTCGCTCCATGGGGCTGAAAAGCACAGGATATCCATATCCGCCATGGGTTTTATATCTTTTTCTTCCGCTTGTCTGATAATTAGGGCCATCAGGATTTTTCCTCCAGCCTTCTTTCAGCTTCAGCCTTTCGCATGTAAACAGGTTTAAGGTCATTATAGTTCTTAACTCTGCCGTCTCTGAGTAATTGCAAAGCTAGCCTGGCAACAGACGATGCTTTCTGGAATCTGCAATCATTTTCTGCAAATAAAATCCGTATATTGTCATTTGACGATTCTTTCTGCCATTCTTCAATCTGTTTTTTATACGGCATAATGCCATCTCCGAAAAAAGTTACTTCTGAAGCTGTAGTCCTGCTGCTTTCGGTTAATAACGCTGCCCTAAGCTGCATAAGCAGCTGCGGTAGATCATAAGCTCCTCCGGTTACTACCTCTCTATAAGAATGCTGATCCTTTCCCCTGTCCGATACGCAGTTCACTGTTTCCTTTGCATCCTCTTCACATATCCATTGAAAAGCTCCGCCATAAACTTGATCTCTCTTCGCATCAAATATCGGGCATATGATTCCTCTGTAATCCGGAACATGATAAAGAAAGGATTGCAAGGTGGGCACACTGATAGTGTCAATTTCCAAAGCCTGAGCCAAAGCCCGCGCTGAAGCGACTCCGATTCTGATACCGGTAAATGAACCCGGGCCCTCTGAAACTGCCATATAGGCAATATCGTTTATTGTCAATTCACGTTTTTTTAATAAAATATCCACCATTGGCATTAAATTTTGGAGGTGATTCATTTTTTGGTCAGAGGCTTCCATAAAGACCTCTTCATTTTCGTTTATCAATGCCACAGAGGCCTCCGCCCCCGTCGTTTCAATTGCAAGTATGTTCATATACATTCCTTTATCGGTTCATCTAATTTATTGATTCCCGCTGCTGTCGCCAAAGTTCATGATATTGTAGAATCGCTCGTCTTCGTTTGTTCCGTACTCGATTCGTATAATTATGCTATCCTCAGGAATAAGCTCCTCGATTTGATCCGCCCACTCAACTATACATACTCCCTGACCGAAAAAATATTCTTCATATCCAAGCTCATACATTTCTTCCGTATCGCACAGCCTGTAAACATCAAAATGATATAAAGGAAGGCGGCCTTCTTTATATTCCTGCACAATCGTAAAAGTGGGACTTGTAACCAGTTCCTTGATTCCAAGCCCCTCCGCAATTGATTTTGTGAGAGTGGTTTTCCCTGTACCCAAATCCCCTATTAAGGCAACAATATCGCCCGGTTTCAGTTTTCGTGCCAGTTCAATACCAAATCTCCTCGTATCCGATTCGTTTTGAATTACTTTCCTCATTCGTCCACAGTCCTAAAAAGTTCAACAGGTAATAACAAACCGACCCAGCTTCATAAGTTCAACAAGTCATTTAACGTGTGAGGCTATGCTTCTTGTAGAAAAGCGTCCGGACCCCCAAAATCTACCGTTAAACAGAATCCAAAGATTTGAGGGTGAGCGATTTTCGAGAGAAGCATTGCCGATCTCTATTTGTGCAAAAATTTCGAAATCGATTTATATGTCAAAAATGTGACGAAAGCGTTTAAGCCTGCTTTCAACAGGTTGAACGGCAGAATCACCGTAGCAAGCATAGCCATAACAGCTTCCCTTGGTACGCCTAAAAAGAACGGCGTAACAAGAAGGTTCCATAACAGCATGCTAACAGTCATGACTATTGTACCACAAATCAATGCAATAACTGCATTTTTTCTTGTTTTCTTATGTTTATAAATGTGACCTGCAACAAGAACAAAAGATCCTGTCGCAACAACATGCATAAAGAATCCGATTATACCGTCGCCTCCAAGCATAAAGGCTTGAATAAAGCTTACGATCACAGTCAGTATTATTCCGGTTAATGGGCCGAACGCAAATGCTCCTATTAAAATCGGAATGTCTGCCGGATCGTACACTAAAAAAGGCGCCGGCGGAAATGGTATTCTGATAAGTAAAATAAGAACGAGTGAAATGGCAGCAAGCATTGCCGTCTTCGTAATTTTTATTGTTCGCTCAGATCGATTCAATTTCAAATTCCTCCTTATTGGCCGCTTAAAGCTTGCGGCAACGAAAAATGGAATCTGTCAGGCCAATAAAAAACCTTGAAAAATATTTTTTTCAAGGCAAACTCACATATTGGAAATATTCCCAATCTGTGTTTCTTTCATCCGGACTATACCGTCGGTATCGGAATCTGACCGATTCTGCCTTACAGGCTCGCGGACTCGTAGCATGAAGCTCATTACCGCCGGTGAGGAATCACACCTCGCCCTGAAACAGATTTTACATGAATAGTATATTACCACTTCCTATATGTGTCAAACAATATTAAACGAAAAGCAAGAGATGATAAGATACAGAAAATATTATCGCTTTAATTTTATAGCTTGGCGCTTTCGATTTCGTTTATTCTTGATTCAATGTAGTCCTTGACCTGCTCTTTTGGTATATCCAAAGCTATCGCAAATTCGCTGTAGAGCGAATCCTCAGCTTGTTTAATAAATTTACTGTCAATCTGTCCCGGTTGTTTTCCGTTGCTTTTAGTAATTATATTTTTTTCATATATAGTTTTTATTAATTTTATCAAATCCTTACAATTGTGCGTATGCAAAAGCTTGCCATAATACTCTTTTAGTGATTTATGGTCCTGACCGGCGCAATCCATAGTTTTAATGACCGGTATACTGTCAATTAAATGCTGTGTTTCTTCATAAGTGATGACAGGCCGCATAAAGATATCGGTATCAATAGGGACGTAAAGCTTTCCCTCTCTGTAAACAGGGTGCAAAGTGTAATATAGTCTATTCTTATCGATCCATGGCATATCAATCTTTCCTATAGACTCCACCTTGCATACTCCGGTATCGCTGCAAATTACCAAATCTCCAATCTGAAACATTCTTAAAACCTCATTTTTTATATTTCATATCCATATATATGATAACGTGCAGCTTGACAACCGAGCTTACGGTTATCAAAACTGCACGCTGTAATATATTATAACATTTTTTCCGGGTTGATGTAAGCTAAATTCAGTGAATTTCAATACTATCAAGCCTTCCGGACCTGCCCGCCAGCCAGTTCAAATATCGCATCAGCAAATATTTTAGCACTTTTTATGAGACTTGTTACAGTAATATACTCATTTTTTTGGTGAGCAAGCTCCGGCTCCCCCGGGAATTTTGCACCAAAAGCTACTGCGTTTTTTACCGCTCTCGCATAGGTCCCGCCTCCGATCACTTTCGGTTCGCAGTCCATATCACCTGTATGTTTTTTATACACATCCATCAAAGTGCATATCATCTTATCATCCTTGGGCATATAAATGGGATCGTGATGGTTCTTCTTTACAATTCCAAGGTTGAATTTATTGATCACAGGCAAAATGGAGTCATATACCTGCTCTTCGTTTATAGTTACCGGATATCGTATGTTTATGGTCAGACTCGCCGATCCTTCATCGATCTTTCCCATCCCTACATTTAAAATCAACTTGCCTGAAGGTTTATCCTCAAGACCGCAGCCTAAAGAATCACCGCTTAGCTCAAATCCGATATGCTCATTGTAAAAATTGATAAACTCATTCACATCTTCATTTTCGAAATTGAGCCCGCCAAGAAACTTCATCAGTATCGAAATCGCATTGAGGCCGGCTTCAGGTCTTGCTCCGTGGGAAGAAATACCTTGTGCGGTGATCTCAAGGCTTTTTCCGAAGCCCTTGGAAATAATCTGATACCCTGTAGCTTTTCTGAATTCTGCTAACTTAGCTTTGATATCGTCATATGAATCAGCATTAATTACAGCCCTTGCATGATCTGCCACCATGTTTGCCGCATTACCGCCGGTCATGTTTCTTAAAACGACACCTTTGGTATTTGCAGGGGATTTGTTGATTTTTTTAGCCAGGTCGAATATAAGAATGCCCATTTCACCATGTATGGCGGGAAAATCACCATCTGGGGCAAAACCGAAATCCGGCAGTTTCGTATGCTTCAAATAGTAATCCATCCCTCTCCAGCCGGTTTCTTCGTCCAGTCCTAAAATCAGCCTTACCTTTTTTTGAGGGACGACCCGTGCATCCTTTAAAGCCTTCATGGCATAAAAGACTGCAACAGTCGGTCCCTTGTTGTCAATAGCTCCCCGTCCATATATTCTGTCTTCAACCAACTGGCCTCCATAGGGTTCATAGTCCCAGTCCTTACCTTCAGGTACCACGTCAAGATGGCCAAGAATCCCCATAATTTCTTCATTGGTTTCGATGACCTCACCCTCTTCATTTAGCAGGTATCCGCCAAATTCGATATGCCCTCCGTAATTATCGATATTTTCTGTATCGAAGCCTTCCTCTTTAGCCTTTTTCAGCATATATTCAAAAGAATCCTGTATACCCCGCCCAAACGGTGCATCACCATCCGGCTCAGAAGCCACACTTCTAATAGCGATCAGCTCCTGAAGGGTCTTTATCATATCCTCCCGGTAATTTTCAATCAAATCCAAGTAGTTCATTTCCATTTTGTCCGACCTCCCTATTGATTTTGTGCGTCTTATTCCCACGCTTCAGTTTTTATGTATTCTTCTCCCAGCAGGCCGCAGATATCCTCCAAGGCTTGCACGGCACGAGCGTAGTGACCTGATTCGGCAAGGGAAGGATTTTCTGACAATGTATCATTTAGCGGAATAATAGTATAGTTATCCTTTCCGTTCTTTTTATATTTTTCTACCCAGGTAGGAATCACCGCTGGTTCAACAGAAAGGACCGTTCCGGTGCTTTTTATAAATTTTAGCTGTACTTGTGCAATCATTCCTTGCTCCGTATAACGGTTGTCAAGGGTCTCTTGTCTCTGGTTGGATATAAAATTCCCCATGGAATAGAACACCGGAACCTTTCTCCCCGAGGCATCGGCGAGCATCTCTATCCCCTGAAGTACATGGGGATGTGATGCAAAAATGATATCGGCACCATAAGAGGCGGATTTTTGTGCTATATACTGCTGATATTCGTTGGGGGATCTCTGATACTCCTCTCCCCAATGAAAATAACAAATCACAAGTTCAGCACCTTCTGTTCTGGCATCGTTTATGCTCTTTTCCACTTTCAAAAGGTCCTCTTCAAGTGTGTCATAATTAAATGTACTTAACAGCGGCCACGCTTCTCCGGATATCTCATTCCCATTGATTGTAGGAATAGCGCCGATCTCCGGAGTCTCGTAAAAATATGCCACGATTCCAATTTTAATGCCTTTTACATCGACGATAATATATTCCTTTTCTCCTTCAAGCCGGGATCCTACGGTATGCAGCCCTTCTTCCCTGGCAACTTCAAGTGTTCTTTTCATGCCAGTAAGCCCCATATCCATGACATGGTTGTTTGCGGTAACTGCCACATCAAATCCGGCTTTTTTCAAGGCCGTTGCCAGACTTTCTGGTGCATTGAATACCGGGTAACCGGTATATCTTCCTCCTGCAAAGGTCGTTTCAAGATTGCACAGAGCAAGATCAGATCCTTCGATGTACTCCTTTACATATATAAAATTATTATCAAAGTTATAATTGTCTGTATCACTGTCATATTGAGCCGGTATCTGCGGCTTATGAACCATCACGTCCCCTACAGCGGATATTTGCAAATCAATCGGTTTCTCCGGCTCTTCTGCCGCAGGTATGATTGCTTCCGGGCTTTTATCTTCTCCATGCAAAAGAGGCGGAAGCATAATCACTACACCAAGTAGAATGATCAGCGCCGCCATTATGGTAAGAATCTTTTTCATTTTAAACCGATTCAACTCCGGCAATTTCCGGGTATTGTTCTTTCAGAATTCTCTCTATGACACTTTTTAATGTCATTTGTGCTCCCGGACAGCCATGACAAGCTCCCTGCAGCTTTACCTTGACGATTTTATCTGCTGTGTATTCCACAAATTCTAAATCTCCGCCATCTCTCTGCAGAAATGGTCTTATGTTTTCAATCGCTGCCTTAATATTTTGTTCCATTTTATCCTCCTTATTTCCATGTAGGCTCCACTGTATATATATGAACAAATTCACCATTTGTTATGGTCTGAATTACAACTGATTTAATCGGATCCCCGTTTTGGTCAAATGTGATTTTTCCGGATGCACCGGAAAAATTCTTCGTTGCCGCCAATTTATCTTTGATTGCTTCACCGTTAATGGCGGTTCCTGACTTTTCTATTGCATTAATGGCTAATAAATAGGTGTCAAATCCCAGAGCCACTTCACTCGGCGGCGCCGCGTTATTTCCGTATTTTTCCCCGTAGGCTTTTAAAAATACATCCGTAATTTCAGTTATTACCGCTTGAGGATTATAGACTGCGGAAAAAACGGCGCCCTCAACTGCAGTTCCTCCTTCTTCCAAAAACCCCTCAGTACCCCATTTATCCGTACCAAGAAACATAAATTGCATTTTTAAGTCCTTTGCCTGTTCCATGATTCTTATCGCATCAGCATTTTTACTGGCAAGAAGTACAGTATTTACCCCGGAATCTCTGATCATTTTTAGTTTGTTCTCAAAATCTTTCTCATTTTTTGTATATTCGACTACTTTAGCTATGGCTTTCTCATCACCTGTCAACTGGATAAATTTATCAGTAAATGTCTGTGATACTGCCGCCGCATAGTCGTCATCCCGATCCTTGAATATGGCCGCTTTGCTTGCTCCTTGCTGTTCAACGATGTATTTTGCTAAAGCTGTTCCCTGAAAGGAATCCACAAAGCAGGTTCTGAAATAATATTCACTGCTGCTGGTCACCAATGGATTTGCGGATGTAATCGTAATTGCGGGAATTTTCGCTTCGGTAAAATATTCGCCGCCTACAAGAGACAGGATACTGCTGTGACTCCCAAGCACAACTGACACTTTCTTCTCAACCAGATCCTTAGCAACAGAGGCTGCCACATCTACGTCAGATTTATTATCTGCATACACCAGTTCCACATCTTTGCCAAGAACCTTCGGAAACATTTCATGTGCCAGCTCGATTCCTTGCAATTCCAGCTCCCCATGTTCTTTTTCGCTCCCCGACAAGGGCTCGAAAACACCGATTTTTATAGTGTCTTTCTCCTTTGCATCAGCAGACAAAAATGTACTCTTGAAATTATCAAAAGTAGCACAGCCTGAGAGTAAGGTTGTACAAATCAATATAACAATTGCCGTAATATGTTTTTGTACTTTATGCATTGATTAACTCCTGAAATTTAAACTATAACGGTTCGATGCTTGACTTGTAAACAGGCCTCCCGTTTTGGATTGTCTTTATAATAGCCGGCTTTACGGCATCTCCGTTTTCATCTATCGTAATATATCCGGTCGCTCCTTCAAAATTCTTTGTCTTTGCAAGTGTATCTCTCAGCGTTGGTCCGTTGACACTTGCTGCTTTTTCAATAGTATCAATTGCCAGGAGATAAGCATCAAATGCTAAAGCAGTTACGCCATCCGGCTTTATATCTTTACCAAACTTTTCCGAGTAAGCATCAAGAAATTCATTGGTTCTTGAAGTCAATACCGCCGAAGAATCATATGAGGCAAAATATGCGGCTCCTTCCGCGGCTTTTCCCGCGATTTTTAACATCTTTGGTTCTTCCCAGCCGGCACTGCCTAAAAACGGAAGTGTTATTCCAAGTTCTCTTGCCTGTTTCATTATGAGTGCTGATTCTCTGAAATTTCCGGATGCGAATATGGCGTCTGCATCAGAGTTCCTTATTGCCGTAAGCTGCGCATTAAAATCGTTATCCCCTGCATTATAGCTGCTTACACTTGTGATGCAGTCCTCATCTCCGGTCAGTCCTGCCATGGTTTCAGAAAAAGAGTCGGCAAGAGTCGATGAATAATAATCAGAAGCTTCTTGAATTATAGCAATATTACTAAAGTTTCCATCATTGAAAGCATAGCTTGCCATTACTTTGCCCTGATAAGGATCTATGTGGCATACCCTGAAGTAATAATCATTCCCAATTGTAACAAGAGGATTTGTACAGGAAGTTCCGATAGCAGGCACTTCCGCTTCTGAGAAGACCGGTCCTGCAGCGATTGAATTCAAGCTTCCAAAACTTCCGAGTACGATGTGGGCACCGAAATCATCCGCAAGGTTTTTTGCCGCGACGGCAGATTCGGTATTATCGGATTTATTATCAGCATACTGCACCACAACAGGGATTTCAGCTCCGTTAATGGTTACTGAAGGATAAAGCTCATGCGCCAGATCGATACCATTCTTTTCGCGCTCACCGGCAGCTGCATCCGCACCTGTCAATGGCTCAAATACACCGATTCTTATTTCTTCAGGCAAAGTGCTTTCGGCACCCTGTTCATTACCGCCGCAGCCCGTCATGAGTACTGATAATATTAATATGGCTGTCAATAATACAGAAACCTTTTTCATATTTTCCTCATTCATACGTTTTTTCAGTATATTTTATTATATCAATTTGATTTAAAATGTAAAGACTCCAAAGCTGAACTTGCGGAGCATATGTCAAGAGGTAAATGGGCAAATTTAACAGTTATGATATAGGACTGCTTTCACGTCTAAATGAAAGCAGTCTTTTTAATTTTTGAACTCATTGCATATTTTTCGTTTTATTTTCCAAACTATGTAGAGACGATGAAAATCTACAATGCAAAAGCTTTGTGATTTTCCTTTTCCTGATAGATTCTGCCTGCTGCACTAAATTTACAGGCAGAATATTAGTATATGGAGGTGATTTATTTTGCAAGGTCAATTAAGTCAAAAAGAGAGGATGCTTCTGGAGGACCTGAAAACGCAGGAAGATCTGTGCGTCATAAAATACAGAAGCTATGCCGAGCAGGCAAAGGATCCGGCATTGAAGCAGCTGTTCACTCAGATTTCAGGCATGGAGCACCAGCATTATGATACTATCAATCAGCTTCTGGGCGGTCAGACAGGAGCCGGCCGGCAAAGCGGCGGTCAGACAGCTCAGATGGGGCAATCCGGAAATCAGGCTGCAGGTCAGATAAATCTGACGCAGGCGCAAGGGTCAGGCGGCGGCAATACTGATAAATATCTGCTTCAGGATATGCTTGCAACGGAAAAGTACGTATCCGGTGCTTATGATACGGGTGTTTTTGAATCCAGCAAGCCTAATATCAGGCAGGCGCTGCAGCATATTCAAAAGGAAGAGCAAAATCATGGTGAGCAGTTATTTCAGTATATGAGCAGCCATGGTATGTATCAAGTACAATAGAATATTAGGAAAGCTTCGGGCAGGGCGAAGCTAATGATTCGAACAGAATATCAGACATGCTTTGGACAAAATAAAACTATATAGTGTTACCCGCACTATATAGTTTTTTGTTGCTGAACATCTTCTATTTACATACAATCTTTACATTTTGAGAGTTTGTGGTAAATACGATCGCGGCATAACTAAGGTCAAATTCCATGATGTCACCTACCTTTAATTTTCTTTCCATATCTTCGATATCTATAATTAGGTGGTCACTGCTGGCACCGATGATTTTGGCACCCTTATCCCGAGGATAGATCATATCCAGATATGCAAAGTCCACTTTACCTATACCAAGAAGCGCTTTCTTGCGTATTCCACGATCCTCATAAGTACCTGCTTTCCCAAAAGCGTCGAAAGCAAGTTCTCCCTTCGGATAAGTTGGTTTATTCTTAACCTCGATTACCTCTGCTTTTAAAGTAAATATATCCTGGTGCATAAAGCTCATATCCAATCCATAAAGGTCTTTTAAATCTTTTGCAAGAATAATCCCTTCACCTATTCGCAGGTTGTTGATTCTTGGCGGCATTGTTCCGTTGATGACCATCGGGAAAGAGCTTGTTGCACCGCCTGAGATTATATCCAGCCTGCGCCCGATAGCCTCTTCAATCATCTCAGCATCAGCAATCAGTTCATTCATTTTTTCCGGTGTCGCTTTAACGGAACCATAACAGCCTAAGTTCGTACCTATACCTGCAAGTTCCAGGCCGCTCAACTCATTTTCTACCAGTATGGCAGCATCAAGAAGTTCTTTCTTGTCCCAGAATCCCTCTCGCAGATCTCCGAGATCCGTCATAAGAATCACCTTGTGCGTTTTGTCCTGTTTCAGTGCCTCTTCATTCAATGATTTCAGCACTGCCACTTCGCTGTTCAAGCTTATATCCGTTATCCTGATAACTTCGCTGATCTCGCTTAGCATCGGGATTCGAATCAGCATATAGGATGCCCTAACCCCATAGTCTATTGCCCTTTGTATCTGTTCCAGCCGGGAAGATGCGATAAATTTGCAGCCGGCATCGGCAAATACCCTTGCACCCTCAGGAATACCGGTAAAGCCTTTAATAACTCCGGCAAGGCTGATCCCTATCTTACTGCAGCGCATCACTGCCTGATCGACATTATTTCTAAACTTAACAAGATCCATCTCAACCATGGGATACCTGATTTCTGCTTTGTCCATTTTCATAATCAAATGCCTTTATTGGAGTCAACGAACCGTTTGATTTTTTTCCCGGTGGTCTTATCAAATTCCTCTTTTCGTATGTCAACCTTCTTAATCCGTTTAAAGAAAGGAAGCTGAGTGTTAAGCTTATCGATTTCTTTCCAGATAAGAGCTGTGACTTCTTCGTCTTTATAATTTTCTCCCAGGGCTTCTGCCACTTCCTCGTAATCAGCACGAATACTTGCGGAAATCAGCGTCTCTCCCGATTCTTCATTATCTTTTCCCCATACAAGACTTTCACTCACATAAGGAATTTTTCCAAGATAGTATTCAAGCTCTTCAGGATATATATTTTTTCCGTTCTTCGTTATAATGACGTTTTTAATTCTGCCTGTTATATAAACAAAATTATCCTTATCCATATATCCCATGTCCCCTGTATGGAACCATCCATCCTTCAGTACCTCTGCTGTAGCCTGAGGATTATTGAAGTATCCGAGCATGACATTTCCTCCCTCAGCACAGATTTCTCCGATCCCCGTTTCAGGATCCGGCTCATGAATCTTCAGCCCGAATCCCGGCGGCGCATATCCTGCCGAATCGTTTTTCGGATACTTATCAGGATTCAGCGCACATATAGGTGCACATTCTGTCAATCCATACCCTTGAACTGCATTTATCCCAAAATCACGGATGCCCTGTAACACCTCCGGATCAATTGCTGCACCCCCGCAGATAATAACCTTCATCCTGCCTCCGAATAGCGCGATTATCTGTTTAAAAAATACCGGGGCAAGATCGATGCCGATTTTTTTTGTCTTTCTATTGATAGCAATAACTCTCTTCAAAGTTTTTGCTTTGCCGGTTTTCTTTGCATTCTTCCATATTTTTTTATAAAGTCCCTCTATAAGCAGCGGTACCCCCAAAAAAATGGTCGGTCTTGCCTCCGACAAATTTTTTACAATGTATTTCAATCCCTCGCAATAAGCTACGGAAGCACCCCTGAACAACGGCATCAGAAAGCCGCAGGTACACTCATATGTGTGATGGAGCGGCAGTACTGAAAAGAATACATCTGTTGGTTTTACTTCCAACAGGGTCGGGGATGCCATCAGATCCTCAGCAATATTCCCATGGGAAAGCATTACTCCTTTAGATATTCCCGTTGTCCCTGACGTGAACAAGATTACTCCCATCGCGTCTCTGTCTATCACTGCATCTAAAAACTCCTTATTGCCATTTTCGATCAGCACTTTTCCTGCCGCTATGAGTTCCCACCATGACAATCTTTGTTCATCACTGATTTTCTGGTCCATATTTATCAGATATTTTAAATTGGTTTCGCCTCGTGCTTTCATGTCAAGAAAGACGCTTTCATACTTTTGTGTATAAATCATACATTCTACATCCGCTTCCTTGATCAGTTGCTCCAGTTCAGATGCATTGAGTTCCTTGTCCAGCGGAACGGCGACCCCTGTGCCGCAAACTGTGCTCAGATAAGAAATAGCCCATTCATACCGGTTATCACCAATTATGGAAATATTCTTTCCTTTAAGCCCCATCGAAGTCAGCGCGGTTCCAAGTGCGTCAGTATCTGATTTTACCTCGTTATAGGTTATCCCGCGATACGAGCCTCCAACTTTATCCTTAACATGAAAAGCAATATTATCACCGAACAATTCGGCACTGGATATAAGCATGTGTTTCAAGTCGATGATAGGCCTGATGTCCCGATAAATTACGTACCTATCCTTGCTGTTTTTTATGTCTTCAACTCTTTTTAATGCGTATTCCATTTCTTGTGGCTTGATAGCCTCATATTGGCTTGCTTTCATATCTTTTCACTCCTTAACCCGCTGACATGATTTCATCATGAATTGTGTACTGCGGTATATCTTTTAATTTTCTTTGTTGTAGTTTTTTCAAACTCCTCTTCTCTGATTTCAAATCGCTTCACGCGTTTGTAAAGTGGCATTCGTTCATTTATCGCATCGATTTCTTTTTTAATGATATGTTTCAGCTCGTTTTCTGATACTTTACCATGTGTTTCTTCAATTGTAGCATAATCGGGAAAAATTTCAGCATATACCACCGTATCTCCTGATTTTTCATCCTCCTGCCCCCATACGACCACTTCATTGATAAAGTCACTTTTATTCAGATAGAATTCTACTTCCTCGGGAAAAATATTCTTGCCGTTTTTCGTTACGATCACATTTTTCTTCCTTCCGGAAATATAAAGAAATCCGTCCCTGTCAAAATAACCGTAGTCTCCGGTATAGAGCCAGCCGTCAACTAATACTTTATTGGTTTCCTCAGGATCTTCATAGTATCCGATCATTACAGAATCTCCTTTGCAGATGATCTCACCCACGCCGTTTTCATCCTGATCGATAATTTTGATTTCGGTACCCGGCATAGGGAGCCCTACAGAAGCCGGCTTAAAATATCTGTCCTTATTAACTGTTATAATCGGTGAATTTTCAGTCATTCCATAACCTTGAAACATGGTAAATCCCATCGCATTGAAATCTTCAATTACCTCCGGATCAATAGCGGCAGCACCCGATATCAAAAGTCTCATATTCCCACCCATCGCTTGATGGACTGCCTTAAATAATTTTTTTGTTGATCGGAGGTTAAACTTGCCAAGATTTTTGGAAATCCGGACCGCAGTTCTCATTTTTTCTGCTTTTCCGCTTTCTTCAGCCTTTTTCCACACTTTTTTGTGCATAGACTCAAAGATCAGCGGAACTCCAAGCATGACTGTCGCCTTTGCCTCTGCAATATTTTTGACAATATATCTCAAGCCTTCACAAATAGCAATGCAACATCCCTGATAGATGCAAGTAAACACATGGCATGTCAACTCATAAGTGTGATGCATCGGCAATACAGACAAACCGGTATCATTATGTGAGACGTCAACATACTTTGACATGTTATATACATTTGATGTAATATTTTTATGAGACAGCATAACCCCTTTTGCAAGTCCTGTTGTTCCGGAAGTAAAAAGCAGAGAGCTCATGATTTCCGGGTCAATTTCTGCATCCACAAAATTCCTCTGTCCCTCCAGCAAGAGACGTTTTCCTGCCCGCTGAAGCTTTTTCATGGAGAGTTTATTGCCCGTATGTTCAGGTGTATCCATGCTAATAATATATTCTATGGTTTGAATGCCTTTAATAGCTTCTTCAACGACAGAATCTACTTTGCTTGAATATACTATGGCGGTTACTTCTGCTCTTTCCAGCAAATTATGAACCTCCTGAGAAGGCAGTTCCCTGTCTAAAGGAACTATTACACCGACGCCATTCACCACGGAAAGATAAGTTACAACCCATTCGTAGCGGTTTTCTCCGATCACGGCAATTTTCTTTCCTGTTAGTCCCAAATCCATCAAAGCAGTCCCGAACTCATCAACATCTGTCTTTAGCTGTGTATATGTAATTGGAACATAGGTCCCGCCGGGTGCATTCTTAACCAGAAAAGCCTTCCTGTCGGAATAAAGTTCAGCACTCGTGTTTACCATATCCTTGAGATCTCTGATCGGCCTGAAGCTGTATTCTTCATTTTTAAATCTGGAGCTATTCATAATTTACCTCTACTTCATTGAATACGTTATTTTATCATTTTATGCATGCATAATCAATAACACGCATCAAATCATACACACATCAAATAACTCATAATACCTTCATGTTCCGCCATGCTTTCCCCGGATCGATGTCGGCTTAATTGGAAACCTTCCGTTACGGTTTCACATTCTCATAGGCATTTTTACCATAAATCAAACCGCCTACTATCGCAATCATGCAAATTGCCACAAAAATCATAAATTGCGGATTCATTAGTCCGCCAATCAACACGAATAAGGACCCCATCGAAGCAAAGATGGGGAAAACCAAACCGTACCAGATACTTTTGATTTTGCCTTCTCTCCAAAGCCGGAACACTTGGTAATAGAGAATGATATACAGGAGATAGCTCATCGCGATAGCAATTTCTGCAATATCTCCGTTGATCAGAAGGCCATATTTATTCTGAAGGTAATGAATCACCCACCATACACCGCTTACTGCAATTGCGAAAAAGGCTGAATTAACAGGCATATTAAGCCTTGGATTGATTTTCTTGATTGAATTTGAAAATGGAATAGCATTTCTCAATGCCAGTGAATACGGAAGTCTGATATATCCCAGAATAATCCCATTCACAGTTCCCATGACTGAGATAGTTACAAATATATAGATGATAGATGCAAAGGTAGGACCAAGCAGATTATTTGCAGCTACAGCCACAGCGCTATCTCCCATTTCCATAACTTGATCAACGCCAAGATAGCCTGTAATTCCAAGAAAGTACATCAAATAAGCAGCCAAAACAAACAATGGAGCTAAGACCAACGCTTTAGGGACATTCTTTTTTGAATCTCTAACCTCGTGTGCTATAGCTGTAGATATGACCCAGCCATCAAATGAAAATGCTATCGGTCCGATAGCGGCTGCCCAGCCAAGTGTTTTTGTTGCTTCGATTGCTTCCTGTGAAGGATTTTGTATTGCATTGATAGGATCGCCAAAAATGAGTCCGCCTATCGCAATTGCAAACAATGGGATTAGCTTGATGATAACAGATGCCTCCTGAAAAATGCCTCCTATTTTTGCAGAAAGCAGATTATAGAGGAAGCATATAAAGAACCAGACCAATCCCACTCCAACCATACCGGCAAAGGTCAATTCCCATCCCATGGTCAGACCCACATAGATCCCGACCACCCACGAGATTAAAACCGTCAATGTAGGATAATAAATAAAGACTTGAAACCATCCAAACATACATGCCCAGCGTTTTCCGATGAACTCATTGGCATAGGTTATCACTCCGCCCGGTTTATCCGTTAAGGCTGCCAGTTGACTGAAGGTCAGACATCCAAATACAATTGTAAACGCCGCTATACAGAATACAAGTACAGCAAGACCAACATTCCCGTTGGTGTACATCAGCATATCGTCGGATTTAAAGAAAATCCCGGAGCCTATAACAATCCCGACAATCATTGCGATAGCTGTAAACAAGTTGTATCCACGTTTTTGTTGTTCCATAAAACACACTCCTTTTGTCTATGGCAAATATTTTGATTTCAGAACAATAATCCCGGAAGTACTATGACCTCCTTTTATCCGGCAGCTGTGAAATAATTATAGCACTAAACATCAATATGCAGCCTACGAGCTCTCTTGAAGTCATAATTTCTTTTAACAGCAAAAATCCGAATATGGCACCAAATACCGCTTCCATGCTTAATAGCAGGGATGCAACCGTCGGGTTTGTGTGTTTCTGAGCGATTACTTGCAGAGTAAAACCCACTCCGCCGGACAATGCACCGGCATAAAGTATCGGAATAGCACATTGGAGAATTGCATTTATAGAAATCTCTTCAAAAATCAGTGCCCCTATCGTACTAAAAAAAGCACATACGCTGAACTGCATAAAAGAGAGCTTTACCGCATCAACCTTTCTGCGCATAAAATGGTCTATTACCAAAAGATGTACCGCCCAGAAGCCTGCTCCGATCAGAACAATCAGGTCACCGGGTGCTATCGTAAAGGATTCCGTAATACAAAGAAAATACAGGCCCGCTGCACCGATGGCTGCGCCAACCCAACATTTGATGCCCGGGGAACGTCTTAAAAATAAACTAAAAATCGGAACCAGTATAATGTATAGCGCTGTGATAAAAGCGGCCTTACCTGCAGTCGTGAAGACCAAACCAAATTGCTGAAACGTTGATCCGCAAAACAGAACGATTCCGCATATGATTCCGGCTTTGATCAAAGTTTTTCGTTCATCTATATCCTCAGGGAGAAGGGTCCCGCTCTTCTTTGCAGTATATTCGACCTGCTCAGATTGTTGATTTTGATTATCTCTTTTTTCCATCAAATGGATTACGGGAATCAGCACCAAAGCGGCCAACATAAATCTTGCCGCACCAAATGTAAGAGGACCGACATAATCCATCCCCACTCTCTGCGCTACAAATCCCAATCCCCAAATGATCGCGGTCAGCAGCAATAATAGATTTCCTACTAACTTTTCCTTATTCAAGTATTATGCTCCTGTATTAGAATTACCAGTTCACCAAATAAATCGACGTGATTTCTGATTTCCTTTTTTATACAAACGATACACATTAAATTTTAGTATAATTTATTACACATTACAATAACATTTCCCAATTGTCGGTAACCCGTAATTTTTATTTACATTCAAGCTTTTCGACAATCCTGACTATAGGTGAAATTCGTTTAGATGTCCGCTTTGTGGTGATAAATACGGTATAAGAGTATAGCCGCCTCCGCCCGGGTTGCCGCGGCTTGGGGATTGAGATTTCCATCGGCGTCACCCGAAACGATACCGCCTCTGACCAAAGCGGAAACAGCTTCTTCCGCATACCCGCTTACCAATGCCTTATCCCTATATCCTGACAGTACATTGAGATCGGGAGTAACGTCCATCCCGGCGTATTTCATGGCTCGGCAGATCAGAACAAACAGGTCTTCTCGCGACAGGTTCCTCTCCGCGCCGCTGAGGTCGTTTCCGATGCCGGAAATCAAACCCTCTTTCTGCCCCAGTCCCACGGAGTAATAATAGTACATATTCGGTGAAATATCGGAAAAGGTTGGAGCAGTATTCCCGTTTTCAGAGGGAAACAACGTGTTGACAAGGTAATGCATGAGCTCGCCGCGCTTGATAGGAAGCTTCGGGTTGTACAGCGACGGGCCGTCGGGACTGATCACACCCTTGCTCACAAGCTCCAATATTTCATTTTCAGCCCACTTCGCAGATTCTGCATCGGTGACCGGTTTTGATGAAATGCTGTTGTAAACTGTCCTGTATGCTTCCTTTAATATACCGTTTGCGTAGAAATACCCCCAGTGCTGACCCACATCTCCTTTAGAACCCTCCGTGTCTTTCCACAGTTCATCGACCTCTTCGAAAAACACCACTTCCACATTTTCCTGCCGCGACCAGCTGTACACCGCTTCAAAATACTTTCGGCAGTTTTCCATGCCCGGAGCAGACAGTCCTTCGGGGGATCCGGCGTCGGGCCAGCCGGTCTCGCTTATGATGACCTGCTTGCCGCCCGCTTTTGATTTCACTCCGTCATAGGTGTCGAAGAGCCTTTGCGGCGCTTCTTCTATGGGCGTATTGTTAAAAAACGGATAACAGGTCATCAGAATGACATCGCACGCGTCCACAAGCTTTTGATTTTCTAAAAATGCGGCGGCAGTATCGGAGGTTGTTACAGGGATGCTTTTATCCTTAATGCCAAGTTTTACATAATTAATATAAGTAATGAGCCGATCCGCACTGAAATCGTTCCGGTATCGGGTTTCCGAGCCGACGACCGCGATGTCGATCAATCCCGCGTCGGCAAGTTTGATCAGCCCGTCAAGCTCTGCGTAGATCTGCTTTTCGGTATAACGCGCGTCGATCCAGCAGCCGCCGATCACGCGAAAGCCGTAGGCTTCCTTCGCCAGCCTGTAAGCCTTTTCAAGCTCTCCGCTCGCGCCAAAAATCCGGACGGTGTCCGCGTATGGGTCGATAAGATTGAACAGCCATTTCATATGCTCCATTGGGACGAGACTGTTGGTATTTGGATTTAACCCATTGGTATAGGGTGAAAAACAAAGGGAAAGCTTGGGCGTGTCTTTTGGGTTTTTCTGTGCACCGTCCATTTGTGCGCCATCCGTCTGCGTGCTGTCCATTTGAGCGCCGCCCGTTTGCGTGCCGTCCGCTTCAGAGTCCCTGGGCGGCTCGGATTTCTGTACGATTTGAACGGTTCCGTCGGTGTTCCTGTAAATCATAACCGTGTCCAGCGCGTTGTCTTCGGTGCGCTCAAAGTCGCTGCCCGGGTCAAAAGCCTTGGGGATCAAGCAGACATAAAGCTCCTCTGCGGAGAAATCGTAGCCTCCGGATACGAAAAGGCATTCGAAGCTGCCATCGCTGTTCAATGATACGGAAGGCGTGTCAGAGGTGGGCTTGGGCGCCCAGATCCTCCCTCCTTTAGCCACCGCCAGCGCCATGGTGACGGCATACTGTGAAAAGTCGCCGGAACCTTCCTCAAACCATACATGGCCGCTGACCGTCCTGCCGGCTTCGATCCCGGGGACGAAATCAACGGCCAGGCGCGGCGTCGGGGAGGCCGCGTAGACATTGATGCTGAAGCAGCTTCCCGCTATGATTAGTGCCAGAAGCAGTGATAATAACTTATTCATACAACATCCCCCTTTCGTAACTTAGCAGACACTATCTTCTCTTTTCATTACTAAGTTAACACTATCTCTCGCGAGTTGCTCATCTTCGACAGCATCGCCCTTACCCCTGCCGGTCTGAGCCAGCCGAATCCGCGGTTTTTCAGGTCCGTGATCAAGTCCTCGAAGTCGTCGTCCGTCCAGTCGGGATATAAGGAGAGAAAAATCCCCAAATAGGGCTGCGCACCCTCATCCCAATCGTGAAAGCCCGGAAATTCATAAGAATAGCTAAGTCGGAATGCATGAATTTCACTGTTGCTTTCAAGATGCCCCTGAACCATTCCGGCATTCGAGCAGGATACGACCAGCAGCGTTCCGTCCGGGCTGAATGAGACATCGCTTATATTCTCAAGGTTTTCTGCAAAAATTCGCTTTCCGCCCGATACATCCCACAGTTCAAACATTCCGGCCTTTTCCGATCCGCGGCTTCCGCATACCGCCAGGAATCTTCCGTCGGCGCTAAATTTAACACTGCCGATATAACTGATATCTGATTTCAAGCGGGCTTCCAGCTTTCCTGTTTTCATATCCCACAGGAATATTTTCTCCAGGCCTCCGGAGACAGCATATCTGCCGTCATCAGAAATGCAGACCGCAGATATGTCATTTTGCGTCACTTTCTCAAAAGCAACGCTTTTCTCCAGATACTCCAATTGTCCATTCCCGTTCTTATAGGTCAGCACATTCCGTCCGTCAGGACAGAAAATTGCCCTGGAAGTTCTGTCTTTTTGATATGAAGACAGTTCGCTGTCGTCCTCCGTATTGATGACCGCGATCCTGCCATTTCTTTTTAACAAGGCACTTGTTCCGTTTCGGTTGATTTCGATAATCTCCGGGTAAAGTTCATTCTCATCGTATGGAATCGGCGTGTCGATCCGTGTTCCGGTTCGCAGGTCATATCGTTCCACGTGGCCCCCATAGGTGCCCGCACAGATCGCAGCACCCGCGATCTCCAAAGACGTTACCCCACCAAGCTCTGTCCGAAATTCACCCGTGCAGGCGCCGCTTTCCGGGTCGATCCTTTTAATGTCCTCAGCAGAGCTTCCAATATAAAGATGATCGCTATCCCGGGAAAACTTCATGGCTGAAATGCGGCTTCCTTCCAGTTTATATCTCCAGGCGTGCTCCATCATGTGCAGCGAATTTTTTATACAATATCCGTTCATACTTCTGTTTTGGCGGCGGAAAAGTTCTGAATTCTCAAAACCCTTTATCTGTCTCATTTCATAATGTAATCGCAACGCGGCTGCGACGTCGCCGGTTTCCGTACGCTCTTTGAATTGTCGCCCGAGAGCAAGCACCCGGTCTTCCAGGGTCAGCCGTTCCGTAACGCTCATGATTCGGGACAGCTGCCATTGCGCCGGCGCGCCGGCCTCCGGCAATTCTGCCAGGCACCATTCGAACCAGTCATCAAAAACAGGTTTTTTCCACATGATCATTTTTTGCCGTGTTTCATCCATGAGAACCTTAGTTTTTTCATTGTAATCCGTGCGAAAGCACCTTCCGGATCGGATGTCCCACAGCTTGACAGTTCCGCGCCAGTCGGCAGTCCAAAGACGCATGGAGTCGAGATCCATATATAAGAATTCATCGGCTTCTTTGACCGGTATTTCAAACATTTTGGCGTTTGTCTTTGATTGATTGACGGACAAGCCGCCATCCTTTTTCTTGACGCCGACAACCGGTTTCTCTTCTTCAATGACCGGTTTTTCGTCCTCCTTTTTCACCTTTTTATTCGTTATAAAATTCCAGAGTATTTCCTCTTTCCCGATGTAAAGAACAATCTGATCTGACACAAACCTGGCGTCACGCGCCTGCATGACTCCAATACACTCTCCCGTCCGAAGATCTCTGATCCGAGCCTTCCTGTCATAATGAACGGTAAGAACATACAGTCCGTCCGGGCTTATCTCATATTTATCGAAGAATTGCTTTCTGTCGGATTCCTGGTACTCGAAGGTATTCAAAAGCGCTCCGTCATCGACGTTCCAGCGTCTTACGGTCAATTTCACATTTTGAGACGTCAATTGCCGGCTGGTGCTGACTAAAACACCGTTCCGCAGGTCGACCCCCATGGCAGGACCCTCACAGCGGATCCAGCTTTCCCCTGTTTTTCCGGATTCCCGTTTTTCGGATTCTATTTTTCCGCTCTCACGCTCCAATTGTGCGATCAGCTCGTTGCCCGAGGAATGTTCCGCAACAGCTGCGTTGCTTCGCATCTGCTCCAATACTTCCGTATCGTCGATTTTTCCGCTTCGCCATAAATACAGATTCCGATTGAAAATCGAATCGATATGGTTCGGGTTATTTCTCAGCGCCCGCTCCCAGCAGCGTTCCGCTTCCCCGGGTTTGCCCATGTCGAGCATTGACAGTGCGCGGTTGTTCAAACTTTCCGCCGTGTCAGCCGCCGCCTTTGATACCGGGCGGGGATAGGGTCTGCCGG
>JAQUYC010000012.1 GCA_028692105.1 Eubacteriales bacterium | reverse complement strand
TATGCAGAGAGCCACACCATAGATGATGAAGATTACAGGATCATGATCAACAATGCTATTTGCGATTTCCTTGGCATTGGTGAACCTGACTTGGTTTAGCTCACGTCCGGACCAGTTTGACGCTTACGATAAATCTACTAATATTTATTATAACATATTCCCCCTTACGATGGACCAAAGCCTAAATAACAAAAATGGGTACTGCCTCTTAATATCAATCAAGTGACAGTACCCTTGTTCTAATTTTTATTTAATCCTTACTTCGATTGGTCTTTGTTGCTTACAGCAGCCTGTGCAGCGGCAAGTCTTGCAATCGGCACTCTGAATGGAGAACAGGAAACATAATCCAAACCTGCATTATGGAAAAATTCTACGGAGGAAGGATCTCCGCCATGCTCTCCGCAAATTCCCAGTTTAATACCCGGACGTGATGCTTTTCCAAGCTCAACTGCCATCTTAACCAATTTGCCAACGCCAGTCTGATCTAATTTTGCGAAAGGATCATTTTCGTAAATCTTTTTTGTATAATAAGATTCAAGGAAAGATCCGGCATCGTCACGGCTGAAGCCGAATGTCATCTGCGTCAGGTCATTTGTCCCGAATGAGAAGAATTCTGCCTCTGTCGCGATTTCGTTGGCTGTCAGACAAGCTCTGGGGATCTCAATCATTGTACCAACCATGTATTTAAGGTTTAGATCTGATTTTGCGATAATCGCATCCGCAGTCTCTACAACTACATTTTTTACATATTGAAGTTCTTTTATTTCTCCGACCAACGGAATCATTAGCTCAGGAACCATATTCCATTCCGGATGCTTCTTCTGTATATTGATAGCTGCTTCTATTACTGCAGTGGTCTGCATTTCAGCGATCTCAGGATATGAAACGGCCAGGCGGCAGCCTCTGTGCCCCATCATCGGGTTGAATTCATGCAGAGATGTGATGATCGATTTAAGCTCGGAAATTTCCATCTTCATTTCTTTTGCCAGGTATGCAATATCGTCATCTTCTGTTGGCAGGAATTCATGGAGCGGCGGATCAAGGAAACGGATGGTTACTGGGTAGCCCTGCATTGCCTCATAGATTCCTTCAAAATCACCTCTTTGCATTGGAAGCAGCTTGGCTAATGCCGTTCTTCTCTGATCTTCTGTCTTTGAGACGATCATTTCTCTCATAGCGGCAATTCTTGCTGAATCAAAGAACATATGCTCCGTCCTGCAGAGCCCAATTCCCTCAGCTCCGAATTTTATGGCTTGTGCTGCATCCTTTGGAGTATCGGCGTTCGTTCTTACCTTAAGTACTCTGTAATTATCTGCCCAGGTCATCAACCTATTAAAATCACCTGAAATTGAAGCATCCGCAGTCTTAACCTTTTCGCCATAGATATTGCCGGTGGAACCGTCAAGAGAAATCCAGTCACCTTCATGGAATTCCTTACCTCCAAGTGTAAATACTTTCGCTGCTTCATCGATCTTGATTTCGCCGCATCCCGATACACAGCAAGTACCCATACCTCGAGCTACAACAGCAGCATGAGAAGTCATGCCGCCACGAACTGTAAGAATTCCTTGTGCATAGTTCATTCCTTCTATATCTTCCGGTGAGGTTTCAAGTCTGACAAGAATAACCTTTGCCCCTTTATTTACAGCCCAATTCGTTGCATCTTCTGCTGTAAATACCACCTGCCCGCAAGCGGCACCCGGGGAAGCCGGCAGTGCGGATCCGATAGGCTTCGCTGCTTTCAATGCGGCAGGGTCAAATTGTGGGTGCAGTAAGGCATCCAACTGCTTTGGGTCTATCATCAATACTGCTTCTTTTTCAGTAATCAAACCTTCATCAACAAGATCGCACGCAATCTTTAATGCGGCAGCGGCAGTTCTCTTTCCGTTTCTTGTCTGCAGCATATAAAGTTTGCCTTCTTCAATTGTAAATTCCATATCCTGCATATCTTTATAGTGCTTTTCCAGAGTATATACTATTTTATAGAATTCATCGTAAGCAGTAGGATTCTGTTCTTTCAACTGATCGATTGTCTGCGGTGTTCTTACACCGGCTACCACGTCTTCTCCCTGAGCATTCATCAGGAATTCGCCGTATAGTTTTGCTTCCCCTGTGGAAGGATTTCTTGAGAATGCCACCCCTGTACCGGATGTATCTCCCATATTTCCGAACACCATGGCCTGAACATTTACTGCAGTACCCCAGGATGAAGGAATATCATTCATCCTTCTGTAATATACGGCTCGCGGATTATCCCATGAGCGAAATACTGCCTTAATTGCGCCAAATAACTGCTCAACGGGATCACTTGGGAATTCTGTTCCGATTTTACTCTTATATTCTTCTTTGAACTGTCTTGCAAGCTCCTTCAGGTCTTCTGCCTTCAGTTCCGTATCAAGCTTAATTCCCTTTTTGTGCTTCATTTCATCGATCAATTTTTCAAAATAGGCTTTTCCGACTTCCATTACAACGTCGGAATACATCTGAATAAAACGTCGGTAGGAATCATATGCAAAACGCGGATTGTTTGTTTTCTTTGCAAAGCTTTCAACAACCTCGTCATTTAAACCCAGATTTAAAATCGTATCCATCATTCCCGGCATTGAAGCTCTTGAACCCGAACGTACCGATACGAGCAACGGATTATCAATATCACCGAACTTCTTGCCGGTGATACTTTCCATTTCAACGATGTAACGCATGATTTCTGCTTTGATATCATCGTTTATTGTTTCTCCGTCGGCATAGTATTGTGTACATGCTTCTGTAGTTATCGTAAACCCCTGAGGCACCGGCATACCTAAGTTTGTCATTTCAGCAAGATTTGCACCTTTCCCGCCCAGCAGTTCACGCATGGAGCCATTCCCTTCTTTAAACAGATAGACATATTTCTTTCCCATTTTCCTTCTCCTTCTTATAAAAATAGTGTCAAAACAAGGACAAGAATCCTTATTACAAAGATGCTTGTCCCGTGTCATCGTTAAAATGTCAGCTTATCTTCAATATAATTTTTCACTTCTGCTATGGGTATTCTTATTTGTTCCATCGTATCTCGGTTACGGATAGTAACGCTCTGATCGGCTTCAGTATCAAAATCAATTGTTATGCAGAATGGTGTTCCAATTTCATCTTCTCTGCGGTAGCGTTTCCCGATACTGCCTGCGGCATCGTAGTCAGTCATGAAATATTTGGAAAGTTCTTCATGGATGGCTTCCGCCTGTGCGCTTTGCTTTTTAGTCAACGGCAGTACCGCTGCTTTGAAGGGAGCTAAAGCAGGATGAAAATGCAATACTGTTCTAATATCTTCTTTACCGTTTGCATCGGTAAGAATCTCCTCATCATAAGCATTCACAAGGAATGCCAGTGTCACTCTGTCGGCTCCAAGCGAAGGCTCAATGCAGTAAGGTACGTATTTTTCATTTGTTTCCGGATCCTGATATGACATTTCCTGTCCGGAATGTTCTATATGCTGTTTTAAATCGAAATCCGTCCTGTCTGCTATTCCCCAGAGCTCGCCCCAACCAAACGGGAAGAGATATTCGATATCTGTTGTCGCATTACTGTAGTGAGAAAGCTCTTCTTGTTCATGATCACGGAGCTTCAGGTTTTCCTCCCTGATACCTAAAGATTTCAGCCAATTTACACTGTAATCCTTCCAATATTTAAACCATTCAAGATCAGTTCCGGGCTTACAGAAAAATTCAAGCTCCATTTGCTCAAATTCCCTGGTTCTAAAAGTAAAGTTTCCGGGTGTTATTTCATTTCGGAAGGACTTTCCGATTTGAGCAATTCCAAAGGGCATTTTCTTTCTTGATGTTCTCAATACGTTTTTAAAGTTTACAAAGATACCCTGTGCCGTTTCCGGTCTTAAATAAATCTCGGCTTTTGAATCTTCCGTGACACCCTGAAACGTTTTAAACATGAGATTAAACTGTCTGATAGAAGTATAGTTGCTTTTTCCGCATTCCGGGCATTTAATCGCCTTTTCCTTTATATATCCTTCCAGTTTTTCATTAGACCAGCCGTCAACACTGACAGTCATCTGTTCATTTTCTTTTATATAGTCTTCGATCAATTTATCTGCTCTGAAACGTGCTTTACAGCTTTTACAGTCTATGAGCGGATCTGCAAACCCACCGACATGTCCTGAAGCTACCCACGTTTTAGGATTCATCAAAATAGCCGCATCTAATCCTACATTATACCTGGATTCCTGAACAAATTTCTGCCACCAGGCTTTTTTTATATTATTTTTCAACTCTACACCGATAGGACCGTAATCCCATGTGTTTGCCAATCCGCCATAAATTTCCGAACCGGGGAAAACAAAACCTCTTGATTTTGCAAGTGCTGTAATCTTATCCATTGAATAAACTTTGCTCATAAATACCTACCATTCCTAATTTTGTTTTTCTTCATAATTCTTTACTTATTATCTTTTGTTTCATTCCCGCAGTCGCAGCCTTCGTTACATTCTTTGTCACTTCCGCAATTACAGTCGTTTTCTTCGTTCTTTTTTGTCTTATTGATTGCTTCGTTTGTTTTTGCCTTCACACTGGCAAAAACATCTGCCCCTTTTGTCTTCACTTCATCTGCAATAACAGAACTTTTTTCAACAACATCATCAATAGTATCTGTTGCCATTTCACTGATATCAATGATTTCGCCGTCATCCTTTACAAGCTCTATCACGCATTTGGTTCCAAATGCAGCGATGACTCCTGCAACTGCCGCCCAAGGGGCCAGCACTGTTCCGACTATTCCAACATTAAGCGGCAAATTCATGATAATCTCATCATCTTTTTTTACTATAATTTTAGCAACATTGCCCTTCTTGATTGCTTCCTTGACTTTGTCTATTATATGCGCACTCTGCTCTGCAAATTTACCTTTGCCCTTGATATCGATAGATTCCTCAATATCAATAATTGCATCTACTACGCTTCCGTCTGCGTTTTCAAGTGCCTCTTTTGCTTCTTTATAGCTGACACCAGTTCTGTCTTTTACCAGTTCGATCTTTTCCAATGTAATCTCCATAATCTTCCCTCCATTTTTTAATTATCAAATAAAAAACTTTCACTTTTTAATTCTCCAATATCAAGATGATATGCAATGTGGCTTTTAATTATTCTACGAAGATGTTGTTGAATCCTATCATCCAAGGCTAAGTTCTCAAAGCTATTTAACGTGTTATCTAAAATATATCGCAATACATTTAATATACCAAAATCTACCTCGTAAATCAATGTATCATTATATTTCTCCGGATATTTTATACGACAATTCCCGCATATTATACCTCCGTCTTTAATGCTGAAGAGAACAGCTTCATCATATCTGCCGCAAATAACACATTCATTGACCTGAGGCATACTCCCTGACTCCTGCAGAACCTTAATCTGATAAGCCAGTACGAGAGTGAAATACTTTTTTGAGCGTTTTTCCATGATATCAAAAAAGTCAAGCAGCATGCGAAATATTTTGGGTGCAGGAGCCTCTTCCTGTAATAATTTTTCAGTGAACTCAAGAGCATATGCACAGTACATATATTTTTCAACATCCTCGCCGATTCTGTAATAGCTCTTGATTACATCAGTACCGTTGATATGATAGTTATCTCTGTTTTTATACAATTCATATCTTCCATATGTAAAAGGCCGCATTGCCAGAGAGGATTTGCTCTTGCCTGTTTCACTGATATTTGTTCCTGCGCTTATTTTACCGTATTTTTGAGAAAACAGAAGGATCATTCTTCGTCCGTTAACAGTTTTCACCTGCCTGAAAATGATCCCTTCCGTATCTGTTAACATCACTCTCTCCTTAAAACGAAAATCATTGATTATTATTGTATCCAAAATTATTCAGTGCGAAATCGTTGTCTCTCCAATTTTCTTTAACCTTGACCCATATCTCTAAAAATACTTTTGTTCCAAGCAGACCCTCGATCTCAATACGTGCGCTTTTGCCTATCCCTTTAAGCTTTTTACCTTCTTTTCCTATGATTATGCCTTTATGTGATTTTTTCTCACAGTATATTACCGCCCCGATTCTTGTGATATTTGGTTCTTCTTTATAACTTTCCAGCTCAATTGCAACGCCGTGCGGTACTTCTTCATCCAGATACAGCAGTACCTTCTCCCGAATGATTTCGCTAACAATAAATCGTTCGGGATGATCGGTTACTATGTCAGCAGGGAAATACATCGGTCCCTTTTTCAGCAAGCCCTCTATTTTTTTTAATAATACGTCAACGTTTTTTCCTCTTAATGCGGATATACCAATAATCTCGGTGAAGATATCCAGTGCCTGATATTCTTCAAATATTCTTTTATATTTTTCAGGCCCTAACTTATCTATCTTATTTATTACCAGAAAAACAGGTGTATCAATATTTTTAAGCAGCTCAACTATATATTTATCCCCCGGTCCTGATGACATTTCATCATCGACAATAAAAACAACCACCTCTGTTTCCTGAAAGGTATTGATTGCCATTTCAGTCATATAGCTGCCTAGTTTATTTCTCGGTTTATGAATTCCGGGTGTGTCTATAAATATCATCTGACAATCATCATCCTGCCCGTTAAGTCTGGTGTATATGCCTCTTATACTGTTTCTTGTAGTCTGTGGCTTGTCCGTGGTAATTGCAATTTTTTCTCCCAGAATCGTATTTAACAAAGTCGACTTTCCGACATTGGGTCTTCCTATAATTGCGATAAATCCTGATTTCATCAATACTCCTTATTTAGCCGAAATCCTTCGGGCAACAATTCTTTTATTTCTGTTATGTGAAGATGGTCCTCATCTTCTCCTGTTATAATTTTAAGTTCTTCTCCGAATTCAAACATAAATTGCCTGCATATCCCACAAGGATAGGCTTCTCCTCCGGAAGATGCCACAGCTATTGCTTCAAACTCTCTGTATCCTTCTGAAACGGCTTTGACATATGCGGTCCGTTCTGCGCATATAGCTGCTCCATAAGAAGAATTTTCAACATTTACGCCTGTAAATACTTCTCCTGATTTGGTTAATAGAGCAGCTCCTACTTTAAAACGAGAGTAAGGCGCATACGCATTTTGCATTATTTGCTGAGCTGCACGATATAGTTCTTTATACTTCATTGCTACGCCCCGCTTACCTTAAAAGTCCTATTTGACTCATAATCTTCTCTTCTTGTGTTCTCATTTCACTTTTTTCATCCTCATTCATGTGATCATACCCCAACAAGTGGAATACGCTGTGCACAAAAAGATATACAAGCTCTCTTTCACTGGAATGCCCGAACTCATCCGCCTGAAGCAGCGCCTGTTCCGAACAGATTACGACATCTCCCAAACACAATACCCTTTCATTGCGCATCTCTTTTAGGCTGTCATATTGTGGGAAAGATAAGACATCCGTTACGCTATCTTTTCCGCAATAGATTTTGTTCAATTCATGGATTTCCTCTGTGCTTACGAAAGTCACGCTGATTTCAACTCTTTCTGGATCCAGATCTTCTTCCAATACGCAAAGCTTTGCCGCTTCGGTCATATTGTCTACGACCGTTTGTCCCGGCATTCTTTCATCACTGAAAATGAGGTTCATTATTCTCCCTCCTGTTCCGGATTTACCCTGGCATACCGTTCATATGCCACAATAATTCTTCTGACCAATGCATGTCTTACAACGTCTGCATCCTTCAAAAAGCAAAATTCAATTCCTTCAACCTTGTCCAATACATTTATTGCATCTATCAGCCCGGACTTTTTACCTTTGGGTAAGTCTATTTGTGTAATATCTCCTGTTACTACTACTTTTGAGCCGAAACCCATTCTTGTTAAAAACATTTTCATCTGTTCTTTAGTGGCATTCTGTGCTTCATCCAAAATTATAAATGAATTATCAAGAGTTCTTCCTCTCATATATGCGAGCGGTACAACTTCGATGACTTCCTTTTCTTTAAGGCGGAGAGCACTTTCCCTGCCCATTATATCATATAGTGCGTCATAAAGGGGCCTCAAGTAAGGGTCTACTTTCTCCTGAAGGTCACCCGGCAGAAAGCCAAGTCTTTCACCTGCTTCAACAGCAGGTCTCGCAAGTATGATCTTTTGCACGTCCTTATTTTTAAAGGCATTTATCGCCATTGCTACAGCAATGTAGGTTTTCCCTGTTCCTGCCGGTCCGACACCAAATACGATGTCATTGTTCTTAATGCTCTGTGCATATGATGTCTGTCCTATCGTCTTTGGCTTGATAGGTTTCCCTCTATGAGTAAAGCATATGACATCTTTGTTGATATTACTGTTTCTATAGGATAATCCTTTGTTATTCAGACTGATTACATAGTTGACTTTCTGTGCATCTAAGATTTCTCCTGATTCTAAAATACCAAGCAGCTCAACGATTACCTGCTGCGCTTTTGCCGCTTCTTTTCCTTTAAGAATAATTTCATCCTGCCGTTGAACGATATCAACGTCGTAATTATCTTTAATAATTTTTAAATTGACATCCAGGTTCCCAAACAGTTCATTTGTATCCTGTTCGTGATCTATTTTAATCTTAAGTTCTTCAATCAGTTGTGTTTCCAATAATTATCTCCTTCTTAACACCTATTTCTTCCAGGGTTTCAAAAATTATAACTACTTCTATTATATTTTCTCCTGAGACAAACTTCAAACTTTTATTTAGAATTTGTGTATTTTCCGGAACTTTTTCTGAAATAACACTTCGAGTCAGCGTGTTAGCTTCCTTCTTCAGCTCTGTCTGACTTCTTTCTATTCGACTTACCTCAACTTCTGAAATCTTCACAAATCCAATTGTGATAGGAATTGGGCGAACTATTTTCAATATTTCTTTTTCCGTATATATAGAATTATCATAATTGTAAAGATGCTTTGCTGTATTTATCTTTAAATCTCCGAATTCAAATCTTATGCCTAATATATAAGGACCTGTCTCTTTTTTTATATAATCGTATTTTTCTTGATAACATTGTAACCGGTAAGGTATTTTGGCATATACTTCTCCTGAAGCATGTACGTATCGTTCCGTCAGTCCGACAGCCGGCGTCCCGTATGCGGTGCTTGTCACCGGAACAATGCCGGAGACGAGGATATCTCCCGGTTTTACATAAGTTCCTGGCTCAGCAGCAATTTTACCTTCTCGTGCAATTGTCTTCTCGACATATCCTTCTTTCTTCGCAACTATATTACATGGTTTTGATTTATCAACAGGTTTAGGGGTTATCGTCCCCTCAACAATTGTGACTTCTGCTAAATTACCTATATATCTTACCCCCATCCAGGCAATATTATCAAGTTCTTGATATATATGCAGCTTCACATTCTTTAAATCAATATCTTTACTGCAGCCCTCGAATAATCCCGCTTCTCTCAAACTGTCTCTGATTTCTGTTTCCGAATACGATCGGTAACCTGAAACCTGAATTTCTGATACAAAACTGCTCTGATAAAACATTATTATAGCAAAAATAATTAAGCCTAATATAGTACTTTTTTTATGAAATGCTTTTCGAATTGTCGGTTTGTACCCATATTCATTCAAAACGGTGATCTTATATCTGTTCTTTGCAAGACTCAAGAATTTCTCATAATCCCACTTCATCAATATAAGAACCACTTCAATATCGCTGATTGTTCGAACATCTTTTACCGTGATGCCCCTTTGTACACATTCTGTCAGCAGTTTCCGGAGTTCAAAGCCCTCAACCCTTATTTTTATGGAGTGTTCAAAAAAGCTTCCTCTATTCTTCATGTGTTCCACCCCTATTCCCATGAAATTCCACAGAATATATTTCACCAGTCACGATAATTCTTTCATCTTCTATCGATTTTACGCAAAGGCCGGCTCCATTAACTGTGCTGTAGCGTTTACCGTGATCTACAACAATACAGTTTTCCGAGATGTATACAATTTTTTTGACATTATCAAGAATGCCGGTCTTCCCGCTGATAAGAAGCCTGGGCATTGTAATACTGAAATCAAATAACAATTCGTCCTTGATGTTCATATCCACCTCCGTATGTATAATTTTATGTTTCAGAGCATAAAAAATAACCTGGTTGTATCAACCAGGTTTTATTTATTGTGTATATTATGTTCTACCGGAGGAGTTCTTCGATTATTGCCCGAACCTCATTACCATCAGCAACACCTTTTACTTTCGGCATTACCGCTCCGATAAGTTTGCCCATGTTCTGCTTGCCTCCTTCAATCTTAAGTTCAGCTGCAGTTGTCTTTACTATTGCTTCTATTTCCTCTTTCGATAACTGTTTGGGCAGGTATTCCTGCAAAATGGCAATTTCTTTGTTATAGTCGTCTAATAAATCCGTTCTTCCTGCTTTTTCAAAATCAGAGAGGGCATCTTTTCTCATTTTTACCTGTTTCGTTAAGATTGCGATGATATCCTGATCGTTAAGTTCTACTCTATGGTCAACTTCATACTGTTTAATTGCGGCTCTTGCTAAGTTGACCGTGTTTTTTCTGATGTCATCTTTTGCCTTCATCGACTCTTTGAAATCATTAAGCAATCTGTCCTTTAACGACATTTATATTACACCTTCTTTATTAATGATTAAAATTTCTTTGCTTTCTTTCTTGCTGCTTCTGATTTTTTCTTTCTCTTTACGCTTGGCTTTTCATAATGTTCTCTTTTTCTCAATTCTGACATTACTCCGTCCCTAGCGCAAGAACGCTTAAACCTTTTCAGCGCGCTTTCTAAACTTTCGTTCTCTCTTACAACTACTTGTGCCATTTATTCATTCCCCTCCCTCCGTGTCCTGAAATCTCTCGGATTAGTATCAAGCGGATTTACCCTATAACAAAAGTATTATACATGCTATAATCATGTTAAGCAAGTTATTTTTCGTAACCTTTCCCTTATCCGGGCGGCCATGTCATTTTTCTTTTTCCCAACAGATGGAAATGTAAATGCTGAACGGTTTGCATGCCATCCTCTCCGCAGTTATTCACCAAACGATAGCCGTTTTCCAATCCCAGTTCCTTTGCTATATCCTTCACTTTGAGCATCAGATATCCGGCAAGCTCCGCATCTTCGGCCTGAAGGTCGTCCAGAGACAGAATATGTTTTTTGGGAACTATCAGAACATGTACAGGTGCCTGTGGTTCCATATCATAAAAGGCGATGATCCTGTCATCTTCATATACTGCTTTAGAAGAGATCTCTTTATTCGCTATCATACAAAATATACAATCTGCCATATCGATACTCCTGTTCTTTAATTTTACCTTGATGATGTCATGTCTATTGTTGATATTATATCATAAAATACGATTTTTTTTGATAATTATATAATTATCAGGTTTTCTTTGAAGACTGCCTGCTTCCTATAATACCCGGCAGTTCAAGAATTATATAAAGTACAATCACAAATAAGATAGCCAGAGACATACCCTTCGGTGTCTTTAGAAAAAGAATATAATTACCGGCATCCGGAATACTAAGCACTACTTTTCCTTCAATATCTGCAATAGGCACGGGATCATCAGTCACATTATTTGCGTCACCCTTCGCTAAAGCTGTCTCATTATCAATTTCAATAAGCCTGTGTGTTATAAGTCTGCCATTGCTTCTGTATGTCACTATATCATTCTTTTCATATTTTTCCTGTTCTTGAATAAAGAGCAGATCCCCCACCCTAATATCAGGCTGCATGCTTCCGGATATCACGATAATCTGTGCGAACCCCGCAACTTTAGGCAGATCTTTATTGAACACGATTTGAGCGGTTATTATGTACAAATTGAATATCAGTATTGCTGATAAAAATAGCAGCAGACCTATACGTAATACCTTCCATATTTTTTTCATTCAAGACACTCCATATTTTAACCCTGCAAGACACTAATTTTTACGTCGTCAAACATTATTTAAATTGGGCATTGACCTTAGCTGTAAGTAAGTATAACTTGTTATCATTTCGCATTCCAATCAAGGTATCAGAAATGTCATCAGAGGTTGACCACTTCCATTCCAATGTATAGTAATCAGTGACTCCTGGCTGTATGTATGATATTTCTGCTCGAATATCCTCCGCATTCTGCCATTGATTTCCGTCAATATAAGTATTTCCTTTTTTTAGTCTGTATTTTATTGGCAAGTCAAGCTGATTTTCGTCTGCTTTAGAAAAATTAATGCTGTATTCGATTGTATTGGCTTCATTATTTTTAAGCTTGAACGGGTAGGCGCCATAAGCTCCGGGAGCAATTACTTTTTGTCCGTTGATCATTTTAATATTTTTGCTGTTTTCACGTATTCCGAATATATTGATTGACGCCAACCGAGTCCAGCTCTGACTGCCAGCCACATTTTCGCTTGCTTCTATATCGGGAGCTCTGTCAGGAGTCTCAGTTATTGGAGGTTCAGGTACTACCGGCGGTTTTGGAGGCTCAGGAATCACAGGCGGTATCGGTAGTTCGGGAATCACAGGCGGCACTGGGGGTTCAGTCTCATCAGTCCCTTCAGGTTCAGCGTTATTATACTCACCATAAGCATCTCCCGGAAAAGTCTTTCCATCGTCTCCTAATAAATGATCATCGCTCAGATAAGGAATCATCTTACCGTTGTCGATAAATAATGTTATTTCGAGCATAACCACATTTAGTGAAATTCGCATCTGAAAACTTCCGTCATCAAGTTTTACAATCTGAGATTCAGTATTGCTTTCATTTGCATCAACAAATACAATACAAGTTGCCTGAACTACTCCGCCCTGTATCACGTTGATAACATGTTTGCCTGCCGGCACATCTTTGAACATAAAGTATCCGGACGAGTCGGTTTCGGTATATCTCGGCTCACTTCTTAATTCCACAGTTCCGTTTCCATACGAAGTACCATCCGTATAAAGAACCCTCCCTGTCAGGTCAAATCTATTTTTTATATCTGCTTCTCCGGATGATAGAGTAATAGTATCAACTATGTAGCCGGAATAATTGTCTGTAGTAACGATACGTCCGATAACAAAACCTATGAGACATGACGTCAGAGAGACACAGAAAAACAGGAGCAGCAACCAACCAATCCTTCTTTTTCTTGTTTCTCTGCTTTTATTAAAGGAAGAATCAGTATTACCCATATCCGCCACCTTATTTTCAGTTTTATCTGTTATATCTATATCCAAGGAAGCGCCTCCTTTATTTATAGAAAATCCCTTGCCCCCCGAATAATCGTTCAAAGCTCTGCAGGAGGCAAAGGATCATCTGTTCAGTTGTTAACCTGCATTACTGCAATAAAAGTACTTATTTCATATGCCTGTATTTACCATAACTAATTTTATGTAATGCTATATTATCAGTCAACCTGAGTTACTGTGCAGGTTATATCTAAAGTAACCTCCGGCAATGTCCCGGCCATTCCGATTGCAGTGTCTAATGTATCAGATTGTCCGGTCCCGGCAGAGTTAAATGCCCAGAACCAATCTAAATTGATGAGCTGTGTTGTGGGTGTTATTCCATCTGTGGCTTCTAATGTAACGGATGACATATCATTTGCCAATTCTGTCAATGCTTCATATGTGCCATTATTATCACCAGTATACAAACCGGTCAATACGCTTGAGTACCTTTGTGTGTTGTACACATAATATATCGGTATATTATCCGAGTTCGTTTCGGAGAATGTCAATACAGCATTAACATCTACTTCGCTCTTATTTGTTATTTCAATATCAAAGTCTCCCGTTGTGCCCGGAGCTATGATTCCCGCAGGGCTTGTCGTGACACCGCCATCTGCAGCTATTCCGAATATGTCAATGGCTGCTCCTGTCGTGTCAAACGTGGTTGATCCTTGTTTTACGTCAAATTCAAATTTAGCAGCACGAACTGTATCTGTGCCTTTCACCTCTTTGGTATACTTGGCAAATGTGCCGGATACCAAAGAGGTAGTGATTAATGTCAGTACCAGTGCCAGGAAACCGAGCCTGGCTATCAAATTAGTTTTCATGATGTTATCCTCCTCTTAATCTCTAATCTTAGCAAAATACATACTTAATTCTGATATAAATCTATATTTAAGGTTTTTGACCTTTTTTGATGCTGTTTAAGTCTTTTTCGTTCAGTTTCTGCTGCATCTTTGCAAGTTCTTCCTCAAGTTCTTTTGTTCTTTCCCGCTCACGCTTTTCATAATGGCGCCGTCGTACGATATCGTATAGTATAAAAAGAATCAGGGGCAATGCGATAAATACTATCATACCGACAGGAGTCTGCATGAACATGGCTGTATTTCCAAGGCCATCTATACTAAACAGGTATACTCCTTCAATCTTCTCATCTGTAACGATTATCTGATCTTCAACATTATTGTTGTCTCCTTTTGTGATATACCTTCTCTCACCTTCTTCAGAAGTGATCGTCATTATTCTGTGTGTTATTACGGAGTTTCCTTCACGGAAAGCTATGATATCGCCTTCTGAAAGATTTTCCGGAGGGGTTTCCCTTGCCAGTGCAAGATCCCCTGAATAAAATACAGGCTCCATGGAACCGCTTAACACAATGAAGGGTTTATAGCCAAAAAAGTCAGGTACCTGTTCTGGATAGGAAAATGATTTGATAATCAGTGTCAGGTTTATCACCAACATCGGGATCAAGACCACGCAAAGCAATATTCCTATCACCTGCATTATACGATTGCCGCCACGTTTTTCTTTCTCTTTATCATTTTTGTTTATAAGTGCATCCGATGTATCCATATCCTCTTAACAGACCCTCTTTCTGTACATTCTGTCCGTTCCTTTGGGACCACTGACAGATTTTTCATTAAAATTTATAATTATACAAGCTTTGTGATTTTTTGTCTTTGAATCCTATCTATTACGTTTATTGTTATATATTGTAATTTTATATTAAAACGATATGTGTTTCAACATTTTTATTGAATATTCGCTAAATTTCATTGATTTTTTCAAAGTCATCTTTCATATCTTCCGTTTCTGTATCTGCACCATTTATATTTGCAGGTTCTGTAATGCCATCGCTTCTTTCTTCAGGTGCAGCAATGTCATCATTTGCAGCTGAAGAATATGTGCTTTCATCACAGCTTTGATCCACGGTGTCTGAAGTTTCATTTGTCTGTTCAGGCAAATCCGTCCCCATCAGCGCTTCATTGTCAGTGGCAGGTGTGTCAGTATTCTGTGTTTGGCCCCCGGTATCCGTTTCTACAGGATACAAAGCAGATGTTTCCGGAGTCTCATCTATTTGTACTGCTCCGCTGACGGCTGCGCTATCGGGAGTAACCATCAGCTCATCTATAACAGCTGCACCACTTGTTGTTACCTCTTCTGTGATAGCGCCGCTTGTTGTCACATCTTCTGTTATAGCTGCGTTCGTAGTTATCTCCTCCATCAGCATAAGCGGCATCATCATACCCATTCCCTGGATTGATGTAACAGGCCCAACTGAAGCACTTTCGACTGTGCCAGTAAAGTTTCCTGATCCTTTTACTACAACTCTTATATACTTATCCACGTCGCTTTCTGTTAATACGTAAGTACTTGAAACCTGTCCGGTAATATTTGCAAAATCGCCGTTTGATGTTGAACAGTGCTGCCACTGGTATGTAACTGTAGCATTAGCAGGCGTCAAATTACCTGCCGTCAGTATCTCGCCCACTTCTGTGTTACCGCTGACAGCTCCAATCGCGGTAACTGGAGTAGTAGCACTTTTTACCGGACCGGTTGAGGCACTGGCTGCTGATCCGGTAAATGCTCCCGTTCCTGTTACTTCAACTCTTATATAACTACCATTGTCGGCAGTAGAAAGTAAGTAAGTATTTGAAGTCGCTCCAACTAAATTAGTAAAGGTTCCACCAGCATTATTTGATCTTTGCCACTGGTATGTTACTGTTGCCCCATTAGGACTTACTGTACCTGCCGTAAGCACTTCTCCGGCTTTCGTTGTTCCCATAATGGGGCTTATCGCTGTAATTTGCCCCAAAGCCACAGGCCCTACGTATGTGCTTGTTTCAGTGCCGGAGTACGTGCCGGAACTCGTCACCTGAACCTTAATGTATTTATCCTTATCATTTGCACTCAATGTATATGTGCTTTCAGTTGCTCCGTGAATATACTCATATTCACCGGATGGGGAATTGCATCTTAACCATTGATATGTCACCGTTGCTCCTGCCGGGCTTATCATTCCTGCTGTCAGTGTTTTAGCAACCTGAGCTGTACCGCTGATTGCACCTATTGAGGTTATGGCAGTCGTAGTATTGGTGACAGGACCTGAATAGTTACTTGTTACACTACCCGTATAATCACCATATCCTGTTGCGGTGACTTTAATGTAATATCCTTCATCACCGGCAGTAAGGGTATAGGTTACGGAGTTTGCGCCTGGAATATCTTCGTATGTACCTGATGGCGTATCGCATCTCTTCCACTGATAGGTCACGGTTGCATCAGGCGGCACCAAGGTCCCTGCGGATAAAGTCTCGCCCACAGTTGTTGTGCCGGTAATATTTCCTATAGCGGTGACTTGTCCAGCTGCAACAGGTCCTTTAGAAGTGCTTGTCACTATACCTGAATATGCGCCTGACCCTTGTGCTACTACTTTGATATATTTGTCTTTATCTGATGCATTTAGTGAATATGTCGATCCAACCGCTCCTGGTATGTTGACATAAGCACCGTTTTCCGTGTCACTCCTTTGCCACTGATAAGTCGCTGTTCCTGCCGGAGTCAGCGGACCGACTGTGAGGATCTGCCCAACCTCTGTCAGACCATTGATTGATCCTATGGCGGTCAACGGAGTTACAGTGCCTGTAACTCTTCCTACTGATCCGCTGTATACCGTACCTGTGTATGCACCATAGCCGGTTGCTACGACACGGATATACTTATAGCTGTCCTCACCGCCCAAGGTATAGGTGCTGGCTGTTCCTCCAACGATATTTACAAATCCGGACCCATCATCCGATCTTTGCCACTGGTAGGTTGCAGTTGCTCCGTAAGGAGTAAGGGTTCCCACGGAGAGTGTCTGTCCTTTAGAGGTCGTTCCTATTATTGAACTGATTGCTGTAATCTGGGCAGCCGCAACCGGTCCTTTGAAAGCGCTGGTTACAGTGCCTGAGTATGCTCCAGAAGCTATAGCCTGGGCTTTGATATATTGCCCCTTTTCTGCACTGGTCAGTGTATAAGTTGAGCCGGTAGCTCCGGGAATAATCTCATAAGTTCCATCTGATGTGTCTGCCTTCATCCATTGATAAGTGGCAGTTGCACCGGCTGGAGTCAGTGGTCCGGCTGTTAGAGTCTTACTTACCTCTGCGGTTCCGCTGATCACTCCGATCCCTGTGAGCGGAGCAGCGGTAACACTTACCGGACCTGTATAAGCGCTGATTGCAGTCCCTGTATAGGCCCCAGTACCTATGGCAACTACTCTTATATAATATCCTTCATCTTCTGTTGTTATTGTATAAGTACCGGCATTTGCATTTGCAATGTCTGAATAGGACCCTCCTGAAGTCATGGCTCTTTGCCACTGGTAATCAACTGTGGCGTTGTATGGTGACAATGTTCCTGCTGACAGTGTCTGTCCAACTGTTGTCGTACCGCTGATCGACCCGATGGCAGTTACCTGACCTGCTGCAACTGGTCCTTTATTTGTGCTTGTCACTGAGCCGGAATAATTACTGGCTCCGGTTGCAATTACTTTAATATATTTATCCTTATCCGCTGAGTTTAGCGTATAGGAAAAACCTGTAGATCCTATAATTATCTCATAAGTGCCGTCATGCGTATCACATCTCATCCATTGGTAAGTCGCCATCGCACCAGCTGGGCTTAGAGTACCTGCTGTTAATACCTGTCCAACCTCAGCATTGCCGTTTATCCCACCGATTGATGTTATAGGTGTAACAGTATCAGTTACCCTTCCGACAAATTCGCTTATCACCACTCCCGTGTATGCTCCATAACCTGTTGCTACGACACGAATATATCTATAATTATCCAGACCTGTCAATGTATAGCTGCTGGCAGTGCCTCCAACTATGTCTGTGAAAGGTTCAATTCCGTCCGATCTCTGCCATTTGTATGTAGCTGTCGCTCCGTAAGGGGTCAGTGTACCTACTGTCAGTGTCTGCCCTTTCGTTGTCGTTCCGCTTATCGGTCCAATGGCAGTAATCTCGGCAGCAGATACTGGTCCTTTGCCAGCACCGATTACTGTTCCCGAATATGTATTGGATCCTATTGCCTGCACCTTAAAATAATGACCCATATCGTTGGCTGTCAGAGTATATGTACTTGAAGTTGCCCCCGGTATATTCTCATAATCCCCGTTTTCATAATCGGAACGCATCCATTGATAGGTGGCGGTTGCTCCGGCAGGGCTTAGGGATCCTGCTGTAAGTGTTTTACCCACCTGGGTTATTCCGCTGATCACACCAATATCCGTAAGAGGTATTACCGTAATGCTCACCGGTCCTGTATATGCACTTGCCGCAGTATCTGTATAGGTACCGTATCCTGTGACAGTTACTTTTAAGAAATATCCTTGGTCACTCGAAGTAAGAGTGTATGTACTCGAGGTAGCACCAGTAATATTCTCGTATGTGCCGTTGGTGGAAAGACTTCTTTGCCATTGATAAGTAACTGTAGCATTCGGTGGGGACAGGGTCCCTGCTGTCAAAATTTCCCCGACTGCAGTAGTACCGCTTATCTGTCCTATCGCAGTGATCACACCTGCTGCTACAGGACCTCTATAATTGCTTGTTAGAGTGCCTGAAAACGTACCAGATCCTACTGCAGTAACCTTTATATATTTATCTTTATCTTCAGGTTGAAGAGTATATGTGTTCGACGTTGCTCCTTCTATACTTACATAAGTTCCATTCGGGGTATCGCATCTCTGCCATAAATATGTTGCTGTAGCGCTTGAGGGCTCCAACAAACCTGCGGAAAGAACTTTTCCTACCTGTGAAGTCCCTCCGATCGGCCCCATAGATGTGATCGGTATGATCTGCGCACCTACAAGTCCTACAAATTCACTTGTAACAGTACCGGTATAGGCACCTATTCCCGTTGCTATTACTCTTATATAGGAGTTTTGATCAGCTCCCGTCAAGGTATAAGTACTCGCTGTCGCTCCTGTAATATTAACAAACCCTGTTCCATTTATATTTCTTTGCCATTGATAGGTTGCGGTAGCTCCAAACGGAGTAAGTGTACCTGCTGTCAGAGTCTGTCCGTTTGTGGTCGTTCCGCTTATCGGTCCGATGGCAGTTATGAAACCTGCTGCTATCGGTCCTTTATAGGCGCTGCTCACAGAGCCCTCATAGCTGCCGAAGCCTGTCGCAACTACTCTGATATAGTAATCCTTATCACCCGGTGCCAACGTATATGTACTTGAAGATGCCCCTGAAATATCTACATAAATATCACCTGATGTTGCAGCTCTCTGCCACTTGTAATTTGCTGTCGCACCGCTTGGTACAAGCGTTCCTGCAGTCAATGTTTTGCTTACCTGGGCTATACCGCTGATAGTTCCTATCCCTGTTACAGGGATCGCTTCCACGGGCCCTGTGTACTGACTGCTCACAATTCCTGTATAACCATCTTTGCCGGTTGCAATGACTTTAATATAATAATCTTTATCGCTTGCTGTAAGAGTATATGTGTTTGAAGTTGCCCCTGAAATGTCCGTATATATCCCACCCGATGTTGCAGCTCTCTGCCACTTGTAATCAACCAATGCACTTGCCGGAGTTAAGTTTCCCGCTGTCAAAGTCTGAGCGATCTGTGCGTTTCCTGTTATAGCCCCTATAGATGTGACAGTAAATGCTTCGGACGAGTAAAGTGCTGTAGTGTATGTGATCGGTTCAAGCACATATTTCCCAAACGATATATAGCTGGAAAACGGTATAGTTATGAGTAAGGCAATCAAAATAACATAATACGATAGTCTGTATAATCTTTTCGCCCCAGACTTACCGGTTGATTTATCTGTCATTTATCTCACCCTCCTCCCCTTATAATATTGCGATAATGCACTGTTATTGAATTAATATATCCCTATGATTATTCCAGGCTGTCTGCCTGTTCTGAATCAATTCTGATTTCTATCAACTGTTCCTTATTCAAATACCCCGTATCGTACAGTTCGCCACCCCATAAGACAGTCAGCGTATAGCTGTGCGTCTCCTGATATGCATAGCCCAGATACGTCCACTCACCTTGAGAGGAGTAAATTGCTGCAGGCGATAACGTATATGTCAGCGGTATAACTTGAGGGTCCGGGTCAAAAGAGACAGAGATGTCATATTTTAACAGAACCTGATTTTGTTTTGTATCATTATGATTTAAAATGTTGAAATTATAAATCAGTTTATCACCGGGTTCGAGATCGTTAAGAACAATACCTCCGCCGGTAATCCCGGATATAGGAACATCATTGAACGTCGCGCTTACCGGGATATATTCAATGACCGGTACTGCAACTTTAACGCTGCCCCCTCCGTCCACGGTGGATAAGTATTTGGAAAACGATACAGCGGTTACTACAAAAGTAATGACAATCAAATACATCAAATATATATAATATTTTCTCATATCTTAACTCTGTTTCCTGCCAAACAAAAAACGGCCTTCTGCAAAATATCTTTTGCAGCAAGACCGTCATCGCATATTTTATGCTTTAGACTCTTGGCTTTGCGTCCCGGCCTTTCGACCGGTTTGCCCTTAAAGACTACTCTATTTAATATTTTTAATCATATTTGATTATTCTACAAATTGCAACAGCTTTTTCAATATTTTGATATTTTTTTTTATTTCTGAACATTGATATGTTGTTTCATTGCTGCACTATTGTTTAGTACAAATTAGTTGCGAATTAACTGTGTACTAATGCTAAGTTATAGTTCATATTTTATTTATTATTTTACCTTTTACCCCGCCATTACAGGGTTCAAACAATTCGACAAGAACAAATTTCCCTTCCATATTCTTATCCCCATTGCTGAATACTTTAATATTATTATCCGACAATCCATCCAGCAAACCGGTCGCTTCATCATATTTCTCGAAAAGAACCTTCCTCACAGTTCCAAGCTGTGAAAGGAAGAATTTATTTGCTGTTTCCTCCGCTATTCGTATCAGCTTATCACTTCTTCTTTTCTTTATCTCAGGTGCAATATGATCACTCATATTCGCTGCCTTAGTTCCCTCTCTTTTTGAATATTTGAATACATGAACTTTGCAAAAACCGGCTTTTTGTACTAAACGGCAGCTTTCTTCAAAGTCTTTCTCCGTTTCTCCAGGAAATCCGACAATAATATCAGTTGTTATTCCATATCCGCTATCATGATCTCGCAGAATATTTACAAGCTGCATATATTCTTCTATATTATAACTGCGATTCATTGCACTTAATATCCTGTCACTTCCGCTCTGAAGAGATAGATGCATATGCGGGCAAAGTCTTTCATATTTCAATAATCTCTTTGCATATTCCTTATGAATCACGTTTGGTTCCAGTGATCCGAGGCGGATCCTGAAATCTCCGGTGAGCCCGTTAATTAAGTTTACTATAACTTCTATACCGTAAACCTCCTCTAAGTTTCTCATCAAGCCGTTTATCTTCATGTTATCCGTGCCATATAATGCAGTGTTTATACCTGTGAGGACTATTTCTTTGAACCCCTGCCCTATCAAGCTTTGTGCTTCTTTTATAATCTCATCTTTTTCTCTGCTTCTGACTGTTCCCCGTGCAAAAGGTATGATGCAATAGGAGCAAAATCTGTTGCAGCCTTCCTGTACTTTTATATAGGCCCTACTTCTTGAGTCCATCGAAGTAATAATACCCGTTTCTTCATATTCCGTAAGCTGTTCCAGTCTATTGATATGACAATCTACGTTATCGCTGTTCGTGTTTACATAATTTTCGATATAGTCAATCAGCCTGTTCTTTTCATTAGTTCCTACAACAATGTTAACACCTTCTATAGCTTTTGCTTCCTCAGGACTGACCTGGGCATAACAGCCGATAACCGCTGTTACACTTTCCGGATTGATTTTTTTTACTTTTCTTATGAACTGTCTTGACTTACGATCTGCCAACCCTGTTACGGTGCATGTGTTGATTATATAAATATCGGAATATTCATCTTCACCAACAATCTCGTAACCTTTATTCATAAATTTTTCTTTCAAGGCCTGTGTTTCATATTGATTAACTTTGCACCCTAAGGTGTGAAATGCAATTTTCATATTTGACTCCGATTCTTATTTAATATCTATTTAATATACCACTACTTGTCTATTTTAGCAGTTGACTTTTTTTCTGTAAATCATAATCTTAATTGTTTAAGCATATCTTATTGTAATATTGCCCTTTTTGAATCAGATGCTGTTTAATGTTTTTTAATCACATATAAGATGAAATCCGGAGGTATGATTCTTGAAACTAAAAAAAAGATTGAGATATTTCAAATATCTGCATCCAGGGTTATTGAAACTGATTATCTTGTTCTCCGTTATTTTAACTGCAGCAATTATTCTTTTATTGTTTCGTATTTCTCCGTTAAACCAGCCTGTACTGCAATCTGAAACAGATGACACCATTAATTGGGTCGAATTCAATGTTCCTTATCAGTTGCTCGAAAAAACTATGTATATGGACATAGAGTCTTATGACAAGGAAATACATTTAAAGTGGACAGAAGTATTGGCTTATCTTGCTGCTAAATACGGCGGGAATTTCAATTCTTATAAATCCAAGGATCTTAATAGTCTTGTTGAACGGCTGAATCAGGGAGAATCCATTGATATTATTACCCGGGACATGAAGCTTTACAACTACTATAACCAAGCATATACTGCTGTTTTAGGAGGATTCCTTGGTGAATTTATGGTTCAGGTACCTATTGAGTCAGAATCAGGAGGAGATGTCGTATGGGAATCTAAATATGGGTTAAAGGCATTCTCTCCTGTGCCAGCAGGATATTGGTATTCCGACTATGATGATTTTGGAGCAGGAAGAAGCTATGGCTATAATCGTAAACATTTTGGCCATGATCTGATGATTGGGACAGGAACACCCATAATCGCAATAGAGAGCGGCATAGTGGAAGCCATGGGATGGAACCAGTATGGCGGTTGGAGAATCGGTATAAGGAGTTTTGATAAAAAACGTTATTACTATTATGCTCATTTAAGAAAGGATCGGCCATATAGTGCTGACCTTACTGTTGGCAAGGCCGTAAAAGCAGGCGATGTTATAGGGTATTCGGGGAGATCCGGTTACAGCAGAAAGGAAAATGTCAATAATATCGACACTCCGCATCTTCATGTCGGGGTGCAGCTTATCTTTGATGAAAGCCTGAAAGATAGTCCAAACCAAATCTGGGTGGATTTGTACAGTATCTGCAAACTTCTATTGAAAAATAAAAGCCAGGTATACCAAAATACAGATGAAAAAGAGTATTATAGGAAATATGATTTCATAGAACCGCGTTATTTCCTGGAAACAGAAGATATTAAGGAAAGCTCATAGCTCTAATTCATACATTATCATAGCAATTGCAGCCATACCTGCTGTCTCCGTTCTTAATACGGTTTTACCAAGAGATACGCTGCAGGCTCCGTTTTTTATGAGAATATTTGCTTCATTATCGGAGAAACCTCCTTCGGGCCCTATTATTACGGCAATATCTTTCGGTTTTTCGGTTATCATCCTAAGACAGCTTTTAATTGTAAGGTTTTTTTCATTCTCATACGGGAATAATATCAGATCATAATTAGTTATAACTTCAAGCATTTCTTTAAATGAAATTTGCTGCCTGATTTGAGGAATTATGCCTCTCCTGCATTGTTTAACAGCCTCATCAGAAATCTTTTGCCAACGTTCAATCTTTTTATTGAAATTACCATGGTCTATCACAACTGTCCGGTCTGTAAATACAGGAACGACAGAAAAAACCCCCAGTTCGACTGTCTTTTGAATTATCGTCTCCATTTTCCCCTTTTTAGGGATACCCTGGAAAAGAGTGATCTTCAGTTCAGGTTCTCCGGCAAATTTCTGTTTGTCCAATATCTTAGCTTCTATAAAGTCTTTTTCGGACGAAATAATTTCAGCTTTATACTCGAATTCTGCCGAATCAGATACACTTATAATGTCTCCAATCCCAAGGCGTAGGACTTTCAGTATATGCTTTCTGTCATCAGCATCAGTTATTCTAATAGAATTATCCAGGATTGCCTTAGCATCAACAAAAAATCTGCTCATATTTCTCCTTTAATTTGAGCGGCGATTGCGCACCATTCCCCTTCCTCAAGGATTTCCAATATTTTAAATCCACATGTTTCAATTGCAGAAACAACCTGTTCTTTTTTTTCGATTAATATCCCCGACGAGATATATACTCCCTTTCCTTTAAGATGCCGTGGAATATCCTCTGAAAGTGAAATCACAAGATCTGCCATAAGGTTTGCCACTGCTATATCAGCCTTTACATCTATGCCATTAGTGAGATCTCCTTCAATTACACGAACTTCGGATGAGAGATGATTCGTTTTAATATTATCTTTTGTAACTTTAACAGCCATTGGGTCAATATCAACAGCTAAAATAGCAGATGCACCTAATAGAGCCGCCGTAATTGACAAAATGCCGGATCCGCAGCCTATATCAAGAACGGTATCTTTTCCCTTCTCAATATATTTTTCAAGCAGCTGTATGCATAGAAACGTAGTGGGATGTGTACCCGTCCCAAATGCCATACCCGGGTCGATTTCGATTATAAGCTCATCTTCTGCCGCTTCATACGCTTCCCAAGTCGGTTTTACAACGATTCTTTCAGTAAGCTTAACCGGTTTGAAATACTCTTTCCATTTATCTTTCCAGTCTGCGTCGTCAACAAGCTGCCAATTCATCTCTAACTGATTGAAATCAACTTTATTTTCGGGATCCGGTACCACCTTTATTAATTCTTCAATCTTCTCCTGTAATTTTTTTAGAATCCGTTTTCCTTCTTCTGTTTCTTCAAGATAAAATGTGATCCCTGTCTTCAAATTCTCCATTTCATACAGGTTTTCATCAATATAATCCCAATCGTGAGGGTTCTTTTTATTCAACAGATCCCGGAAGTCTCTTGCATCATCAATAGCAAAACCTGCTATGCCCATATCCATAAGAATACAGGTCAGCAGGTCAATTTCGTCTTGTGTCGTGTTGATTTTAATCTCAAAATACCGCATATAATGAACGCCTCCATAGATTCATAGAAATTTTTCGATTATGATTGCGGGCGTTAAGATTGAAATATTTCCTTCATAACATCAGCAAACTTTTTACGCTTTGAATATCCTTCATTGCTAAGGGATTCGCCCAGCTTGCCAATAAGTTTTTTCTGTTCGCCTGTCAGTTTTGTAGGTATTTCGAGAATTACCTTAACATAAAGATCCCCATATTTTGAGCTCCTGAGTGATTTGATCCCCTTACCCTTTAGACGAAATATCGTATCAGGCTGTGTGCCTGCGGGAATTTTGTATGATACCTTTTCTTTCAATGTCGGTACTATGATATCATCCCCCAATGCTGCCTGACTGAATGTTATTGGTATCTCAAGCCATAGATCATATCCTTTGCGCGCAAATAACGCATGAGGTTTTACAGATATTACAACATAAAGATCTCCTTCAGGTCCTCCATTGCTTCCGGGTTCACCCTGTCCTTTGATCGAAATAACTGAATCATTGTCAACGCCGGCAGGAATGTCAACCGATATAGTAACGGTTTTTCTGACTTTTCCCTGACCGCCGCAGTCTTGGCAAGGCTTTTCGATAACTACTCCGCTGCCGCTACATTTGTCACAGGTCTGTACATTGGTAAACTGTCCGAATGGTGTCCTCTGAGACGTATGTATCTCTCCGCTGCCGTTGCACTTAGGGCATGTTACCTTTTCTGAATCTTTTTCTGCACCGCTTCCGCTGCAGGTGTCACATTGTACATATTTATTAATCTGAATCTGCTTTTTAGTTCCGAATGCCGCCTCTTCAAAGGTAATCACTACACTTTTCTGAAGATCCTGACCTTTCCTGGGTCCGTTTCTTCTTCTGCCGGCCTGACTGAAACCTCCTCCAAACATATTGCCAAAGAGATCTCCGAAAACATCTTCGAAACCGCCAAAGCCCGCTCCACCGAATCCGGCATTAGGATCTACTCCGGCATGGCCGAATCTATCATATTTATCTTTTTTCTGAGGGTCGGAAAGAATGCTGTATGCTTCGTTTACTTCTTTAAATTTTTCTTCTGCAGTCTTATCCCCGGGATTACGGTCAGGGTGATATTCCATAGCTTTTTGTCTAAATGCTTTCTTTATCTCACTGTCAGTTGCTCCTTTTTTTAATCCCAGAACCTCATAAAAATCTCTTTTTTCTGCCATTACTTAACCCTCTCCTAAAGCTTCAGTCATCTTAAAATACGATAAAATCGGTTTTGCGGCACTCCCCCGTAGGGGCGTACCGCAAAAACTATACTTATTTATAGGTCTATTATACTCTATAGCCTATTTATCTTCGTCAACTACTTCGTAATCTGCATCTACAACATTATCAGGCTGTGGTTCTGATGCCTCTCCGGCATCTGTTCCTCCCATATTACCCGAATCGCTGCCGGCTGCACCGCCTTGAGCTTGTTGCGCCTGCTGAGCTTGCTGATACATCTTTGAAGAAATCGTATGGAATTCGTTTGTCAATGTTTCTGTCTTTTCCTTGATATCCTCTATGTTGTTTCCTTCCAAAGCTGTAACTAATGCATCTTTTGCACCATTGATCCTGGATTTTTCATCTTCACTCAAGCTTGCATCAATTTCCTTTAATGATTTCTCTGTTTCATAAACAAGTGTTTCGGCTCTGTTTCTGACTTCGACTTCTTCTTTCTTTTTCTTGTCTTCTTCGGCATACATCTCTGCATCCTTGATTTTTTGCTTGATCTCATCATCGGAAAGCTTTGTTGACGAAGTTATGGTAATTCTCTGTTCCCTTCCGGTACCCATGTCTTTTGCACTTACATTAACAATGCCATTGGCATCAATATCAAATGTAACTTCGATCTGTGGTATTCCTCGTGGTGCCGGAGGAATTCCAGAAAGTTGGAACCTGCCCAGAGTTATGTTTCCGGCTGCCATCTCTCTTTCACCCTGCATTACATGGATATCAACAGCTGTCTGGTTATCCGCAGCGGTCGAGAATATCTGGCTCTTCTTTGTAGGTATTGTCGTATTTCTTTCTATCAGCCTGGTTGCCACGCCACCCAAAGTCTCTATGGACAGGGAAAGCGGCGTAACATCCAGCAGCAATACATCTTTAACTTCGCCGGTGAGTACACCTGCCTGTACAGCCGCACCGATTGCTACGCATTCATCAGGGTTTATTCCTTTAAATGGATCTTTCCCTGTTATCTTCTTTACAGCATCCTGAACAGCAGGGATTCTTGTAGATCCGCCTACCAGGATAACCTTTGCAAGATCATTGTTTGTAACGCCGGCATCTACCATTGCTTTTCTCATAGGTTCAATTGTTTTGTCCACCAGGCTTGATGTAAGCTGGTCAAACTTCGCTCTGGTAACATCCATATTTAAATGGAGCGGCCCGTCTGCATTTACTGTAATGAAAGGCAGGTTTATATTTGTTGTCTGTGAACTTGACAGTTCTTTTTTTGCTTTTTCTGCTGCTTCTTTCAATCTTTGGTGCGCCATTTTATCTTTTCTTAAGTCTACACCGTTTTCCTTAGCAAAGCTATCTGCGATGAAATTCATCAGCGCGTCATCAAAATCGTCTCCTCCCAGCTTGTTGTTACCGTTGGTAGCAAGGACTTCAAATACTCCGTCACCCAGTTCAAGGATGGAAACGTCAAATGTACCTCCGCCTAAATCGTATACTAAAATCTTGTGGTGCTCATGTTCCTTATCCAAGCCGTAAGCAAGAGATGCAGCAGTCGGTTCGTTTATGATTCTCTTAACATCGAGACCTGCAATTTTTCCGGCATCCTTTGTTGCCTGTTTCTGACTGTCCGTAAAATAAGCAGGTACAGTAATGACTGCCTCTGTAACTTTTTCTCCGAGATAGCTTTCTGCATCTGCCTTCAATTTTGCAAGTATCATTGCCGAAATATCCTGAGGTGTGTATATCTTCCCATCTATTTCAACTTTATGATCCGTACCCATTTGTCTTTTAATAGATGCTATTGTTCTGTCCGGATTGGTGATTGCCTGCCTTTTTGCAGTTTCACCGACCAGTCTTTCCCCGTTTTTTGCAAATCCGACAACGGAAGGAGTCGTTCTGTTACCTTCGGCGTTTGTGATTACAACAGGTTCGCCGCCTTCCAAAACGGCCACACATGAATTTGTTGTGCCTAAGTCAATTCCTATTACTTTTCCCATACTAATATCCTCCTGTAGTTATTTGTATTTCGTTTTACCCATTCTGATTGTTGATACTATTCTGCTACTTTTACCATAGCAGGTCTTATAACTTTTTTATTTAACATATACCCCTTCTGTAAAACCTGTGTTACCCTTCCACTATCATACTCAGCCGAATTTTCAGTAAGCACAGCATGGTGGTAGTTTGGATCAAACGGTTCCCCTGATGCATTGATTTCCTCAACACCATTTTTTTCCAATACCCCTTTGAATTGTTTGAATATCATATTCATTCCTTCGACAAAACTTTCTGTACCGGACTTACTATGTTCCAGTGCTCTTTCAAAATTGTCTATTACATCAAGCAATTCTACCACGATCTTCTCGTTGGCATATGCATAAATGTCCCCTTTTTCTTTCTCTATTCTTCTCTTATAATTCTGAAAATCTGCTGCCAGTCTCAGGTATCTTTGATTTAATTCTCCTGCTTCTTTTGAAAGCTCGACTGCTACTGCTTCCTCACCGGTTTCTTCAAGATTTTCCTTATCCGTTCTTGCTTCTTCTATTTCAGGGTCCTCTGTTTTTTGCTCATTATCTAAGTTTACATTGTCGCCAGATACTTTTTTATTATTCATAGTCCTTATCTCCTCCTGTAACTTTAAAAGTTTCGCTTATATTATCTGTCATATATTCGATAATTGAAGTCACCTCATCATATCTCATCCGGGTTGGCCCGATAACGCCAAGTTTCCCTACTAACTTTCCATTAACATGATAAGTTGCAGTTATTAAGCTGCAATCGCGCATGAGGTCTTCTTTGTTCTCATTGCCTATAGTAATAATTACCCCGTTTTCCCTGTTTATTAACACATCTGTAAACTGTTTCCTTTGATTTATTATATCTAAAAAAACCTTTGCTTTTTCAATATCATTATATTCCGGTATGGAGAAGATATTTGCAAGGCCATCCATATATAGCTCGACATCTAGCATATTCTCTAAAGTACTTATGAAATTCGGTTTGATCGTTTCTACAAGCCGGCTCATAGCCTCAATATCACTCTCAAAAGTTTTGATTATATCCAAAGTCAGGATGTCACTCAATGTCTTACCTTTATAATTGTACGTCATAACTCTGGAAAGCAAATTAAGGTTTTCTTCCGTATAGGCTGTTTTTAATTTGATTGTTGTATTGATAACCCTTCCGCTTTCAGTGACTATCATTAGAACCACAGAGTATTTATCCACAGGTAAAAAATTAATATGTTTCAATTTATTTGATTCCTGATTTGGTGTAATTGCAAATGAAGCCAAATTAGTAAGATCCGAAAGCAAGCTTGCTGCATGCTTTATCGTTCTTTCCAGTTCCATTACGTTGGTTGTAAGCTTCTCAGAAATGATTTGCTTATCTTCTTCAGGGATCTCATATTTTTGCATCAGATTATTGACATACAAACGATACGCTTTATCGGAAGGTACTCTCCCCGCAGAAGTATGAGGGTGTGTCAAATAGCCCATATCCTCCAGATCTGACATCTCGTTGCGAATTGTGGCCGGGCTGATACCCATATCATATTTTTTTGAAAGAGTTCTTGATCCGATTGGTTCTGCAGAAGAAATGAAGTCAGCAACAATTGCCTGCAGTATTTTTAACTTTCTTTCTGATAGATCCATCCCGTTCACCACCTTTCATTGTTGCAGCCAGATTTAAGTGGATATTGTTAGCACTCTTATCAAGTGAGTGCTAAATATACTTTAAATTTATCACTGTTGGTCAAAAATGTCAACATAGAAATAAAATATTTTCAGCAATACCAAGTCATAGAGACTTCCAATTATTGTTTCGACCATCCAAAAGATACGTTGACAGCTTTCTTCCATCCCTTTATTAAATTTTCACGTACTGAATTATCCATTTCTGGAGCAAAGACGCGAGAAATCCTCCAGTTTTCAAGGACATCATTCTTGTCCTTCCAGTAACCCACTGCAAGTCCTGCAAGATATGCCGCCCCTAAAGCTGTTGTTTCGACAGATGCAGGTCGATTTACGGGTACATTGATGATATCTGACTGAAACTGCATCAGAAAATCATTTGTACATGCTCCTCCATCTACCTTCAGGGAAGTCATTTTCATATGAGAGTCTTCTTCCATTGTCCTAAGTACATCATTAGATTGATAAGCGATTGACTCTAAAGCCGCTCTTATAATATGAAATTTATTCGCACCCCGTGTCAAACCTGCTATCGCACCTCTTGCGTATGGATCCCAATAGGGTGCCCCCAACCCGACAAAGGCAGGAACCAGATAGACCCCGTTTGTATCATTTACCTGCTGCGCCATCCATTCCGAATCTGCAGCGTTATCTATCAGTCTCATTTCGTCTCGAAGCCATTGAATCACAGCTCCGGCTATGAAAATAGAGCCCTCAAGTGCGTAGTTTATTACTCCGTTTATTTCCCAGGCAATTGTTGTTATCAAGCCATTATTTGAAAATACCGGTTTTGTTCCGGTATTCATCAGCAGAAAGCAGCCGGTCCCATATGTATTTTTCGCTTCACCTTCATTAAAACAAGTCTGACCGAACAATGCTGCCTGCTGATCTCCAGCTGCACCGGCTATTGGTATTTCTCCTCCAAAAATCGTGCTTTCTGTAACACCGTAGACCTCACTTGAGGGCCTTGGCTCAGGTAGTATGCAGCGCGGGATATTCATTACTTCCAGCAGTTGCGTATCCCACTCCAACGATTTGATATTAAACAGCATGGTCCGGGATGCATTGGAGTAATCAGTGATATGAACCTTTCCCCCGGTAAGCTTCCAGATTAGCCATGTTTCAATGGTTCCGAAAAGGAGTACTCCTGCTTCCGCTTTCTCTCGCGCTCCCTTTACATTCTCAAGGATCCAATGTATCTTTGTAGCGGAAAAATAGGCGTCTATCGGCAAACCTGTTATTTGCTTGAACGCCTCTGACAAACCCTGATCTTTCAGTTCATCACAATATCCTGCAGTACGCCTGCACTGCCATACTATTGCGTTATAAACAGGCTCACCCGTTGTTTTATCCCATATGACAGTTGTTTCTCTTTGATTTGTTATGCCGATAGCTGCAATATCTTTATAACCTGCATTTATTTTATACATGGCTTCCTGCGCAGCGCCAATCTGTGTTGACCAGATTTCCATCGCATCATGTTCGACCCAGCCCGGATTGGGATAAATCTGGGTAAACTCTTTCTGTGCAAGGCTGATGATTTCTCCATGTTTATTGTACAGAATACAGCGGCAACTCGTTGTGCCCTGATCAAGCGCCATAATATATTTCGCCATAACAAACCTTCTTTTCCTTCCTGGAAACCTTAGTAAACCCTCTTTCTGGAAACACTATACAAATTCAGCAAGAACCATATTGGATAAATCTATGCCTTCCTCTGTAAAGCGAAGACGGTTTTCAACTATTTCTATAAGTCCAAGATTCCGGTATTTTTGAATTACGCTGCCGTAAAGCTGTTTTAGCTCGATGCCAAAACGATTTCTGAAGTCTTCAAGTTCTATTCCCTGCGTTTTTCTCATCACAGTAATAAGGTAGTCTGAGATATTCTCGTCCTTAGTATTTTTGTGTTGCCAACAGGTGAACGTACTTGATAAGCCTTTAGACGTCTTATCGATACTGTTATTAATCCCGATTCTGATATATTGTTCCAGATTGCTCACATTACTTGACCTTGTCCCATCAATAAAAGAGTGGGCGCCAAGACCGATGCCGAGGTAATCTTTCATTGACCAGTATTTCAAATTATGCTTGCATTGATATCCATCTTTTGAGGCATTTGAAATCTCATAATGCACATATCCGCTGCTTTTCAATATCTCTACGGCAGTGTGATACATGTTCCGGTCCGTTTCATCATCAGTTTCCTTAAAGCTGCCTTCTTCATACATAGAAAAAAATCTGGTTCCTTCTTCTAATTGAAGACTGTAAAAAGAAATATGTTCGGGTTTCAATTGAATAATCTTTTCAAGCGTATCTATCCATATTCCTGTAGTTTGACCGGGAATCCCAAACATAAGGTCAGTATTAATATTCTGGAACCCGCAATCCCTTGCAAGAGTATAATTACTAAGGAAATCTCCGGTAGAATGTATTCTTCCCATATAAAGCAGCAGCTTATCATCACAGGATTGAGCACCGATACTCAGGCGGTTGACACCTGATTTTAAATATGTTTTTAATCCGATTTCGGTCAGCGTATTGGGATTTGATTCAACTGATATTTCAGCATTCTCACTGACATCAAACCCGTTGCGGACAGCAGATATCAGATCATTGACATGACTTTCTTTCACCAGCGATGGTGTGCCGCCTCCAATAAATACTGTGTCTACATAATAATTATTTCCGTAATATTCACTGTAAATATTTATTTCCCGTAAAAGTGCCAGAAAGTATGAATTCTGTACTTCTTCGGGTATTTTCTCGAACGATAGAAAATCACAATAATTGCATTTTTTGATACAGAATGGGATGTGTATATAAACCCCTAAGGATTTCTTTTCGCTTTCTGCTGTTTTATTTATTTTCATCGTATTTCAGAACCGCAGTAAAGGCTTCCTGCGGCACTTCAACCGTGCCGAACTGCCTCATCCGTTTTTTTCCTTCTTTCTGCTTTTCAAGAAGTTTTCTCTTACGGGAGATGTCTCCTCCATAACATTTTGCCAATACATCCTTGCGATAAGCTTTTACTGTTTCTCTGGCAATAACCTTTTGACCGACTGAGGCTTGAATAGGGATTTCGAATTGGTGCGGCGGTATGATTTCTTTCAGCTTCTCACAGACAAAGCGGCCGCGATAATAAGCTTTCGACTCATGAACAATCATTGAGAAAGCATCGACCAATTCTCTGTTCAGCAAAATATCAAGCTTAACCAAATTTGATTTTTCGTAACGTATAAATTCATAGTCCAAGGAACCATAGCCTCTTGTTTTTGATTTCAATGCATCAAAAAAATCATAAATTACCTCGTTAAGAGGCATTTCATAATGAAGTGAAACTCTGTTTTCCGTAATATATTCCATATGAAGCATGTTCCCTCTTCGTTCCTGGCAAATTTCCATAATGCTTCCTACGTATTCTTTCGGTATCATTATATCGGCTTTAACAATAGGCTCTTCAATGTGATCTATTGTAATCAGGGGAGGTAGATTGGAAGGATTTTGTATCATCTCTGTTGTTCCGTCGTTCATTATAACCTTATAAATTACGCTTGGCGATGTTGTAATAATACCAAGATCAAATTCCCGTTCCAGACGTTCCACTATGATTTCCATGTGAAGAAGTCCCAAAAATCCGCAACGGAAACCGAAACCAAGCGCCGTTGATGTTTCCGGTTCGAAAAGGAAGGCTGCATCGTTTACCTGAAGCTTTTCAAGTGCGTCCTTTACATTTTCATACTTTTCACCTTCCGATGGATATATACCGCAGTAAACCATAGGCTGTACCTTTTTATAACCAGGTAAAGCCTCTGTTGCCGGATCATTTTCCAATGTAATCGTATCGCCCACACGAGCGTCTGCAACTTGCTTAATGCTGGCACATACATATCCGACCTCCCCGGCAGAAAGTTCGCTGACAGGCATCGGGCCCGGCGAATAGACACCAACTTCTGTAATCTCATATTTTTTCTTTGTGTTCATAAGGCGGATTATATCGCCTCTTTTAATTGTTCCGTCAAAAACACGTGTGTAAATAACAACACCTCGATAATTGTCATAGTAAGAATCGAAGATCAAAGCCTTCAGTTTGCCTTTGGGATCGCCTTTAGGCGACGGAACCTTCTTAACTACGGCTTCAAGGACGTCCACGATACCGACACCCTCTTTTGCCGAAATTAAAGGTGCATCATGCGCATCAATACCTATTATGTCTTCGATTTCAAGAATGGTTTCCTCCGGCCGTGCACTTGCAAGGTCAATTTTATTTATAACAGGTAAAATCTCAAGGTTTTCATCCAATGCCAGATAGACATTGGCGAGCGTCTGTGCTTCCACGCCCTGAGTCGCATCTACGATCAACAGAGCACCTTCACAGGCTGCGAGGCTTCTTGATACCTCATAAGTAAAATCAACATGTCCGGGTGTGTCGATGAGATTGAAAATATATTCCTGGCCATCTATTGCTTTATATAACAGACGAGTTGTCTGCAGCTTGATGGTAATTCCCCTCTCCCTCTCCAGATCCATGTTGTCCAAAAACTGTTCCTTCATTTCTCTGTTTGAAACAAGTCCTGTATTTTCTATAATCCTATCTGCAAGGGTTGATTTGCCATGGTCTATATGTGCAATAATGCTAAAATTTCTTATATTCTGCTGAAATGAATTCATTGTTCCTCCAAAAGTAATACTAAAATCCGACAAATTGACCAATAATATATAATCGGCTAAACAAGTCTTATTGTTTTACGTACTTATTAAGCAAGCCCAATTATATCATATCAGAATCGTATTTTACAATATCTCAGTATTAAATACGCTGTAGTCAGGTTCCTCTTTAGAAATTCCTAAAAGATCATGTATTTCCGCAACAGTATTATCTAAACCCTTCGTAACCATTTGATTGAATGTACTCCAGTATTCCTTTATTTCTTTTATATTTACAGCGGCAGATTGTCCAAAAATTGAAACTGTAACATACTCGGAATTGACTTTCCTTACGTTCAGGGACACCTTGCCCGGCTGGTCCATCATATCTGAATAAGCTTCATCCACTGCAGTAAAACCGTAAATTGCCAAAAACACCAAAATAAATACTGCTGTTTTTTTTAATTTCATCTTTATCCTCCGTATACTTTTATCCGTTATTCAATACTTTTGACAGCCTCTGCAAGAACATCAGCAAAATATTTTCCTGTAAGTTTTGCCTGTTCGATGGTATTTTCATTATTTCCAACCTCTAATAGAATATGGTAATCTGATACGTATTGGTTGAATTTATATTGTTTTTCGATGATCTTTCCTTCGAAACCAGGATACATCTCTGCGGCTGTTTTATTTATATGATTTGCAAATGTTTTTAAAGCTTCATAATTCGGGTTTCCTGATCCGATGACCAAAGCATAGCCTGCTAATGTATTCTTATTGATAGTGACTGTCTTTGCATTATTACCACTATAGCCGGCAGCATCTCTGTGTAAATCAACTATGATTTTTTGAGAATCATCTCCCCCAATAAGGTTTTGGACTGTATCAAGAGAACGTGTATATGATTGGCTGTACGATGGGGAATCATGGATAGTCTTGCTATGTATTACTTGTATCCCTTTGTTTTCAAGTTCTTTAGCCAGAACGTTTCCTACCTCTCGGACTGTTCCGGATTCATTAAGCGAATGGAAATTGCCTTCTGTAACAGGCTGATAGGATTCCGTTGCATGAGTATGATAAATGATAACTACCGGCTTTGAACGATCAATATTTTCCGGAACAGGATCAGGTGGATTCGTATCCTGAGCAGTGTCAAGTGTCACTTGCGGATCTTCTTCTGCCAGGTCGTCATCCATTGCTTCCACTCCGGGAAACATTGATCCAACCATTGATTGAAGAAGTGTTTCTGATTGTTTCGCGCTCAATAAGTTCTGCTTTACATCCTCTTGTCCGATACTGAGGGAATCTCCTAAGACTTCTCTTGAACCAGAGTCTGAACCTCGGCTGACAGTGGGAAATACATTTCCAATATACATTTTTGCTACATTGTCACTTTTGCCTTGGATCAGTTTACCAGGTCCGCCATGTAGGAAGCTTAGCATGACTAACCCTGATACAACCCAAAACAGCAGGATCAAGAAAGCAGGATTTGCTCCGCTATGTCTCTTCCTGCTGTTATACCCGCTGTATCTTCTTCTTCCCATATATCCCTCTCCTTATCTTTAACAGCTTTATTAAGAGTATATGCCCGGATGAAGCGTTATATTAATTCCATCAGCAATTACATCAGAAAAATCCTTTATAACCTGGTCAATATCTGTTGAAGTGACAATCATCTCCATCCCATTTTCATCCATGTAGTTCTCTGCACCGTCCGAATCCTTGAGAAATCCTGCCAGTGAATCCAAAATTAATGTTTTTGAATCAATTACAGTTGGAACTCCGATGGCGACGACTTTTGTACCCAGTGTTTTTTCCGTCAATTCCTTCCTCATGTTTCCGGTACCGGATCCCGGAGAAATCCCTGTATCACTGATTTGAAGAGTTGTGCTGATTCTGTTCAAGTTTCTCGCAGCTAAAGCATCTATTGCAATAATAACTTCAGGTTTTGCTATTTTTACTGCACTCATGATCAAGTCTGCAGTTTCCATTCCCGTAGAACCCATGACACCCGGAATGAACCCGCTCACGCAGGACATATCATCAGCGCTGTCGGCATCATACATTAAGAAGTAATGCCTGGTAACTCTTACCTTGGACACGGTATACGGCCCCAGAGAATCCGGAGTTACCTTATCGTTTCCCAGCCCTATTATCAACACTTTCAATTTATTATGAAATTTTATCAGCCTTTTAAGCTCCCCAGATAATGCGCGGGCAGCCTTATCCTTGATTTCCTGAGAGGCATCCACAATTCCTTCGATCTCCAGTGTAATATAATTGCCTAGCGGCTTTGATAATGCTTTGCTCCCATGTTCATCCGTTATTTTGATTCTGGTGATGCCAATCAAGTCCTCAAAATTTTCTGTTTCTACCTCGACACCTGAAATTTCTATTTTTTTTCCCTTATTCTCAGAATCGTACATTTCCTTGTTTTCAATGGCTAAATCAGTTCTGAATTTCATTTATTATTGCCTCTCTTTCACTCCTATAATAGCTCGCCCAATTTGTGAAACAAATTGATGGCGAAACGAAATCACAAGTTTTACTTGTAGATTTCTACTTCCTTATTTATTCATTTTTCCCTTGCTTTTTTCTTTCTATTCATATATACTGAACCTTGCAATATTTTGCGAAAGTGGGGTGAAATCATGGCAAATATTAGATCTGCAAAGAAAAGAATCGGCGTTATCGCAAAAAAGACAGCTTCCAACAGACGAGTAAAGTCTCATTTGAAGGCTATCATTAAAAACTTTGAAGCAGCAATCGCTTCCGAGGATTTTGAAACAGCTAAAGAAAAGCTGACTTTGGCGGAAAAGAAACTGATGCAGGCTGCGTCCAAAGGAACAATCCATAAGAACGCTGCTTCCAGAAAAGTTTCCAGACTGACGAAAAGATTCAGTAAGGCAAAAGCAGAATAATCTCACCCGTCCCCACAGTGCATAAGTTAAATGCACAAGAGAAATACGAATCAATCGTGCCTGGATCGGATGTGTCTCCCGATTTTAAGGCATGATTTATTTTTTGATATCTTCATTAACGTTTCTCATTCCATTAACTTTAATATTGACATGACCTCCAGCTGAATGCCTATTCCAATGCATTTTTCATCTACATTAAACCCTTCTTGATGAATTCCTTCGTTCTCTTTTCCCTTATAACCGCTTCCCAAAAAAATGAATGCACCCGGAACCTTTTCAAGATATAATGAAAAGTCCTCTACGCCCATTGTCGGTTCTTTTAATTCGACCACCTTTTCTACTGCGGTTTCACAAATTGCAACATTCTTTATTACATCTACTATAAGGTTATCATTGATCAAAGCAGGATACCCTTTTTGAAATTTTACTTCTGCTTTTGCGCCGTAGGCTTTCGCGATATTGTGTGACATATCCTTCAATCTGTTTTTGAGTAATTCTCTGCTGCAATGATCCAAAGCTCTTATGGTTCCTTCAAGAGTCACGGTATCTGCAATCAAGTTTATTGCATTTCCGCCATGAATACTGCCGATTGTGATAACAGAGGAAGCAAGCGGGCTGATATTTCTTGAAATTATGCTTTGTATTCCTGTTACGATCTGGGAAGCGGCTGCTATGGAATCGATGCCTAACTCTGGGTATGCGGCATGACTGATTTTCCCTCTTATAATAATGCTGAAAACATCGGAAGATGCATGAACTTTTCCGTATTTTATTCCTATTGTACCTGCGGGGAGATCCGGTTTAACATGAAGTCCTAAAATATAATCTGTCTTAGGCTCTAAGCACCCCTTTTCAATCATTCTTCTTGCTCCGCCTGTAGTTTCCTCTGCCGGTTGAAATATAAATTTAACCGTCCCATTAATCTGATTCTTGATTTTGCTTAAAACCATTGCCGTTCCAAGCAAAATTGCCATATGAACATCATGACCGCAAGCATGCATAATTCCCTTTCTTTCCGATGCAAAAGGAAGAGGTACAGCCTCCTGAATCGGCAAAGCATCCATGTCGGCGCGCAGTGCAATCGTTTTACCTTTATGACCTTCCAATGTACCTGCGATCCCTGTCTTGAGCGTGTTCTCTATCTCAATATTGAGTTCCTTCAATTCTTTCCTGACTCGTTCCGCTGTACGAAATTCCTTGTTTCCAAGTTCAGGCCATCGGTGAAAATCCCGTCTGAGTCCGATTGCCCATATCTCTGCCTCTCTAATCAGTACATCCAAATTCACAAGATCGATCAATAAAATCCCTCCCTTACGGTATTAATTGCCGGGCTTCATTAATATAATATTAAAGACAAAACAGATTTATTTGTTAAATCAAAGAAAGGTGCTGAACTATGTGCCCGATGATAAGACCAAAATGTTTGAAACACGGCAATAGGATTGCTCTTATAGCCCCATCTTCCCCGGTTGATAGTGAACAGCTTATGCTTGCTGTTGATTCGGTTAGATTCCTTGGTATGATACCTGTCATTTACCCTTCTGCTACAAAAGTGCATGGATATCTTTCCGGCTCTGACACAGTACGTGCCGCTGATATCGTCAATGCTTTTGCCAATCCTGCGATTGATGCAGTATTCTGCCTTCGCGGCGGTTATGGAGTTTCAAGGATTCTTGAGAAAATAGATTACCGGGTAATTTCAAAGAATCCCAAATTACTGTTAGGGTACAGTGATATTACTGCACTGCATATAGCTATAAATCAATTATGTAATTTGGTTACTCTCCATTCACCCATGCCTTCGCGGGGGTGGGAAACACTTGACTCTGTAACGCTAGGTAGTCTGACAGAATGCCTCTTTTCTCCTGAGCCAATTGGCCAAACTCCGGTTATAGAAGGTCAATCTCTTGAAATAATCAATGCAGGAGTAGCAGAAGGACCTATAATTGGAGGAAACCTCTCTGTATTAAATGCAACTTTAGGCTCCCCTTATGAGATCAATACAAAGAATAAAATATTGTTTATCGAAGATGTGAATGAAAAGCACTATCAAATCGACAGGGGTCTGACTGCTCTTGCCTTAGCAGGGAAATTTAAAGACTGTGTCGGTATTATTCTTGGAACCTGGGCGGATTGCGGAGATCCCGACCTGCTGCCGGAACAGAATCTATCCTTGCATCAAATCTTTGATGAGATCATAAAACCCTTTGGAAAACCGACTGTTAACAATCTCCGAGCAGGACATATTTATCCCCAGATATCAATCCCCATGGGTGTCAAGACAAGACTCGACACAAGAAAAAGAACTGTAGAATTTCTGGAGGCGGCAACACAATGACTTTTTATGTATCAAAAAAACAAAAATTCGGATCTTCAATTTAAGTTTCAAATCGCTTGCTTAAAATTATTTCTATGCTATAATGAGACTATAAAGAAGAACCGTCATGGATTAAAGTTTCCTATGAAGGGCTTTTGTTTTTGTGTACATTAAGCATTAAAATGAAGGACCTTTTATTTTTTTATTTAAGACTATGAGAATTTATAATCAGAGAAAAGAAATTTCAATCAATAGGTTTGATATTTAATATCGGAGGTGCGAAGTTGTCAAGACAAATTTACATCACTCAAAATGATTATGACAGATTAAAAGAACTATTAAGTGAGGCATTGATAGAAGGGGTGCTTGGGGATGATGCATCCTTCCGTGAACTTGAAAATGAATTAAAAAGTGCAAAAATAGTAGATGGGAAAATGCTTCCGCGTAATGTAATAACCATGAATTCCAAAATTCTTGTGGATTTAAACGGATTTGAGGAGGAAATTTCTTTGGTTTATCCGCTGGATTCCGACTTAATAGATAATAAAATATCCGTATTATCACCGATAGGTACAGCTATCCTTGGTTACAGCGAAGGAGATACGATCAATTGTGAAGTTCCTTCCGGTGTAATGGATATACATATTAAGCACATTCTGTATCAGCCTGAAGCAGCCGGTGATTATGATTTATAAGTATATTATTGAAAACGATATCCGACCTTTGAGGGATGGATATCGTTTTTTTATTGGAAATAACTTATGTACTAAGTTGTAGACTGCACTAAATGTTTTTATGTCTTTGGATCTTCTTTGTTGTGGTTTTGATAAACTCATCCTTTCTGACTGCTATGCCTCTTATTCTCTTATAGATTGGCAGTTTTTCGTTGATCTCAGAGATAGCTCTCTTTATCAAAGATTGGACTTCCTCATCACCGAAGCTTTCTCCGAATTCTTCATAAATAAGTTCATAATTCGGTCGAACCTGTGCACTGACCCGGACATCATCATCGTCTTCATCAAAGGAGGCATGCACCAGGCTTTCCTGAATATATTTATTACGGTTTATATAGTACTCTACTTCTTCCGGATAAATATTTTTACCTGTTTTGGTGACTATTACATTTTTCTTTCTTCCGGTTATATACAGCCAGCCTTCTTTATCCATAAATCCAAGGTCTCCGGTATAAAACCATCCGTCTTTAAGCACCTCGTTGGTTTTTTCAGGCATATTGTAGTATCCAAGCATCACATTTGGGCCTTTGGAGGTGATTTCTCCTATTCCATCCTCATCTTTATCTACAATCCTTATTTCACCACTGGCAACAGATGGGCCTACAGATCCGGCCTTTTTATACCCATTGCAGAAATCCGGTGTGCCTGATACCAGCGGGGAACATTCAGTCAGGCCATAGCCCTGCAGCATACGAAAACCCAAATCCTCAAAACCGCGCAATACATTTGGGTCTATTGCTGCCGCACCGGTTACGAGCAATCTTAATTTCCCGCCAAACTTCTCATGAATGCTTTTAAAAAGCTTTCTGCTTGCATCGATCCCAAAAAGTTTCAGTGTTTTATTCAGTTTAATTGCCTTTTTTAAGGCTGTTGATTTTCCGGTTTTTTCTGCTTGTTTCCAGATCTTATCATATACGGATTCAAAAATCAGCGGCACTCCTATCAGTACTGTAGCCTGTGCTTCCGCAAGGTTCTTTGTTATATACTTTAGCCCTTCATAAAATGCTACTGATGCTCCACGGTAAAGGACCAGTGACATACCCATAGTGGACTCAAATGTATGGTGAATGGGCAGTATGGATAATGTCCTGTCATCGGGTCTTATATCTGCAATCCTACAGGTGTCCATGACGCTTGAAGCTATATTGCGATGACTTAACATAACGCCTTTAGCTGCCTCGGTTGTTCCTGATGTGAAAAGAATGATTTTCATTTCATCCGCATCTATTTCTGCATCGATAAAGCTGCGGTCACCTTGTGCTAGCATTTTTTCTCCTGAAGCGACCAGGTCCTCCCATTGATAGAACCCTCCATTACCTGCATCCGCCTCCGGAGATTCATGCAATGCCTGAGCCATATCAGTCCTGTCTCCGTATACTTTCATTCTAAACTTGAAGTCTATATCGAAATCCTTAAAATATTCTTCATAGCTTTGAGTATAGAAAATCGCCCTACAGTCAGCAGTCTTTAAAAGATAATAAATTTCTTCACGGGTAAGCTCCTTATCAAGCGGTACAACTGTTCCCGTACCATTTACTACTGCATAATAGGAAACAACCCATTCATAGCAATTCTCTCCTATGATCGCAATCTTTGCATCTTTTAACCCCATTTCCATCAATTTCGTTCCCAGTGCATCCACATCATGCCCGACCTGTGAATAAGTAATAGGGAAATACTCTCCGGCCTTGACTTTTTTTACCAAAAAAGCCGGTCTTTCTGAGTAAAGACTGACACTCGAATTCAGCATTTCTTTTAATGTGCTAATTTCTCTTACTTCATGATACCTCAGCCCTGGTTCATTGAATTCTTTCTGATTATTATCCATTTCATCTCCTCTGAAATACATAATTTAAATATTGTTATATAAAACATAATATCACATAATTCTACAAATTATCATAATAGTGCAGAATAAAATCGTTAACTAAACAATGATTAATATGTTTCCACCCTCCATGCTGTATGATATACTATATATATAATTATTGTATTATTAATAAGAATCAGGAGGTTGTTTTATGACTGCTCATATTTACGCAGCGAGAAAAGGCGAAATCGCGGAATCCATCCTTCTGCCCGGTGATCCGCTCAGGGCAAAATTTATAGCGGAAAATTTCCTGGACAGCCCGAAGTGTTACAATGAAATCAGAGGAATGCTGGGTTATACAGGCAAATATAAGGGTGTTCCTGTTTCTGTTCAGGGTACCGGCATGGGCATGCCCTCCATGGGAATCTATAGCTGGGAGCTGATTGCTGAATACGGGGTAAAAAACCTTATCCGAATCGGTTCGGCCGGTTCTATTCAGAAAAATATTAATCTCAAAGATATAGTATTTGGAGTGAGTACGTCAACTGATTCCAATTACGCTCATACCTTTGATATCAATGGAAGCTACTCTCCGTGTGCAGACTTTGATTTGCTATTAACTGCAAAAGCCTGTGCTGACAATCTTGGCATCCCGGTTCGTGCAGGGAATATCGTATCCTGTGATGTGTTCTATGAGCTTCAGGATGACTGGTGGAAGAAATGGGCAAAAATGAATGTTTTAGCTGTAGAAATGGAAGCTGCAGCATTATATATGAATGCTGCTTATTTAGGGGCAAGGGCTCTTTGTATGGTTACAATCAGTGATGATTTCATTACATCGGAGCATGCAACTGCTGAAGAAAGAGAAAAAAGCTTTACTGAAATGATGCATATAGCACTGGAAACAGCAATAGCATCATAGTTATAGGAAAATGAAAAGCAGCATTAAGCTCGTTTGCTTCATGCTGCTTTATTTAAGATGAAAAGTCGCATAGCATATGCGGCTTTCATTTTGTTTGACGGGTTTAGCGGCTAATATTACTCATTATTTGTGTCTTCACAATGCACCGGGCATCCTTGGGCTTCACCTGAATTAAAGCTTTCAAGCGGTTCCTGAAAACCGGGAGCTCCGGTAGTTCCGCCCGGAGGCGAATTCGCAAGAAAGGTATTTGCATTATTTATAGCAGTTATTGCAAACGGGCAAATCTCTGCTCCCTGAGCCTGTAAATTAATGACATTTAAATTAGCTACGAGCAGCTGAGCATATAGGTTTTGATATTGTTGAGCAAGCGGCGGATCTTCCGGCGCCGGGGGTGATGGAGTCATAAAAGTCAGGACAGCATTTGAATTAGCCGTTGTAACGGTGAAACTAAGGCCATCGCTGCCAACGCCCAGTATAATAGAACCACCGGCATTAGCTATCAACTCATTAGTAATATCGGGGTTATTTCTAAAGAATCCTATAGTTCGAGTACACGCACCTACGCCCGTGCATGGCCCTATGTCAGGTTCTCCGCAAACAAGCCCATCTTCGACAGCAGAAGCAGAAGCAGAGAATGTCAATGGAATCTGAACACAGATATTTTGACTTACAGTAAATACGCAGCTGCTCTGCAATTCTCCTGCACACCTTCCAATTATCGGATTACCCACGCAAAATGACGTGCTTTCCCCGCTTACTACTGACGGTGTTATCGTTACAGTCCCCTGAACACAGACCGTTTCATGAACAATAGCTTCACACTTCTCATCAACTTGGAGAGCGTTTATTTTTCTTAACTTTGTATTATTACAATCAGTACACGCAGACATAATTTTCATTCCTTTCAGTTATTTGGATATAAATACATGCTATATTTGCATGATAAATTGTTTATTTTCTCTATCCTCTGATTCATTCTCTAATTCAGGTCTGCCACAGCAAACTATTCCTTCTTTTATTTCAACCTTCGCATCAAAAGATATCGGGATTTCTATGCCGATTATCTGAGTTAGAGTAAAATTACATTCATTTCTTGTACAGCCTGATTCCCAGAATGTATCACAGCCATATTTCTTATTCTTGCAATTCCTGTTTGGTTTAATATGAGAGTCTACGCAGTAAACATTTGTTTCTCCGCACTTCACAAATGGGGCAACTGTGACCTGCGCTTGCACTTTTAGTAATTGCCGGATTATATTTTCTCTGCCGCATTCATTATTTTGATCATGCACGATAACCCCTCCCCTTTACATTCTGTCCGGCATTGCGCAAAGACAGAAGTTTTGTAGATTTTTTCATCGACACTACATAATATGAAATTAATTAACTAATGTACCGTGTTTTTAGAATTTGATTGAATTGGAATACCCTCACATTGGTTCGATTGTCACTGACATAATAAAAAAAACACCCACGTATTAGAGGGTTAGTCTTAGGGATTTTTAATCCCGTAAAAATATCGGCATAGTTTGGTATGTGTTACAGGCTATGCCGATTTTTCTTGTTTTGTGGTGGATGTAGAAACCGGTGGATCAAATTCGCCAATGCAGTTATAAACTATTTTGATACGCTGTACTCGTCTGCCGTCAATGCGCTCTGCTTTGTAAACATAAATCTTTTCAACGAACTCCCGGATAATCTCCGCTGTTAGTTCCTTTATGTCTGTGTACTTTCTTACCAAGGTTAGGAAGTGATCAACACCCAATGCACTTTCCTTTTCTGAAGTCATGGCGGATTTCAGTTCCGCCACTCGGCTTTCAAGAGTAAACTGCTCGGCTTCATAGTTAGCGTTCATCTTGGCAAAACGCTCATCGGAAATCTTACCCTCGATATTGTCCTCATAGAGCCTTTGGATAATATCATCCAGCTTGCTGATTCGAGCCTGTGACTGCTCTAATTCTCGTTTGCTGTCACGCATACTTTTGTCAAGGTCAGTCCTTGTTTTCTTGGTAACCATCTCCACAAATTCGTCCTCGTGGTCTCTGGCATAAGCGGTTACCCGGCGGATGCCGTCAAGTAGCAATTCCTCAACGACTACATTGCGTATCTGGTGAGAACTGCAGCCGCCTTTTATCTTACGGTAGGTAGCACACACAAAGTGCTCTTTGTCACGCTCCCATCCACGCCCACGCACTTGGTATAGCTTGTTGCCACAATCAGCGCAGAATATCATACCGGAGAGGATTGGCATTTCTCCCATCGGCGTAAGTCGGCGTCTGCCATCCCGGATTTTCTGCACTACCTCAAACACAGGCTTCTCAATAATCGCTTCGTGGGTATTCTCGAAAACCTGCCATTCTGACGGGTCGTTCTTCAACTGCTTTTTCTGTTTATAGGATTTACGGTAAGTTTTGAAATTAACCGTATGCCCTAAATACTCCTGCCTTGAAAGCATATGAACTATTGTGCTGCCTCGCCAGATATAGTCATCGTCATGGCCTCTGTTGTCTGGGATGTTGATTCCGTTTGCCTTTGCGTGGGCCGTTGGATTCATAATTCTGCGCTTGGTGAGTTCCTTGGCTATCTGTGTAGGCCCAAAACCTTGCATACACAAGTGAAATGCCTCTTTAACCACTTTAGCAGCTTCTTCATCAACAATCCAATGGGTCTTATCTTCCGGGTCTTTGATGTAGCCGTAAGGTGGATTGGTGCAGAGTGGCTTACCGGATTCACCTTTTGCCCTGAAAACGGAGCGGATTTTCTTGCTCGTATCCTTGGCGTACCATTCGTTGATAATATTAAGGAACGGTGTAAAATCGCTGTCTTGCTGATTGGCACTGTCCACATTGTTGTTTATGGCAATAAAGCGGATATCAGAGCCGGGAAACAATACCTCGGTATAATAGCCGACCTTAAGGTAGTCTCTACCGAGACGGCTCATATCCTTTACAATGACGGTGCTGATATTGCCCTCTTCCACTTGGGATAAAAGGCGCTGCCAATCCGGCCGGTCAAAATTCGTGCCACTGTAGCCATCATCCACAAAGAACTCTGTGTTTGCAAAGCCGTTGTCATCTGCGTATTTCTGTAAAATAGTTTTCTGGTTTTTAATGCTGTTGCTGTCACCTTGCAGCTCGTCATCACGAGAGAGCCGGCAGTAAAGTGCGGTGAGTTTATCGATATTCTTCACAGTAGTATTTGACTGTCTGTTATTCATGTTTTCCTCCTTTCCGACAGTCTTCAAGCGGTACTCTATATTCCCGTACTACTGTGAAGAAGTCAAGTTATTTAGAGCTAAGAAGCCTTC
>JAQUYC010000011.1 GCA_028692105.1 Eubacteriales bacterium | reverse complement strand
CTCCTTGAATAGATTATGTCTTTATTATAAAGATCGATCCTTCAAGGGTCCTTTGGAGATTATTAAAATCAGATTAAAATATATTCTATTTTCCCTAAGAATATCATGAAATATAGCGAAAGTCTAATTTTCTACCGACGATGAAAATCTACAAATTGAAAAGAATGCAGCTTTGCTGAAAGGAAGTGACTGTTGGAAACGCTACAGATGTAAGAAAATTTTCTACAGTCGAAAATTTTCTACTTATGCGTTATAATATCAATGGAAATATTTAAACATTATGATGTTGGAAAGATGAGGGGAAAGCAAATGAGAATAGCGGTGGTAGATGGGCAAGGTGGCGGAATAGGGCGTGCAATCGTTGATAAATTAAAAACAGCACTGCCGGATGTTGAGGTGATTGCATTGGGAACTAATTCTGCTGCAACCGGCCAGATGCTGAAAGCCGGCGCAGACGAAGGAGCTACCGGTGAGAATGCGATCGTTCATAATATGAAATCCGTAGATATAGTAATAGGAGTTATTGCTATCATTAATGCCAATTCTATGATGGGAGAATTAAGTCCCAAAATGGCCCGGGCAATAGGCGAAAGCAGTGCTTTTAAGGTCCTGCTGCCGATAAACCGCTGCAATATTCGCGTGGTAAGCGTTGAAGATGCTCCTCTGAGTGTGCACCTTGACAATGCGATTCGCTTTATTAAAGAATATGTAAAGTGAGCTAATTCTATAAATCTTTAAAGTGGAATGATTTTCTACCTTCCGCATAGTCGGCGACGATATGACCGTTTCCAAATAGTTTGTATTTATATGTCACAAGCCCTTCAAGTCCAACCGGACCCCTTGCGTGAAGCTTTCCGGTGCTGATGCCTACTTCTGCACCGAAGCCGTAACGGTATCCGTCTGCAAAGCGTGTTGAACAATTGTGATAGACTCCGGCGGAATCTACAAGCAGCATGAATTTCTCTGCGGCATCTTTATCTTCAGTAACAATACTGTCCGTATGGTGGGAGCCATATTTATTGATGTGATAAATAGCATCATCCAGGGAATCTACGATCTTTACGGAAAGAATATAATCCAGATATTCCGTTTCAAAATCCTGTTCAGAAGCAGCTTCGCATTCAATAATCTTTCTTGTTTCCTCACAGCCCCGAACAGTGACCATTTTTTCATCCAAGGCTTTTTTCAGCCCGGGCAGGAGCTTTTCAGCGGCATCCCTGTGAATCAACAGAGTCTCGACAGTATTGCATGCAGCTACATATTGAGTTTTAGCATCGACGATGACCGGTATTGATTTATTCAAATCTGCAGCCTTATCGACATAGATATGGCAAACACCGTCAGCATGGCCCATTACGGGAATCTTGGAATTTGACATGATATACTGCACAAATTCATTTGATCCTCTTGGTATCAATAAATCAATAGTATCATGACATTTCAAGAGTTCATCTATATCTGTCCTGTTTTCGATCAGAGTCAAAAACCCGTTCGGAATACCGGACTTTACTCCGGCTTCGTGTATAATTTCAAATAACACTTTGTTTGTATTTGCTGCCTCGCTTCCGCCTTTCAGAATGGCGCAATTGCCGCTTTTCAGGCATAAAGATGCAATTTGAACCAGTGCGTCCGGCCTGGATTCAAAGATAACTCCTATGACGCCGATAGGGCAGGTCACTTTATACAGTGACAGGCCTGAATCCAGTTCACGCTCCAGCAGTTTATTCCAGAGAGGATCCTTTAAGGATATCAGGTTTTTAATACCGTCAACGACATCATGAAGCTTCTGTTCATCAAAGTTAAGACGTTTCAGAATAGGGGCGGCAAGACCGGTTTGTTCACCTTTCTCCAGATCAATCTTGTTTGCAGCCAGGATCTGAGCTTTTTTTCCAAGCAGCGATTTCGCAATTGCATTTAGTGCATTGTTTCTTGCTGTTTCATCAAGCAGACTCATCTGAAAGCTGTCAGTCTTCACTTTCTTTGTTATCTCACTTATCATCGACATTTTTATCTCTCCTAAAAAATAGTTTCTTTTTTTTGCAGTTATCATTCTGATTCATGTTTCGCAGTCTTTCTTCATTTGATCTGAAGTTTACGATCGGCTCCGGGCCTTTTATCAGCGTTCGTTTGATATATACTGTCCCATCCCTTTTACTGTGCATTCTCCAGGTGACAAGCATGATTTTCCCATACATCAGTTCAAGACAGGTGATACCGCGAGGATGGATGCAGCATCCGGTATTGAAATATGATGGTTCTCCTGCGGACGGGAATTTTGGTCTGTGTGTATGACCGCAGATGATCATTATATCCCGCTGGGCATTCCATCTGTTATAACTTTTCTCTATTCTATGCCGTTTGTTCCGATTTTTTGCAGGGCTTGCGGCATATTTAACACCAATAATATGCAGGAATCGCCATATATATCTTACAAGGACGTAGGAGATTCTCCATAGCTGGTCATTAATTAAATCACCTTGATGGCCATGTACAACAAAAATCTCCTGACCTGTATTGCGATGCTTTAAAATTAGTGCTTCGTGTACATACAGATTCGGAAACAGATCCTCCTGCACATCGATAAATTCATCATAAATCTGATATAAATGTTCTTTTACATATCTTGGATCACGCAGCTGCATGTTATGGTTGCCATAAAGCATTAAAAGGCGGTTTGATTTATAGAAACTCTTAAGCATTTGGAAGACAGAAACATGGGCTGAACGGATATGCTCAAAATGAGGGTGCTCCCATAATTCATCACCATCACCGACTTCTACATAGGTATAATCGTTTTGATAGTAATAGTTTAATGCATGGTAATAAATATGACGGTTTCTGCCGAATTCGTCAGAAAGACTGTCGTCTCCCCTGTGTACATCTCCAAAGAAAACAAATTTTGAATTGTCATCAAAAGGTACGGGGAATGCTTTTTTTAATACGGAATCTAATCTTGCACGAGTATTCATTATGGTCTCTTTCATAGTCTAAAATTATTGTTAAAATCGACATGATATAAAAAATAGTATATCATAATTCTTTCAGAATATCTTTCACAATTATTTTTATTACATGGTTTATCTCTGCATAGTTTATCCGGTTATCTGTTAGCAGCAGATAACCGCTGTTATAGCCGGGGAATTTCACGAGTTCTGAACAGTCGATAAGAAAATCTTCCAGATCCAGATACCTGAAGCCTTTAGCGCTCATCCACGGAATCTTCAGAGAAAACCTGCCAGTCTTGACTAAAAAGACTGCTTCGTGAGTAGAGTGATAGCATCTGTAATCTATAGGTATGTTTTTATGTACTCCGGACACTAGTAAAGAATCCTTCTGAAAACGGATTTCCTTTATAAAAACTTTCATACCTTTATAAACTGTCGGAAACCCTATATGAAACATAACTTCGTGAAGATCAAGCTTTTCTAAAACTTTCATAAGCCTTGAAAGCTGAATAATGTCGTCTCTGTTATGCAGAAGTATGATATCCCTTATAGATTGGTCTCCTGTCTTAAGAAACCGCTGATATAATTCTACGCTTTCAGCACCTGATATTTCATCGGTTCGTTCTGACCACAATCCGAGAAAGTTCTCTACGGTTTTCTGCTTCAAATTGGGAAGCAGCTTACGTAATTGTGAAAAGCGATTCAGGATCTTGTAGAGATCGAAACTGTAACGCAAAGACAGATCTTCTCCCGAAATATGATAGCGGTGAAGTCTTCTCATTAAAAAGGGCAGGTCAAAATTATCGCCGTTATAGCTGATAAGCACATCAATGTCTTTCAGAGCAGTCATATATGTATGAAGCAATGCTTGCTCTTCATCTGGGGATTCAGAGAGGAACTGGATTGAACGTTTCTCTGAAGAATCGGGCACAACAAGACCTCCGACCATAAAACGACTATTAGCAGGATTAAGACCGGTGGTCTCAATATCGATCACACCCATATTCAAATTCTCAAAATAATAGTCAAGGCTCTTGGAATGATAAAAGCCTTCCCGGCAGCGTTCACTGGTACAGTACATAAAGTTTGCTCCTTGCATAATTCACCATAATATGACACTAATATTTTACATTGTACTTATCACGACTACAACAAAAAACAAAACAAACTGCAGGGGAGCAGTTTGTTTTGTTCAAAAGGGGTATTGGGATTAGAGATTAATGAGGTTATCAGGGGGATAACCACGTTCACATTATAACTAATTGTGATATGAAATGCAAGACTTCGACAAGAAAATTAAAAAAATATTTTTATTGTCGAACGATTCTTAGTATGAAAAAAAAGGAATAATCAACACGATAAAGAATATAGTAAAGCAAAACATATTCAAAAGGGAATCTTAACAAGTATTTAGGGAGGTTACAATGATGGAAGTACTAAAAGTATCAGCGAAGTCAAGTCCCAACTCAGTTGCAGGAGCTTTGGCAGGCGTCTTGAGGGAAAAAGGGGGAGCAGAAATTCAAGCAATCGGAGCGGGTGCTCTGAATCAAGCGGTTAAGGCAGTTGCTATTGCAAGGGGCTTTGTTGCACCAAGCGGTATCGATCTGATATGCATTCCGGCATTTACAGATATTTTGATCGATGGTGAGGAACGAACCGCAATAAAATTGATTATCGAACCGAGATAGGTTGTTATGTGCGTGAAAACCAAAAGGGGCTGTGCCGGAAAAGCACAGCCTTTTCTCATTTTTCAAATGACAGGATGTATTGACTTATGATATCGTTTCTTTGTTGCCTGTTCTTGATTTTGAGGGGAAACAGGTATATAATTTTTTAGCAATAGAGGAGGATAAATCTTATATGAGTACTGATATATATGAAAACCCGCTAATTACCAGATATACCGGCAGTGAGATGACACACATTTTTTCCTCAGACGTAAAATTCTCTACATGGAGAGCTTTATGGATTGCTTTGGCAGAGGCAGAGAAAGAGCTTGGTCTGCCGATTACGGAAGAGCAAATCAACGAAATGAAGCAGTTCAAGAATAAGATAAACTATGCAGATGCTGAAAAAAGAGAAAGAGAAATCAGACATGACGTTATGTCTCATGTATATGCCTATGGATTGCAATGTCCTAAAGCAAAACCTATCATACATTTAGGAGCGACAAGCGCTTATGTGGGGGACAATACGGATATTATTATAATGAAACAGGCACTTGAGATCATACGCGGGAAGCTGATCCATCTGATGTTCAGGCTAAGCAAATTCGCATTGGAGTATAAGGCTTTGCCTTGTCTTGGCTTTACTCATCTTCAGCCTGCACAGCTTACCACTGTCGGGAAGAGAGCCTCACTTTGGATCCAGGACTTCTATTTCGACTTTCTGGAATGTGAGCGATTGATAGATACGTTGCCGCTTTTAGGCGTGAAAGGGACCACAGGAACACAGGCAAGTTTCGTTGAACTCTTTGACGGAGATATGGACAAGGTAAGAAAACTTGATGATATGGTAGTTGAACGCCTTGGATTTAAGAAAGCTGTTGCTGTATCGGGGCAAACATATACACGAAAAATTGATTTCATGGTCTTGTCCGTATTGAGCGGAATCGGACAAAGCGTTCATAAGATGACAAACGACATCCGGCTTTTACAGCATCTCAAGGAAGTGGAAGAACCGTTTGAATCTAAGCAGATCGGCTCCTCTGCAATGGCTTACAAGAGAAATCCGATGCGGAGTGAACGGGCGGCATCCCTTGCTCGCTTTGTGATCAATTGTACAGGAAATACAGCCGCTACTGCAAGCACCCAATGGTTCGAAAGAACCTTAGACGATTCTGCAAACCGGAGAATCGTTCTGCCTCAAGCTTTTATGGCTGCGGACGGCATGCTTGATATCTGCAGAAACATCTCTTCAGGGCTGGTGGTTTACGAAAAGGTGATAAAGCAGCATATCATGAAAGAGATACCTTTTATGGCAACAGAAAATATATTAATGGAAGCAGTCAAAAAGGGAGGAGACAGGCAGGAGCTTCATGAAAGGATTAGAAAACACTCTATGGATGCCGGAAACAGAGTGAAAATTGATGGACTCGAAAATGACCTTCTTGAGAGAATCGCGGCGGATGAGGCATTTGGACTGACATTTGAGGATATCAAAGGATTGCTTAAACCGGGGGACTATATAGGAAGATCTGCTGAACAGACACAGGCACTGATTGAAGAATATATTAAGCCGATTGTTAACAAGTATAGAGACAACATCGGCGGAGAGGTAGAACTAAGGGTTTAAGGATGAGCATAATAGGAGATTTGATTCACAACAGCAGAAAGATCGTAATAAAAATAGGAAGCAACGTACTGTCAGATGATAATGGATTTGTCAACAAGGAATCGATGCAAAATATCGTGGAACAGGTCATGAAGCTGATAAGAGATGGCAAACAGGTGATCATAGTATCTTCAGGCGCAGGTATTTGCGGGGTTGCTGCGATTAATAAATGGAGCAGAAGAGGCGACATAAACTATAAGCAGGCGCTATGTGCCATTGGTCAGGTCGAATTGATGAATGCTTATAAAGAATTTTTCGGCGATTATGATATCCATGTAGCGCAGATACTTCTTACAAGAGATGATTTTGGAGATCATATCAGGACACTGAATATAAGAAACGCACTGTTTACATTGGTTGATGAAGGTGTAGTTCCTATCATCAACGAAAATGACAGCGTTAGTGTGGAGGAAATAAAAATCGGAGACAACGATACTTTAGGAGCCTTGACCGCAAACCTTTGGAATGCAGATTTGCTTATCGTAATGAGCGATATTGACGGTGTCTTTGATAAGGATCCAAAGGACAACAGGGATGCGGAGCTGATTGAAGAGGTTTATGACACCGACGGACTGCTTTTGGAGATTGATTCCAGAGGAAAGAGCCGATTCGGTACCGGAGGAATAGTTACAAAGATTCAGGCTGCAAGAAGAGTCAATGAATATGGAATACCAATGCTGCTTGTGAATGGTAAACATAAGAACATTCTGACCGATGCAGCGGAAGGATCAAGAAAGGGAACGATTTTTTTCAGCCAAAGGAGATAATAAAAATGAAAATTGGATTTATTGGAATAGGCAATATGGGATCAGCTATTATGAAAGGTTATCTTGCGGCACATAATGATGAAAAAGATAATATCTATGCTTATGATAAAGATGAAGTAAAAAGGGAAAAACTATGCCGTGATCTTGGTATTAATGAATGCAGCAGCCTTGAAAAGCTGATGAAGCAGAGTGATGCCATAATACTTGCAGTAAAGCCGCAGAATTTTGAGACAGTACTTACGGAAGCAAGGTCATACTATCAGCCTCATCAGGTACTGGTAACAATAGCAGCCGGGATTAGTATGGGATATATAGAAAGGATGATTCAGAAACAGGAAGGTGTTAAAATCGTTCGTGTTATGCCTAATACCCCTGCTTTAGTCAATGCAGGGATGAGTGCTCTTTGTAAAAACCGCTTCATATCCGATGCTGAATTCGAACCGATTGTGGAGCTCTTCAGAACTATAGGACGAGCCGAGGTTGTAGATGAAACCATGATGGATAACATTATCGGCATCAGCGGCAGCAGCCCGGCATACACATATATGCTTATTGAAGCACTTATAGACGCAGCGGCTGCAAATGGCATGGGAAGAGATCAAGCAGTTATATTCGCGGGGCAGGCAGTCTTAGGGGCAGCGAAAATGGTACTGGAAACAGGAATTGATCCCGCAGTGCTCCGGGAAAATGTATGCTCCCCCGGAGGAACTACTATCGAAGCAGTAAAAGCTTTGCAGAACAACGGGTTCCATGATAATATCGTTGAAGCCTATCAGGCAGCAGTAAAAAAATCAAAGGTAATGACAAAATAATGACACATGAGTAAATGAAAGGTTCAAAAGCGATATGGTATTTGAAGAAAAGACGATATCCAGTAAAATGATCTATGAAGGAAGTATTCTAAATCTCAGGAAGGACAAAGTCCATGTTAAGGACAACCAGACGTCTTACCGGGAAATCATCGAACATAACGGCGGAGTTGCTCTTGCAGCGATCACACCGGCAGGCAATATGGTTTTGGTACGTCAGTATCGAAAGGCAGCGGAGAAAGCTGTTTTGGAAGTTCCGGCAGGAAAAATTGAAACTGATGAGGATCATCAAGTGACAGCTGAACGGGAACTTAAGGAAGAGACAGGATATACTGCCGGAAGAATTGAATTAATAACCTCGTTTTATTCTTCGATTGGGTACTCAACCGAAGTGATCTATCTATACTATGCAACAGATCTGATACCCGGTGAAACCAATTTCGACGAAAACGAATCCATAGATATTCTGGAGTTTGATTTACAGGATCTGAAAAGGATGGTTTTGAGCGGAGAAATCGAGGATGCAAAGACCATTGCTGCTATATTATTAGTTGAGTCAATAATGGAGAGAGAGAAGACTCAATAAAGCAGCCCGCCATAATAACTAAAGCAAGAATGGTGTTCAGAAACAGATAAGGCCCCGCATTTTCACTCAAGCTTCTTTTGAATCCAAACCTCCGGTTTTTTATTGTAAAGGACGCAATATTCAAAGCAGCTGCCGCCGAGATGAGAAACGCCGGTATTATGATCAGATTCTGAGGGATCATTGAAGTAAATATGATGGCGATACCTTTATAAGACATGGAATCGATCAGCAAGGCTGCTGAAAAACCCAATGCCATTCCTTTATATACCATGGCTGCCAGGGCTATGGGAAAACCGACGGCTGATAATCCCGACAATAGCATAATGATAAGAAGCCCCATATTATTGCCGGATGAATGCATAAGTATTTCTGTAAAAGCGAGTTCATCCGGGTTTGCCAGCAAAAAGTATTTATCCAGGTATAAGATGATCTCCTCTTTCTCAGCACCGGTCATCATAATCTCAGTAAAGATACCTGCTGAAATACCAAGTATCAAAAAAAACAGAGCGGCGGCAAAGCTAACTCCGCTGGACATCATAAGTTCAGATGCGCTGTTCACGATATTGCGTTTCATATAAAACCTCCTTTGTACTCCATTACAAAATATGAAGTACCGGTTAATTTTAGTACATGTTTTTAACGGAAGAAAAACTGCTCTATCAATCAAAAAATGTAGAATATTAAGAGGTTTTGTAAAACATAAGATTTATTATTGTAAACAACGATTCGGTACGGTATACTGAATATGCAGCTCAGGTGTGGCAAATCAATGTATTTGGAGATGTCCGATGGATAAGTTTTTAATGGATTTTATCGAGTATTTAACAATTGAAAAAGAGATGTCACAGAATTCACTGGATGCATACAGGAGAGATGTCCGGGAATTTGAAAGAATTATTCGGGAGAAGCAGAATCTTTCATTGCGAGAGGCAAGCAAAACGGAAATAGTATCCTATCTGTTGCAGCTGAAGAATGAGGGGAAATCTGCGGCGACGATAAATCGCAAAATTGCTTCATTAAGGGCCTTTTACAATTTCATCACGGAAAAGAATCATATTGCAGAAAATCCTGTGGCGAACATCAAATCACCAAAGATCGAGAGAAAAGCCATTGACTACTTAACAATAGAAGAAATAGAGAACTTATTGAGTACCCCGGATGACACAATCAAGGGATCAAGAGACAGGGCGATTCTCGAACTGTTATATGCGACGGGGATCCGCGTGAGCGAGCTTGTTGAAATGAATGTTGAGGATGTCAACCTGAGAATGGGATTTGTAACATGTACCGGTGAGCATGGAAAGGCGAGAATAATCCCCATGGGCAGACCGTCAAGGTCGGCGGTGGAGGAATACATATTTGAAATCAGACCTAAATATATCAAGGATACCGAAAAAGCAGAAAAAGCACTGTTCCTGAACTTTTCGGGAGAACGGCTGACAAGACAGGGATTATGGAAGATAATGAAAGAATATGCTAAGGGAGCGGGGATTGAGCACAAGCTGACTCCACAAGTTTTAAGGAATTCCTTCGCGGTTCACATGATACAAAACGGAGCGGATGTAAAATCTTTGCAGGAATTGCTTGGGCATGAAGATATCAGCGCGACTCAGATATACCTATCTGTTTCAAAGAACAGAATTAAAGAAGTATATGACAAAGCACATCCAAGGGCATAGCTAAGGGACTTAAAAAGCACGCCGGACAGAATGTTTGACGACAAAAAGAAAACTTGATTTTGAAGCTTGGTTATGCTATTATATTGTCTGTGTATTACGGGCGGTCCTCTGGATATAATTGCTCACCTGTCAAATGGAGTGAGCAATGCGCGATACAGTGCGTATTTTGATACCAAGAACGTCTATGAGGGAAGGAGGATATTATAATGGATCTAATGAAAGTAATTGCTCAAGATTATGTGAGAGATGATATTCCAAAGTTTAACGTTGGAGATACAGTTAAGGTACACATTAAAATCAAAGAAGGCACGAGAGAAAGAATTCAAATATTTGAAGGATATATCTTAAAAAGACAGAATGGCGGACTCGGCGAAACATTTACCGTAAGAAGAATTGCTTCCGGCGTAGGTGTTGAAAAGACTTTCCCGCTGCATTCTCCGAGAATAGACAAAATTGAAGTCGTAAGAGCCGGAGATGTAAGAAGGGCTAAGCTCAACTACATGCGTGAAAGAACCGGTAAAGCGGCTAAGATCAAAGTAAAATAAATAAGTAAAAAAACATAGGGGAGCCTGAGGGGTTCCCCTTCTTGTATTAAAAGGAAGGTTTAGGAAATGGAGCATATCAACTGGTATCCGGGCCATATGAAAAAAACAAGAGAGCTCATACAAGAAAACCTCAAGTTAACGGACATAGTCATTGAGGTCGTTGATGCACGCATTCCCATATCCAGCAGGAATCCTGTTATTGATGAACTCATAAAAAATAAAAGACGAATAATAGTTTTGAATAAAGGCGACCTCGCAGACAGGGCGGCTAACGATGCCTGGGTGGAATTCTTTAAGAATAATGGGAGCGATGCCTTAACCATGAACTGTATGAGCGGAAGCGGAGTCGCAAGACTCTTGAAATTACTCGTTACCATACAGGAAGAAAAAAACGAAGGAAAAATAAGAAAAAGATCGCTTCGCATGATGATCGTGGGAGTGCCTAATGTAGGAAAATCTTCGCTGATCAATCGTTTGACAGGTAAAAAGAGTGCAAAGACAGGCAATAAACCGGGCGTGACCAGAGGAAAGCAATGGCTCAATCTGGAAAACGATATGCAGCTATTAGACACTCCGGGAATACTGTGGCCTAAATTTGAGGACCCAAAAGCAGGGCTCAATCTGGCATTTTGCGGTTCCATCAAAGATGAGATCCTCGATACGGCAAACCTGGCCATAGAACTGATCAAAGTTCTGCAAACTGATTATCCCAAATTGCTGAAGGACAGATATAAGCTTACTGCTTTGGGAGAAACACCTTTGGAAACAATGGAGCTGATCGCAGAAAAAAGAGGATTTATTCAGCCGGGTAAGCGCATCGATTATGAAAGAACCGGGAGGACGCTCATGGATGAATTCCGGGCAGGAACAATAGGAAAAATTACTTTGGAAAAGTGTTGTAAATAACACCTGCCGTGTGTATTTTCTCGAAAATACGGTCGCTTAATGTTAACTTGAAGCTCCGACGATTTTCTATGAAAATACACCGGCGCGGTGTCTGCTGACATAAATACTATTCATACAGTAATTTTTCCTTAGGCGGTAAACACATGAAAAAGGAAGACGGTTTTCTATAAGAACATACCTGTCACTTAATATTAACTTAATGCCGCGACGATTTTCTATGAAAATACACCGGCGCGGTGTCTGCCACGAGGCATTACTGTAAAAGCAATTTTCAGGAGGATGAAATGACTAAGGAAGAGCGGGAACTGAGAGCGGTACAGCGGTTAAAGGAAATGAAACAAATCGAAGAGGAGTTGTATGGGACGGGGATTCGAGTAATTGCAGGAATAGACGAGGTTGGACGGGGACCGCTGGCCGGGCCGGTAGTTGCGGCAGCCGTTATTTTACCACAGGATTTCAATGTCCCCGGTGTGGATGATTCTAAAAAACTTTCAGAGAAAAAAAGGGAAGCACTTTATGAAGTCATTACTGAAAAGGCGATATCATATAGCATCGGAATTGTAGATAATTATATTATTGATGAAATCAATATTTTAGAAGCAACGAGGATTGCGATGACGAGGGCTGTAGAAAACCTGAAAACAAGACCGGATTACATATTGATCGATGCATTGACCTTGAAAGATGTTTCAATACCGCAACGCGGAATAATCAAAGGGGACAGCATCAGCATTTCCATTGCTGCAGCGTCGATCGTCGCAAAGGTAACAAGGGACAGGATGATGAGAGCGTTTCATCATAGATTTCCCCAATATGCTTTTGACAGTAATAAGGGATATGGCACAAAGGCTCATATAGAAGGGATTACCAGTTATGGCCCATGCCTGCTGCACAGGAGAACATTTCTAAAGAATTTCTGTTCAAATTCGGATGAATAGAATGTTATTTTCAGAGTGATTAGAATGTAATGCAGGTATACGAGCATGGCAGATATACTTTGACAATCACCATGTTTTCATATAAAATTTTCTCGAATGTTAATAATACCTGTATTTAAAATTATGGGGTGAATTATGGATCAATCCTATTTACAAAATATCCTGAATCAGGTTTCATGCGGTACCATGGATGTTCGAGAAGCCATGGAACAATTGAAAGATCTGCCCTTTCAGGATCTTGGCTTTGCAAACATTGACCAGCATCGAAATATCAGGGTTGGACAAGCCGAAACAGTTTACTGCGAAGGAAAAACACCTGAGCAGGTAGCTGTCATAATGGATAAGATGAGGGAGAAAAATTCAAATATATTAGGAACCCGTGCATCGGCAGAAGTTTTTCAGAAGGTGAAGGACATCGTTCCGGAAGCAGTTTATTACCCCGAAGCAAGAATGATCTCAGTAATAAAGCATAAAAAGGAAATCCTTACGGAAAATATTATAGCTGTTGTAACTGCAGGAACCTCCGATATTCCTGCTGCAGAGGAAGCGGCTATAACTGCAGAGGCCCTGGGAAATCCGGTAGATAGGATTTATGACGTCGGAGTGGCAGGTATTCATCGATTATTAAGTAAATTGGACAGGCTTCAGGCTGCGAACGTAGTCATAGTTGTTGCAGGCATGGAGGGAGCCTTGGCCAGCGTAGTCGGAGGACTTGTTAGTAAGCCGGTGATCGCAGTCCCGACAAGCGTAGGTTACGGAGCCAGTTTTGGGGGCATAGCAGCATTGCTTGCGATGTTGAACAGCTGCTCAGCGGGTGTAGCTGTAGTGAATATCGATAATGGTTTTGGTGCAGCCAGTCTTGCTTCCAGAATCAATCAATTATAAGGATGGAAAAATGGAAAAAATCTTATACTTTGACTGTTTCTCGGGAATCAGCGGAGACATGTGTCTCGGGGCTCTGATCGATATTGGCCTTGATTCTGATGCTGTCATGAAAGAACTGAATAAGCTTGGCCTTAAAGGCTTTGATATAAAGATCAATAAGATCAACAAATACTCCATAAACGGAATCGATGTAAAGGTGACGATCGACGGAAGCGGAGACTGTGTTCATGAAAATCACATAGAGGGTTATCAGGAAAGCCATTCTCACGAACATGGTCACACTCACAGGCATGATGAAAAAGAAAGAAACCTTGCAGATATCAGCCATATCATCCGGTCAAGCGGCATAAGCCAGAGAGCAAAGGATCTGACGATGGCGGTTTTTACGGAGATTGCCAGGGCGGAAGCGGCAGTTCATGGTAAGCTCATCGATGAAATACATTTTCATGAAGTGGGAGCTATAGATTCCATCGTGGATATAGCAGGTACAGCGATTTGTCTTGACATGCTTAAGGCTGACAGGATCATTTGCTCTCCGGTCCACGAAGGGCATGGCTTTATCAATTGCAGACACGGGAAGCTTCCTGTACCGGTGCCGGCCGTGATAAAAATGCTTGAAAACAGCGAGATACCAATTGTGACAGAGGATATAGAAGCAGAACTGGTCACACCCACAGGCTTTGGAATATTAAAAACAGTCGCAGAAAGCTGCGGTCGAGTACCAAAAATGATGGTGGAAAGCGTCGGCTATGGCTTTGGAAAAACTGATACAGGGAGTCTTAATGCATTGCGTGTAATACTGGGATCTTCAGAGGAGCAAGAGATTGATACATCTATTGTAACTGACAATGGAAATATCAGAGAAACGGTAACTCTGCTTGAAACTAATATTGATAATACCACAGGGGAAATGATGGGATATGCTATGGAAAGGCTGATGAAGGCTGGCGCGTTGGATTCATGGTTTACACCTGTTCAGATGAAAAAAAACCGCCCTGCCTGCATGCTGTCAGTATTATGCAAGAGAAATGATGCTGAAAAGCTTTCCGACATTATATTTATGGAAACATCCACTATCGGTATCCGAATCCGCGAAACGGAGCGGATTGCGTTAAAAAGAGAGATAAGCATAGTAAAAACAGAACTGGGAGAAGCAAGGGTCAAAGAGGTTTCAGTCCGGGGACATTTGAGAATACAGCCGGAATATGAAGACTGCGCAAGATTGGCAGAAGAAAACAATCTTTCAATCAATGAAGTTTATGAAATCGTAAAGAGGAGTCATTATGGAAAAGAATTTGGCAAAAACATATAGTCCGAAGGATTTTGAGGATAGAATCTACGAGGAGTGGGAAAAAAGCGGAGCTTTCAGGGCAGAAATAGACCCTGATAAAAAGCCTTTTACCATAGTCATGCCTCCGCCAAACATTACAGGTCAGCTTCATATGGGACATGCTCTTGACCAGACTCTGCAGGATGTGCTGATACGATGGAAGAGAATGCAGGGCTTTAGTGCATTGTGGCTTCCGGGAACTGATCATGCCAGCATTGCCACAGAAGTCAAGGTGGCGGATAAGATCCGAAATGAAGAAGGAATTACAAAGGAAGAGCTGGGAAGAGAAGAATTTCTTAGAAGAGCATGGGAATGGAAAAGAGTATATGGAGGCAAAATAACAGAACAGGTAAGAAAATTAGGAAACTCCTGTGATTGGGAGAGGGAACGGTTTACCATGGATGAAGGCTGCAGCAAGGCAGTTATCGAAACCTTTATCCGATTATATGAAAAAGGACTGATATATAGAGGAAACCGGCTTATTAACTGGTGCCCCAGCTGTGGCACGTCTCTTTCTGACATAGAAGTCGAGCATGAGGATAAGACAGGTAAATACTATTACTTCAGATATCCCGGTGCTGATGGAAGCGAAGGCATAACAGTAGCTACTTCCAGACCGGAAACAATGTTTGGAGATGTAGCAATTGCAGTACACCCTGATGACGAAAGATATAAAGACTTGGTCGGCAAGATGGTAATGATTCCTTTGGTGGGTACTGAGATTCCTGTCATTGCAGACTCTTATCCTGACCCGGAAAAAGGAACCGGAGCAGTTAAGATAACTCCTGCCCACGATCCCAATGACTTTGAGGTAGGAGAGAGGCATAAGTTAGACAGCCCTTCCTGCATTAATGCCGACGCCACAATGAACAAACTGGCAGGAAAATATGAGGGCATGGATCGATTTGAATGTAGGAAAGCCTGGGTCAATGATCTTAAGGAAGCCGGATATCTGGAAAAAGTAGAAGACAAGATAATTCCTATCGGCGGCTGTTATCGCTGCGATACAGTTATTGAACCTATCCTTTCCGACCAGTGGTTTGTCAGAATGAACGATCTGGCGCAACCTGCCATCAAAGCCGCAAAGACAAAGGATCTGATCCACGTTCCGGAACGATTCGAAAAGGTCTATCTGCACTGGCTCGAAAATATAAAAGACTGGTGTATATCAAGACAGCTTTGGTGGGGACACCGTATTCCGGCATATTATTGTCAGGATTGCGGCGAGATGATCGTTTCTGCCGAACCACCGAAAGAATGCAGCAAGTGTCACGGATCAAGCCTCAAACAGGATGAAGATGTGCTTGATACCTGGTTCAGCTCTGCGCTTTGGCCGTTTTCAACATTAGGCTGGCCTGATAAGACAAAGGACCTTGATTATTTCTTCCCAACGAATGTGCTGGTTACAGGGTATGATATAATTTTCTTTTGGGTAGTCAGAATGGTATTTTCCAGCCTGGAGCTCATGGGAGAGGTACCTTATAAATATGTTTATGTTCACGGTCTTGTCAGAGATGCCGAAGGCCGAAAGATGAGCAAATCACTGGGGAACGGTATTGACCCCCTCGAAGTAATCAATCAGTATGGAGCAGATGCGCTGCGGTTTATGCTGATGACAGGAATTACGCCGGGAAATGATATGAGATTTCAGATAGAGAAGCTGGAATCCAGCAGAAACTTTGCCAATAAGCTTTGGAATGCTTCCAGATTTGTAATAATGAATCTCCAGGATGAAGGCAAAGAATTCAAATCCATTGCTGATGATTCAAGGGGAACCGGTCAGCTCGCCCTGAAGGATGAGGATAAATGGATTATCAGCAGGGTGAACGAAGCTGTTAAGGATGTCACCGCAAACATGGAAAAATTTGAACTATCTCTTGCCGCACAGAAAGCATATGAGTTGATCTGGAACGAGTACTGTGATTGGTACATTGAACTGGTAAAGGGCAGGCTGTACGGAGAAGACGAAGAGGACAAGAAAGTAGCAAGATATGTTCTGGTCCGAGAATTGAAGGAAATGCTCAAGTTGCTTCATCCTTTTATGCCATTCATAACGGAGGAAATATGGAGCTTTCTGCCTCAAAAGGCTGTCTCGGCAGATAATCCGGAAGGGTTTCTTATCAAAGAAAGCTGGCCGATTTATGACATCTCTATGAACTATGAAGCAGAAGTCAAAAAGTTGGAACTTGCGATGGAAGCTATCCGCAGCATTCGTAATATCCGTGCAGAGGCAGAAGCATCTCCGTCAAGAAAACTGAGTGCAGTTATTCTGTCTTCCGGTAAAGATCTAAAAGATATCAAAAGCTGTGAAAGATATATAAAGAGCCTTGCAAACATAACAGAAATAACTTTTATAACTGAGAAGGCATTCGCACCTGAAGAAGCCATGTCTTCTGTGATCGGTAACGTTGAGATATATATTCCTCTTGATGATCTTCTGGATTATAAAGCAGAATTTGAGAGGCTGCAGAGGGAAAAGACGAAGCTGACAGCGGAATTGGACAGGGTAAGGAAAAAATTGTCCAATGAAGGGTTTGTAAGTAAAGCTCCTGAAAAAGTCATAAATGAGGAGAAAGATAAACTTACAAAATACGAAGATATGCTGACTAAGATTACAGAACGTCTTGCATTGGTTGAGAAAAAAATATAAGGATATTATTAATTTTAAGGACAGACAGTATGACATATAATGAGACCCTTGACAGAATTCACAGTTTTCAAAGATTCGGAAGCAGACTTGGGCTTGAACGGATGTCCATATTGATGGAATATCTGGGCAACCCTCAGGATACCATGCAGGTGATCCATGTGGGTGGAACTAACGGTAAGGGCTCAGTATGCAGGTACCTTTATTCCGTGCTTCAAAAAAACGGCTACAGGGCAGGGTTATATACCTCCCCGTATATCGAACGTTTTACGGAAAGGATTGAGTGCAACGGTTGTGAAATATCACAAGAGGATCTGATTCGATATACAAATCAGGTTCTTGTTAAGGTGGATATCATGATCGAGAATGGCCTGGAATCACCGACCGAGTTCGAACTGATCACTGCGATTGCTTTCCTGTATTTTTCAGAACAAAACATTGATTTTCTGGTTCTGGAAGTAGGTCTTGGAGGTTCGGGGGATTCGACAAATATCGTAAGGAATCCCGTTGCAGCAGTCATAACATCTATATCCTATGATCACATGGAATATCTTGGTGACACGTTGGAAAAAATAGCTGTTGAAAAGGCCGGAATCATTAAACCGGGGATTACTGTGATCTGCAATGTGATAGACAGCAGTGCCTCTGCAGCGATCAGGAGAATTGCAGATAACAAAGGCAGCAAGCTCATCGATGTTCAAAGCATGCCGTTTCAGGTGCACAAAAAAACAATTGACGGCTATGTTTTTGATACAGAAGTAGAGGGAACAGAGTTCAAAAATGTTAAAATCTCAATGTTAGGAATGCATCAGATTGAAAATGCCATCTGTGCACTTACAGTGATTGAGATTCTGAAAAAGGAAGGCATTATCAAGACTGATAAGCAAATGATATACGATGGTCTTGCCGGAGCCAGACAGACCGGCAGATTTGAGCTATTAAGAAGAGATCCATATATGATTATTGACGGGGCGCATAATGAAGCCGGTGCAGATGCTTTAGCCACCGTAACACATGAACTTTTTCCTGACAGTCGTATCCTTATGGTGATAGGTATGCTGGCAGACAAGAAGATCGACAGGCTCCTGGCGAAGTTTGGAAGTATTACGCAGGACTTTGTTGCAACGGAGCCAAATAACCCCAGAAAACTTTCGGCTGTTGATTTATGCAAACAGATTCAAGCGGCAGGTATGGAGGGGATTGCCATAAAAAAACCCAAGGACGCTTGCAGCCATGTAAAAAGTTTATCCGATTATGATGTGATTATATTTGCAGGTTCTTTATACCTGATTGGAGAGGTAAGGGTGATATTGAATAATGAAAAAGAATAAGGTGCTATTATTTTATAACCCAAATGCCGGGAATGGGATGTTTAAAAACCATCTTGATACTATTATAGACAAATTTCAAAGAAAAAAATTATACATTGTCCCAGTCCGAGGCGACCTCAAGGGGAATTTGAATGAATTCTTGAAAGATATGAATCAGACTGAATACAAAAAAATCATAGTTGCGGGAGGAGACGGAACAATCAATTTCTTGATCAATTCGATGATGCAGCATAAGATCAATCTTCCTATTGCAATATTTCCTTTCGGCACGGCAAATGATTTTGCATATTATTTTGATTTGCCGCATGATCCCGACAAGATGACAAAAATAGCCTTGGATGAGCATTACACATATACCGATATCGGCAGAGTAAACGGCAAATACTTTATAAATGTTGCCGCTATGGGATTCCTGGTGGATGTCAGCCAAAGGACAGATCCTGATATCAAAAGTACACTCGGTATAATCTCCTATTATCTAAAGGGAGTTGCTGAAATCCCAAATTTAAAACCAATCCCGGTGCGAATACGCAGTGAGGAATATACCGCAGAGGAAAGAATCTATTTTATGTTAGTTATGAACGGCCGTTCAGCAGGAGGCTTTAAAAGAATCGCTCCAAAGGCTCAGGTCAACGACGGACTGATGGATGTTCTGCTGTTTAAAGAGATGCCCATACGCGAAATGGCCCCGCTTCTGATCAATGTATTGACTGGTCAGCATTATGAGAATAAAAATGTTGTTTTCTTTCAGACGAAAAGGCTTTATGTGGATTCGGATCAGAAGGTTGGAACGGATGTGGACGGAGAAAAGGGAGTGGAATTTCCTCTGGACATACAGGTGATACCAAAGAAATTCAAAATAAACACACTGATGGATAACATGGAAGGTGCAAAGTGGTGAGAAATATAATTATAACAGCCGGAGGCACTTCAGAAAAAATTGATGAGGTAAGGGTGATCTCCAATTTTTCTTCAGGCAGGCTCGGCCTCGCTGTCGCAAAATGCTTTCTTGAATCAGAAACAGCTGACGTAGGCAAAATTTATTATCTATGCGACAGGAATACAATCGTTCCCTCTGATGAACGTGTGGAGATTGTGAGAGTATTAGGAGTACAGGGGCTGCTTGATGCATTAACGAACCTTCTTACAACAAAAAAGATAGATGCGATGATCCATGCAATGGCTGTCAGTGATTATGCCGTCAAAAAGGTCACAACGATTGAAGCCATAAAAAACGGTGTAGATATGTCGGACAAGATAACGGCTGATGGGAAAATAAGTTCGGAGATAGATGACCTTGTTATAGTTTTAAAGCGCACGCCCAAAGTGATCGGTGAAATCAAAAAACTGCAGAAAGATACAATACTGGTCGGCTTTAAGCTTCTCAGTAATGTCTCAAAGGATGAGCTGATAGAGACGGGATATAAACTATTAAAGAAAAATGACTGCGACATGGTTTTAGCTAATGATTTGAGTGAAATCAGCGGAGATAACCATGTAGGATATTTGATATCACAAAACGGTGAGTATGAAAAATTTACAACTAAAATACAGATTGCAGAAGAAATAGTCAGAAATACAGAGCGACTGCTCCATAAAAAGGAGGAAAATAAGTAATGAAAAACGTTTTACTTTGTGTAACCGGAAGCATTGCTGTATATAAAGCTGCAGAACTGGCTAACCGGCTGACCAAGGCCGGTTATAACGTGGACACTGTCATGACACGCAGCGCAGAAGAATTTGTCACTCCGCTAACCTTCCAGACTCTTACAGGGAACAAGGTGCATACAGCGATGTTTGAATTGTACGATATAGATCCTCAAGTAGAGCATATCTCTTTGGGTAAAAAGGCAGATGTATGCATCGTGGCACCGGCTACAGCCAACATAATCGGTAAAATAGCTGCCGGTATTGCTGACGACATGGTTTCGACTGTGATTATGGCATTGGATCATGCACCGATATATATTTGCCCTGCCATGAATACAAAGATGTATATAAATCCTATTGTGCAAAAAAATATAAAAGACCTTAGCGCATTGGGGTACCGTTTTATTGAATCTCGTGAAAGTCGCCTGGCATGCGGCGATGTCGGGATAGGTGCGATGGCAAATGTGGAAGATATAATAAATACAATAGAAACGTATTTGCAGGGCATGTAAAAAAGAAGGATATTAATGAAGAATACACAAGAAAAATATTATGAATTGCAGAAATATCTAAGAAGCCTTGAAGGCGTTGCCGTAGCCTTTTCAAGTGGGGTTGATTCAACATTTCTTCTGAAGGTGGCTCACGATGTTTTGGGAGATAGGGCGATTGCCGTGACGGCAGGTTCTTGCAGCTTCCCAGAACGGGAACTGAAAGAAGCCGTTGCGTTTACCAAAAAAAATGGAATCATACATGAGATAGTAGAATCAGAAGAACTAAGTATTGAAGGGTTTAGTGAAAATCCCGTTAATCGATGTTATCTGTGTAAATATGAATTGTTTTCCAAAATTAAAGATATTGCCTATAAAAATGGAATCAAGGAAGTAGTGGAAGGCTCCAATATTGATGATCTTGGAGATTACCGGCCAGGCCTTGCCGCCATAGAGGAACTGGATATCAAAAGCCCATTGAGACATGCCGGACTGACTAAGAATGAAATCCGCAGGCTGTCAAAAGAACTTAGTCTTCCTACCTGGGCAAAGCAGTCTTTTGCCTGTCTTTCATCAAGGTTTCCGTATGGGCAGAAGATCACGACGGAAAAGCTGAGAATGGTGGACGAGGCGGAGCAGCTGCTTATGGATATGGGCTTTCATCAAATAAGAGTCCGTCACCATGAAACTCTTGCCAGAATAGAAATAGGCGAGGAGCAATTCTCGAAGATCATGGAAAAAGAAAACCGGGATCTGATATATGCACGTTTCAAAGAAATCGGGTTTACATATGTTTCTTTAGATCTGGCCGGATACCGAACCGGGAGCATGAATGAAACGATAAAATGAAGGCACCTGCATCATCGCGCGGTGCTTTTAGTTTATTAATAATTGGTTGGGCACCTGCCGTATGTATTTCCTATGAACACGGTCGCTTACAGCTGACCTGAGGCTCCGACGGTTCCTACGGAAATACATCGTCGCGGTGCCTTTTAGTTATTAAAAATGAGTGAGCACCTGCATCGCCGTGGGTGCCTTTATTATTGCTCGCAGGTCCTCATTGCAAGGATTGTTTTTTCGATCAGGTCATCAAGCTCCCAACCCAACATTTCTGCGCCCTGCATAATGACGTCCCTGGAGCAGCCTGCTGCAAAATTTAATGTTTTAAATTTCTTTTTTACAGATTTCAGCTCAAGATCGGAAATGCTTTTCGATGGCCGCATCAATGCCACTGCACCTATCAAACCCGTCAATTCATCAGCTGCGAATAACACCTTCTCCATTTCATGCTCCGGCTTTACATCTACGGTGATTCCATAACCGTGACTAACAGCAGCACGGATGATTCTTTCATCGATCCCGCGCTCCCGCATGATCTCTTCCTGTTTTATGCAATGCTCATCGGGGTACATTCCGAAATCCAGATCGTGCAGTAAACCGACAATTCCCCAGAATTCTTCTTCATCTTTATATCCAAGTGATTTCGCGTAATATCTCATTACACCTTCCATAATGAGAGCATGTTTCAGTTGGAACGAATCCGTATTATATTCATTAAGAAGTTTCCACGCCTGATCTCGTGTTATGCTATTTGTTTCATTATCTTTTTCGTTTCCTGTCACCACTATGTGTACCTCCTAAAACCTCTAAAAATATTTGTAAGAATTGCTGATGAAAATACTATATTATTATCTGGTTCTGAACAATTTTTTAATTATAAATTTATTCGGCAGATAGTAACCATAATACCGCGATTGTAATTACATGTCAAAGAGACTTTACCGCTATGATATAAAACATGCATTCCCGGGTATAAAACCGAATACACTGTAGCGACATTAAAGTATCAGAAGATGAGACGGAGGTATGAAAGATGAAGAAGCAAAAAAGAAGCAAATCAGCAATTAAAGTTCTTATAATCTGTATGGCGGCTGCAGTGATTTTGTCAATTGGCATATTTGTACCAGGTATGGATTCGGTTTTCGGAGAAGACAGGAAATTGCCGATTTATAGCGTTGATACAAATGAAAAAGAAGTTGCCATCAGTTTTGACTGCGCGTGGGGTAATGAGCATACAAAACCGATTTTGGATATCTTAGATCAGTATGATGTTAAAACTACATTCTTTATGGTCAAATTCTGGGCAGAGAAATTCCCGGAGGATGTCCTGGAAATTTACAACAGAGGTCATGAGATTGGAAATCATTCCTCAACTCATCCTAACATGTCAAAACTTTCTGTAGATGATATAAAAAAAGAACTGCAAGGTGCAGAAGAGGCAATAACTAATATAACGGGGCAAAGACCAACTGTTTTCAGACCACCTTTCGGAGCATACAGCAATATTCTTATTGAGACATGCAAGGTTAACGGCTACCATGTCATACAATGGGATGTTGACAGTCTGGACTGGAAGGACCTCACAGCGGAACAGATCGTTGACAGGGTCACAAGGAATGTATCAACGGGCTCCATCATTTTATTCCATAATAACGCAGAACATGTTGAAGAGTATCTCCCTGCCATACTGTCAAAACTCCAAACAGAAGGGTATAAAATTGTGCCTGTGAGCCAGCTTATCATTAAGGAAAACTATCATATGGATCATGCAGGGAAGCAATTAGCAGATTGATTGAAAAACAAAAAAACTTTCATTGACAATATTAAACGGGATGAATATAATGTAACCATAAGAAATAAAACATAGTATTTTAGTATGAATAGTATGAAATGAAAAACCGATGATAAGGAGGAAATAAAAATGTCAAAAGTGTATAAAAGTATAACAGATTTGATTGGAAAGACTCCGCTGTTGGAGCTTGTAAATTTCGGAGAAAAGAATGAATTAAAGGCAAGGGTGATAGCTAAGCTTGAATATTTTAATCCTGCCGGGAGCGTAAAGGACAGAATTGCCAAGGCAATGATCGACGATGCTGAGGCAAATGGCAAGATTAAACCGGGAGCGACGATTATCGAACCGACAAGCGGAAACACAGGAATAGGCCTGGCTGCTGTTGCAACTGCAAGAGGATATAAGATTATTCTTACAATGCCTGAAACCATGAGCGTCGAGAGACGAAACCTGTTAAAAGCGTATGGAGCAGAACTTGTACTGACAGAAGGCTCAAAGGGTATGAAAGGTGCGATTGCTAAGGCCGAAGAGCTGGCAGCTTCAATTCCAAACTCCTTCATCCCCAGTCAATTCGATAACCCTGCAAACCCTGAAGTCCATAGATTGACGACAGGACCGGAAATCTGGGAGGATACAGACGGTGAAGTGAATATCTTCGTTGCCGGAGTAGGAACAGGCGGTACAGTTACCGGAATAGGAGAGTATTTGAAGTCAAAGAACCCAGATGTTAAAATTGTCGCCGTTGAGCCCGCATCTTCCCCTATGCTTTCAATAGGAACCGCCGGACCACATAAGATCCAGGGAATCGGAGCAGGTTTTGTACCGAATGTATTAAATACCTCTATATATGATGAGATCATAGCAGTGGAAGATGAAGAGGCATTTGAGGCAGGCCGTTCTCTTTCAAGAACAGAAGGTCTGCTGGCGGGAATATCCTCAGGAGCAGCTTTATTTGCGGCATCTGTACTTGCAAAAAGACCGGAGAACGAAGGGAAAAATATAGTAGTTCTTCTCCCGGATACCGGTGAACGTTATCTTTCCACTCCACTTTTTTCAGAATAGAAGGGTAAGTAATAAAATGGGACAGGTTCAGACGTTGAATGAATTTTCAAGAACAGAGCTGCTCTTAGGGGCGGAAGGTATGAGAAGACTGCATAATGCAAGAGTTGCTGTTTTCGGAGTCGGAGGGGTTGGCTCATTTGCAGTAGAGGCATTGATCCGAAGCGGTATAGGCTCTATAGACCTTTTTGACAGCGATAATGTCAGCCTGACAAACATCAACCGTCAGCTGATTGCCACGAGAAAAACGATAGGTAAAAAGAAAGTGGAGGTTATGAGGGATAGAATACTTGAAATCAATCCGTCAGCCAATGTTGATGCCCATGATATTTTTTACGGTGCTGACAATGCAAGTGACTACGACCTGAGCATCTACGATTACATTATCGACGCAATCGATACTGTTTCCTCCAAGCTTGTTCTGATAGAAAGCGCAAAAACACAGAATGTACCGATCATCAGCAGCATGGGCGCAGGTAATAAGCTGGATCCGACCAAACTGGAAGTGGCGGATATCACGAAGACCTCAATGTGCCCTTTAGCAAAGGTGATGCGATATGAATTACGGAAGCGCGGAATTCAGGATCTAAAGGTTGTCTATTCAAAAGAAACTCCTATTAAACCGGCTATTGACGAATCGAAGAATAAACAGGTTCCCGGAAGCGTAGCCTTTGTACCTTCTGTAGCAGGGTTGATTTTGGCCGGTGAAGTAATCAAATATCTGGCCATTACGGAACATAACGAAAAATAAGAATGGCTGAACGGATATTATGTATCTGTTCAGCCATTTTTTAATGTCATCATATTGCTTATTCTCCTCTATTCCATGTTAAAAAAAGTAATATCAAAAATACGGATGAATACACTATATAGATTGACTGTATTTTCAGTATCTATGAAAACTTAAGAAGCATGGATAAAGAAGAAGATGGATAAAAGGGGGAAAAGCAATGGATGGCATAGAAGATAAAGGGCTGGAAACAAACCGTACGTTACTGAACGGGGTTGTCCTTTCACAGCCGGTAATAAGCCATAAGTCATATGGCGAAACATTTTACAGTATTTATGTCGGAATTGACAGGAAAAGCGGATATTGTGATATCATACAAATCATCGTATCGGAGCGTTTGATCTGGAATCTTTCTCTAAACATTTCAGACAATGTTAAGATCCTCGGGCAGATACGAACTTATAATGAAGAAACAGATGGAAGAAATAAACTGAATGTAGTAGTATTCGCAAGAGAGTTTCAAGTCTGCAATGAGGATACAAAATTTGAACATGAGAATGTTATCAATCTGGAAGGTTTTATATGTAAAAATCCCATAGGGAGGGTTTCTCCTTTGGGCAGAGAAATCTGTGATATTATGCTTGCAGTGAACCGAATGTATAATAAGTCAGATTACATTCCATGTATTGCATGGGGAAGAAATGCCGGCTATGCCAGTAACCTTGCTATAGGTACCAAAATATCCATTATGGGAAGAATTCAAAGCAGAGAATACAGGAAGCGCGATGCGGAAGGAAACATAACTGTAAAAACAGCTTATGAGGTATCCATTCTTAAGCTTGAAGCCTTAATATAGTGTTGGAATCGGGGATTGATTAAATACAGAATATGATACAAGAATATGTTTAAAAGGCACATCAATATATAAATGGTGTGCTTATCTTTATGTGATTAAAAATGATGATAAGGTAGGGATGTTTCAACAGCAAAGAACGTTTAAGCGACTTGCACGTTTCTGTGCACAGATTGCATTTACTGGCATTATGTGTTATATTCTAAGATATATGATTTATGGACAATTTCATTGTCTGATGATAAAAAGGAAACACAGGATAAACAATAGGAGGCTTTATATGATTATAGTCGTAGATGGTATGGGCGGAGATAACGCACCGCAGGATATTGTAAAAGGAACAGTCGAGGCAGCCGCATTAATAGAACATACAATCATTCTTGTAGGGGATGAGTCAAGCTTAAAAACAGAATTGGAAAAATACAAATATAATAAAGAACAAATTAAAGTTGTACATGCCAGTGAAGTAATTACAAACGATGATGCTCCAGTGAAAGCTGTTAGAACCAAACAGGACTCATCAATGGTAAAAGGTATTAACATGCTGAAAAGCGGAGAGGCGGATCTTTTTATTTCAGCCGGGAATACGGGTGCAATCATGGCCTCTGGCCTTTTTATTTTAGGAAGGATCCAGGGGATAGACCGTCCAGCCATTGCAAGCACATATCCGTTATTAGGAAGAGGAGGGGTATCACTTCTTGTGGATTCAGGTGCCAATTCCGAATGCAAACCAAACAACCTGCTGGAGTTTGCTACAATGGGCAGCATCTATATGGAAAAAGTGCTGAATATAAAAAATCCGACGGTAGGTCTTGTAAATATCGGAACGGAAGAAACCAAAGGAACCACTGTTACAAAAGCCGCGTATGACCTGCTTTCTAAAAGCAGTATGAGGTTTGTTGGCAACGTTGAAGCACGAGATATACCCAAAGGCGTCAGCGACGTATTTGTATGTGACGGTTTTACCGGCAATGTCATATTAAAGCTGTCAGAAGGGCTTGCATGGACTATTTTTAAGCTATTGAAACAGAAATTTACATCAGGTATAATCCCAAAGATAGCAGCATTGCTTCTGACTGATAAATTGAAGGAATTGAAAGCAGAGTTTGACTACTCTGAATACGGAGGGGCTCCAATACTTGGTGTAAAAGGTGCCTTAGTTAAAATGCACGGATCTTCCAACGCTAATGCAGTAAAAAACACCATTATAAAGGGTATTCCGTATGCTGAAAACAATGTTGTGGAAATAATACAGAATTCAGTTCTTGAACTGGAGGAAATAATAACCAGTGAATGACTTAGATTTTCAAAGAGTAATTAAATATGAATTTCAAAATGTCGATTTATTAAAAAAAGCTTTGACCCACAGCTCTTACGTAAATGAAGAGAGAATGAATTCGACAGAGAATAATGAGAGGCTTGAATTCCTCGGTGATGCGATCTTGGATGCTGTAATCAGCGATCATTTGTACAGAAGTCTTAACGATGTAGAAGAGGGAGAACTCACAAAGCTGAGATCAATAATCGTATGTGAGAGATCGCTTGCATCATGCGGCATCGCGTTATCTGTCGGAGACTATCTTCATCTCGGAAAAGGTGAAATTAACAGCGGCGGAAGAAGCCGGAGCTCTATTATTGCAGACGCTGTTGAGGCGATCATAGGTGCCATCTATCTTGACAGAGGCTGGAATGCGGTTCAGGATTTTGTAATCCGCACTTTTTACGCTCTGATAAAAGATGCAATTGCAGGCAGGCTGCATATGGATTATAAGTCTGAGATTCAGGAAAGACTTCAATCCAATGGAGAAGCAGATATCAGCTATATCATTGAAAAGGAGGAAGGCCCGGATCACGATAAAGTGTTCTATACTAATCTCCTTTTCAAGGGAAAGATAATTGGAAGCGGATCCGGACGGAGCAAAAAAGAAGCAGAACAGAAAGCGGCAAAACAAGCGTTAGAGCGGGGTGGAACATTTGTATTTTAAGAGAATCGATATGCAAGGGTTTAAATCCTTTGCTGAGCCTGTCAGCATCGAGTTTCACAGAGGAATAACCTGCATCGTAGGCCCGAACGGAAGCGGCAAAAGCAATATTTCAGATGCTATCCGGTGGGTACTTGGAGAGCAGAGCCCGAAAATGCTGCGGGGAGGCAAAATGGAAGAAGTCATATTTGCCGGAACTGCAAGCAGAAAATCAAGAGGTATGGCAGAAGTTACCCTTGTGATTGACAACACCACGGGAATTCTACCTATAGATTATTCCGAAGTCGCCATTACAAGAAGGATGTACCGCTCAGGCGAAAGTGAATACTCAATTAATAATAATCAATGCAGATTGCGTGACATACGTGAACTTATCATGGATACGGGCATAGGGGTTGATGGTTACTCGATTATCGGGCAGGGGAAAATTGCGGACATCGTCAGCAATAAGCCGGAGAGCAGAAGGGAAATCTTTGAAGAAGCTGCCGGAATAGTCAAGTATAGAACCCGAAAGGCTGAATCGGAACGCAAACTGGAAGCCTCGAATGCGAATCTGGAACGAGTAAATGATATAATTACAGAGATAGAATCAAGAATCGACGGATTAAAAGAAGACAGTGAAAAAGCTGCAGAATACCTTAGTTTGAGGGATAAATCAAGAGAGCTTGAAATCAATATCACACTGAAAAATATAGAAAATATAGAACTGAAGAATGAGTACATCAAAGATGATCTTTCCGAACTGCAAAGCCAGATCGAGGAGCTGAAAGAAGATAAAGCTTCTATTGATTCTGAACTGATTGAAAACCGAACACGAAGCGAGGAACTTGGCAGACTCAGCAATGAAACAAGGGACAAGCTCATGTTCTGTGTTGGGAAAATCAATTCCTTGAATAATCAGAACCAGTTAAACCGTGAGAAATTGTATTCAATAGAAAAGGATGATGGCAGGCTTAGAGAAGAAATCACCGTACTGGAAGGGAAATTAGAGAAAGAAACAGAGAATGCACTTCAGCTTTATAACAGTAAGAGGAAAATAGATGAAGAGCTTGCAGATCTGGAAACAATCCTTTCAGATAAAATCCAAAGTTATACAGAAATTACAGCAGCACTCAGCGCAGATGCAGAAACAATCGACGGTCAGAAAAACAGATTGTATGAATTACACAGTGCAATCAGCAATAAAAATAGTGAAATCAAGAGTCTCATCGGATTGAAGAGCGCTTTGGACAAGCGGAAGGACCAGCTGCTTTTAGAGGAAGAAACGACATCAGCAGAGATGTCGGAATTAGCAGAACAATATGAGGATGCAGTGAAAGATGGGAATGCCCGCCGTACCCTCTTAAGTGAAATAGCCAAGGAAAGCAAAGTTGTAATGCAGCAATATAATGAAAATTTGCTGATAGAGAAAAAACTTGCCGGAGAATTGGAAGCAACAAAAATTTCAATTGGTCAAATCTCTGCCAGGAAAAAGATGCTTGAGGAACTGGAAAGCTCCTACGAGGGTTATAATAATGCTGTAAAGTTTGTTATGAAATCAAAGCTCCCGGGTATTAATGGCGTGGCAGCCGAGTTGATTGATGTTCCGACAGGTTTTGAAACTGCTATTGAGACAGCTCTTGGCGCTGCGCTTCAAAACATGGTATGCGAGGACGACCAAAGTGCTCAGACTGCAATAAGTGCATTAAAAGCCAATAAAGCGGGGAGGTTGACATTTCTTCCGATTAAGAGTATAAAAAGCGCTAATTTAAATTATGATCAACAGTTAAAAAATGAAGAGGGCTTTAAGGGCTTCGGTGTCAACTGTGTCAAATTTGAATCTAAATATCAAAAGGTAATGGAATACCTTCTTGGTCGGGTTATCATCGTAGATTCATTGGATCATGCGGTGAAACTATCTAAAAAGGCTTATGGCGGCGGCTTACGTTTTGTTACGCTGGATGGAGAGGTAATCAATTCCGGAGGAGCGATTACCGGGGGCACATTCCGCAGCAATACATCAAACCTTCTGGAAAGAAAAGCAGAAGCAAAACGTTTGGCTGAAAAGCTGACTGATCTTGAGGAATCAAGAGTATCAATGGAAGGCAGTCTGGAGACATTAAGAGCTGAAATCCAAAAAGGGCTGGAACTGAACCGAAGACTGGATCGTGAACAGCGTGAGAAAGAATTGGAACTCCTGTCAAAGAATAATGCTATCGCTGCAATGGGGCAAAAACTTTCCGAACTTGGAAGCAGTTCCGAAAGAAGGAAAAAAGATCTTGACAACATCGAATCAGAAAAGAGAGCTTCTGAAAACATGATTGATGAGATGAAGGAGCAAGCGACAGAGGCGGGTAAAGAAATAGAAGAGATCGAACGAATTGCAGATTCCGGCCTTGTCCGTTATGAAGAAAGAAAGCTTAAGCTCGAAACAGTCAATGAGGAAATCACTAAGTCAAGAATCGCAGTCGGAACAGCAGAGAGCAGAAAAAACAATGTAGATCAGATGCTGGTAAGGGTTGAAGAGTATAAAAATGAACTTATTAAGGAAAAAGGCAGCAAAGAACGGGCTATTGAGATCTTAATAAATGAAAAAGCAGTACTTTTTGACCAAGAAGGAGGACTGGAGAAGAACCTTAAATCCAAAGAGCAGGAAAAAGCAGGCATCGAGCGGTATCTGGAGGAGATAACCGAAGAACAGGAAACGGTATCAAAACATCTGAAAGATATTTCAGTTAAAAAAGAAGAAATGGAGCAGTTTTTAAACGGATACCAGACTCAAAAATATGATCTTGAAATCAAGCAAGCTAAGTATGAAACCCAGCTTGATACATATAAGGACAAACTATGGGAGGAATTTGAAGTTGCCTATCTTCAGGCAATTGAGTTTAAAAAGAAAGATTTTAATCTTTCAGCTGCCGTAAAGGAAAGCAGAGAAATTAAAAACAGTATCAAAGAGCTGGGAGAAGTCAATGTTGGAGCTATTAAAGAATATGAATCTGTCAGCGAACGATATGCATTCCTTACAGGACAAAGAAACGATATTCTGAACGCTATGAACTCATTGAAAAAACTCATTAATGACATGGATAGAACCATAAGACAGCGTTTTAAGGAAAACTTTGATAAAATCGTCCTGAATTTCGAAAGCGTGTTTATAGAACTTTTTGGAGGAGGGGCTGCTGAGTTAAGACTGGAAGATGAGAATAATCCTTTAGACAGCGGAATAGAAATTGTGGCGCAGCCACCCGGCAAGAAACTCCAGAATATCAGCCTCATGTCCGGAGGTGAAAAAACTATGACAGCCATAGCCCTGATGTTTGCAGTACTGAGGGCGAAACCAACACCGTTCTGCATACTTGATGAGGTTGAGGCGGCTTTGGATGATGTAAACATTAGCAACTTTGCAAGTTATTTATCCAACTTCAAGGAGATTCAGTTTGCGCTTGTGACTCATCAAAAGGCAACAATGGAATATGCTGATATTCTTTATGGTGTGACAATGCCTGAGCAGGGGGTCTCGAAAATAATCTCCCTGAAGCTGGGAGATGAATTCCCAATCGATGATTGATACCATTACATAAACTAATATTTAGAGAGGGAGAGAAGTATGGCATTTGGTGTTAAAAAATCCTTTTTTGGAAGACTGCAGGAGAGAATTGAAGATGTAATCCTCATGAGACCGGAAATAGATGAGGATATGCTGGATGAGCTGGAGGAGATCCTGATAACCTCCGACATCGGCATGGATACCACAATGAAAATAACAGGAAAACTGAGAGAAGATATTAAGCATTTGAAAATCAGAGATCCTGAAGGAGTTAAGGATCAAATAAAGAAAATCATCAGAGAGTTGATTGATAAAGGAGAAAAACATAAGCTCACAGAAGAAACTCCCCTGATCATACTGATGATTGGAGTTAATGGAGGCGGTAAGACTACTTCTATAGCAAAAATAGCATACAAATGTAAGAATAAGGGGAAGACGGTACTGTTAGCAGCAGCGGATACTTTCAGGGCAGCAGCAGGCGAACAGCTTGAAGTATGGGGGAACAGAATAGGGGTAAACGTAATAAAACATCAGGAAGGAGCAGATCCATCCGCTGTAATTTTTGATGCGATCCAGTCTGCCAAGGTAAAAAAGATTGATGTACTGATCTGTGATACGGCAGGAAGACTTCAGACTAAGAAAAATCTTATGGCGGAACTGGAAAAGATGAATAAAATCATTGACAGAGAATACCCGGAAGCGTACCGGGAAACACTTTTAGTGTTAGATGCCGCAACCGGGAAAAATGCAGTTTCCCAAGTCAGAGAATTTGGTGAAATAACAGACATCTCAGGAATAGTATTGACTAAGCTTGATGGTACTGCAAAAGGCGGAATCGTGATCACAATATCCGACGAATTCCAAATGCCGGTTAAGTTTATTGGTGTTGGCGAAGGTCTGGATGATTTGAAGGAATTTGAACCGTCCGAATTTGCTGAAGCAATCTTTGAATAGGAGAAAATAATAAATGTCTAAACCAATTGTCGCCGTAGTTGGGAGACCCAACGTCGGCAAATCGACATTTTTCAATAAAGTGATAGGAAAAAGAGTGTCCATCGTAGAGGATACACCGGGAGTGACCAGAGACAGGATTTATGCAGAAGCCGAATGGCGGGGCAAACATTTTGCACTTATAGACACCGGGGGAATTGAGCCGGAATCAACAGATGCTATCCTTTCGCAGATGCGGATTCAGGCAGAAATGGCTATGGATACAGCGGACGTCATTCTATTTATGGTTGACGGGAAGGATGGTTTGACAGCATCCGACCGCGAAGTCGGAAACATGCTTATGAGGACCGGGAAGGAAGTTATTGTGGTAGTAAACAAGGTTGATTCTTCGAAGCTTCCTGAAGATTTCTACGATTTTTATGAACTTGGTCTGGGAGAGCCGATTCCGATTTCAGCTGCTAATATGTTTAACCTTGGGGATTTGCTGGATTTGATCGTTGAAAAGCTGCCACGCATAGGAGAAGCAGATGACGATGATACGACAAGGATCGCAGTCATAGGGAAGCCAAATGTCGGAAAATCATCTCTCATCAATGCTCTGCTGGGTGAGGAGCGTGTTATCGTCAGTGATATTGCAGGGACTACAAGGGATTCCATTGATACACCCTTTACCAATGGAGAAGATCAATATATCTTAGTTGACACTGCAGGAATCAGGAGAAAGAGTAAAGTAACGGGAGATATTGAGAAATACAGTGTAATAAGAGCAATTGCAGCCATTGAGCGCTGCGACGTCTGTCTATTGATGATCGATGCTGTTGAAGGAGTGACAGATCAGGATAAAAAGATAGCAGGAATTGCCCATGAGGCGGGTAAGGGTATAATTGTCGTTGTGAACAAATGGGATCTGATTGAGAAGGAAACAAACACAATGAAGGAGTTCCAGAAGCAAATAGCTCAGGAGCTTTCATTTATGTCCTATGCACCTTCTGTATTTATTTCCGTACTGCAGGGACAAAGATTGAATAATGTGATCGATATGGTGAAGTACGTATCAGAAAAACGCGCCTTAAGGGTTCCGACCGGTCAGATAAACAGCCTGATTCAAGATGCGACAATGATGAAGCAGCCTCCTTCCGACAAGGGAAAAAGGCTTAAGATATACTATGTGACACAGGTAGGGGTGAAGCCGCCTCTGTTCTCATTTAAGATTAATGATAGAAAATTGATGCATTTCTCATATGCAAGATATTTGGAAAATAAAATAAGAGAGGGCTTCGGTTTCGAAGGAACGTCTATCAAATTTGTGTTTCGGGAAAAAGGAGATGAAAATCATGATTAATCTGTTCCCGATCGCTGCAATAATAGTTAGTTATTTTTTGGGAAATATATCTCCTGCCATTCTCATAGGAAAGGTAAAGAGAGTTGATATCAGGAAAGAAGGAAGCGGTAATGCCGGAACGACGAATGTCCTGCGCGTCATTGGGAAAAAGGCTGCAGCAGCAACCCTTGCAATCGACATGGCAAAAGGCGCAGCCGCAGTTCTGATCGGTGGGTACATAGGCGGTCAAAGCCTTGAGCTGGCTTGCGGTATGGCTGTCTTGGCAGGACATATCTGGCCGGTTATGTTTGGATTTCGCGGAGGAAAAGGTATTGCTACTGCATTTGGAATCATTTTAACGATTGAACCTTTGCTTGGTTTGATCGAGGGTATCGTTGCACTTATATTCTTTTTGATCAGCAGACGGGTATCAGTCGGGTCGATCACAGCTGCACTTATACTTCCTGCAGCTTCTTTTTACTTTAATCCTGACTATTTGCCATGGACTGCGGGGATGGCGGTAATTGTATTATTCAAACATCGTTTGAATATCAAAAGACTACTTAAAGGTGAAGAACCTAAGGTTCGCTTTTCAAAACAGGAGGGAAATAATGAATAATAAGAAGATCGCTGTTATCGGTGGGGGAAGCTGGGGAACTGCTCTGGCTATAAGTTTAAGTACTGCCGGTCATACAATAAATCTTTGGGATATAGATAAAACACATCTGGATGAACTTACTGAAAACCGGGAAAATATCAGATATCTGCCGGGAATTAAATTTCCTGATAAGCTTCAGATTTCCTTCTCTGTAGAAGAAGCAGCAGACGGAACCGATATTGTTCTTTTCTCTGTACCTGCACAGCATTTTAGAAGTGCTTTAGATGGAGCGATTCCTTACTTGAAGCCTGAAATGATTCTGGTCAATGTTGCGAAGGGAATTGAGCAGAAAAGTCTAAAACGAATGTCTGAAATTGCCTTTGATAAGCTCCCAGATGCAAGATACGTTGTAGTGTCAGGTCCATCCCATGCAGAAGAGGTTGGACTGGGCTTACCCACTACTGTAGTTGCCGCTTCAGATGAATTAGACCTGGCAGAGACGATTCAGGATGTATTCATGTCTGAACGCCTTCGGGTCTATACTAATTCTGATATGATTGGCGTTGAACTGGGAGGAGCTCTGAAAAATATAATTGCATTAGGCGCTGGAGTATCAGACGGCATGGGATATGGAGACAATGCAAAAGCAGCGTTGATGACACGCGGCATAACTGAAATCGCCAGACTGGGTCTTAAGCTTGGTGCCAATTTGAGTACTTTTTCAGGATTGACGGGTATCGGAGATCTGATCGTGACCTGCACAAGCATGCACAGCAGAAACCGAAGGTGCGGCATTCTGATCGGAGAAGGAATGAGACCATCCGAAGCGACGAAAAAGGTGGGAATGGTCGTTGAAGGAATGTACACTACGGAAGCAGCATATCAGCTGGCGCAGCAGGTCGGAGTGGAAATGCCGATAACGGAGCAGATATACCAGGTTATTAACGAGAAAATTGATGCCAGAGAAGCTGTAAAAAGCCTGATGGGAAGGCAGAAGAAGCATGAAACGGAGGATCTTTTCAAATAGAAGCAGCTGAGTTAAGTGCCAGCCGGACTCATAGTATTTAGAATATAGCGCCTGCCGGACTTGTAGGCATTTAGAATATAGCACCTGCCGGATATATTTCCTATGGAACACGGTCGCTTACGGATGACTGAAAGCTCCGAAGGTTCCCGCGGAAATACATCGTCGCGGCGCTTTTAGTTTTTGATAATGATGACGCATGCCGGATGTATGAACAAAACAGAAAAACACCCGTCACGTGATATATTGCAAAAAAATGAAAAGAGCCTCAGGCAGGCTCTTTATTAATTCCGGCAGGCGCATATTTCCGTCAGATGTCTTACGCAGCATACGGCGGCAGGACCTTAATATACCCTGTTTACTTCGAAATTGTTATCTTCTAATGTATCAAGGATCTGTTTAATATGGCTGTGGCCGTTAGTCTCGACTGTAACCTCCAGAGCAACCTTATTTGAATACCTGTCTAAGGCTTTGAATTGGTTGTGCTCAAGTTCAATAACATTAGCTCCGAGTTCAGAAAGGATCTGAGCAACCTTAACCAGCTGCCCCGGTTTATCAGGCAGCTCGACGGAGAAGCACATGATTCTTCCACGGCTGATCAAACCCTGATTTATTATAGAAGAAATAGTCACTACGTCGATATTTCCACCGCTGATCAAACAGACGATTTTTTTTCCGGGTTTTGCTCTTTTCTTAATACCGGCAAGTGTAACAGCTCCGGCTGTCTCTGCTATCATCTTATGCTTTTCAAGAATGAGGAGCACCGCTTCCATAATGTCCTTTTCTGAAACTGTTATTATTTCATCTACATATTTTTTGGTTAAAGCAAAAGTTAAATCTCCTGGCTGCTTGACGGCAACGCCTTCAGCGCTGGTTTTTAATGTTGCCAGTCTTGACACCTGACCCTCATCCACAGATATTTTCATTGCCATAGCTCCTACGGGAACAACACCGATTACCTTTACAGATGGTTTTATGGACTTCACAGCCAAAGCAATGCCGCTGATCAATCCACCGCCGCCAATGGGTACGAGTATCTCATCAATGTTATCAAGTTCCTCCAAAATCTCTAACCCGATAGTGCCTTGCCCGCAGAGAACATCGTAATCATCAAAGGGGTGCACGAAGGTATATCCACGTTCATCTGCCAACTCAAGCGCTTTGTTATAGGCCTCATCATAGACATCACCGTGAATCACAATCTCTGAGCCATACTCCTTGGTTGCTTCGATCTTTAACAAAGGAGTGACATTAGGCATTACTATGACCGACTTTATTCCGCGGCGCTGAGCCGAGAAAGCTACTCCCTGTGCATGATTTCCTGCCGAAGAGCAGATGATTCCCTTCTTGCATTCCTCCTCTGTCAGATTAATAATTTTATTATAAGCTCCTCTGATTTTAAAAGATCCGGTGACTTGAAAATTTTCAGGTTTTATATATATATCGCACTTGTGTTCTTTGCTGAAAAAATCACTGTAAATCAAGGGTGTTTCTTTTATAATATCCTTCAGATTTTCCCTTGCTTTCCTGATCTGCTCCTTATGATCAAGTGATAGATAATATTTGACTTGTTCCAAATTCATGAAATACCTCCTCATTGTAGTTAAAATAATTAGTATAAGTCTAAAACTAAAATGTTGATACGTCAATCAAAAACTGATTTCAATATATCATTCATAGTATATAATCCGTTTTGCCTATCATTAATGAACAGGACGGCATCACAGGAGCCTCTGGCGAAACATTCCCAGTTATATGCATGGTGTGCTATTTCCAATCTTTCTCCCATACATCCAAATATTACCGTATGACTGCTGGAAATATCACCTGCTCTTATTGAATGAAATTTTACTAAATCATTATATGAAGTCTTATCTGTCGCTTCCGCCATAGCTTCGGCCATTTCCTTTGCTGTCCCGCTCGGAGCATCTTTCTTCTGTGAATCATGCATCTCAATAATTTCAATATCTGCCTGTTTCTCAAGAGCTTTTGCTGCTATAGCAAGTAAATGCTTCATAAGGTTGACCACATTAGAGGTATTGGAAGCTTGCAGGATGGGGATTTCCTGTGATGCATTCCGAAATTCTTGCAGCTGATTATTACTGAAACCTGTCGTACCGCAAAGCAGAGCCTTTCGATGTTTTCTTGCGGCTTCAAGTACATCCATGGACAATTCCACAGTAGAAAAATCTATGACAGCATCACAGCGATCAATGATATCATCAAGGTTATCAGTAACCGTAACTCCAATATCATAACCGATTCCCGCCACAGCCCCTGCGTCATTGCCGATATATTTTCTGCCTTTTGGTCCTATTACACCGACAATCTCAAGATCATTATTCTCTGATGCCACCTTTATAATTAATCTGCCCATCTTTCCTTTTGGAGCCATAATAATAATTTTCATTAATTTACCCTCCTTTAAGGTTCTACTTCTTAAAATCTAATTTTTCTATAACTAAGTTAGCACTACCTTATTTTACCATATCCTCTGATTACAGCGATGTATTTTTACGAGCTACTGAATGTATGATGTAAACTGTCCGTTGATTTAAAGAGAGATTATAGTATTTTACCCAAATATTATTATAATGCATAAGCAAAAAATATTCGACTGCAATATCACAACCTTCGTCTGACCTAAAGTAAAAACAGACATAATAATTGAAATAATTAAAAAAGGAACCTTTGAAAGATTCCTTCGGCTTAGTCTGTCTTTAATTACTGCTTATCTTTAAAATCTTCTTCTTTAACTTCTTTTTATCCTTTAACTTAAATAGATTAATCATAGGGAGAAGTATATGCGCACCATAACATGCTTGACGAGATATATTCCTTTCATCCTATCTATTGCAATAGGAGCATGTAAATCATAACTAGTATGTAATTTACCCTCTCTTTCGTAAAAACTATGTAGTAATACTTCATCCCTCTGATTGTATGAATATAAGATTCTCAAATTGAAATTATTATATTCTAAATGCATCAAATGCTATCTGGTACACAAGGTTTAACATAAAATGTGATCTCTATTTATTTGTTATATAGCCGTGTATATTTTTTTAATGTATAATCACATAAGTAAAAGTGTGTAAAGGACATTATTAAAAATTATATAAAAAGGGTGACATGATGGATAAACGTTCAAATTTAAATAAGAGTTACAATATCACAACCTTTGGCTGCCAGATGAACGAACATGACTCTGAGACGCTCGCCGGGATGCTGGAGGAATTGGGATATATTGAAAATGCTAATAGAAGGGAAGCGGACGTCGCGATTATTAATACCTGCAGCGTTCGGGAAAATGCGGACAAGCGATTCTTTGGGACTTTAGGGCAGCTTAAGAAAGTCAAAGAAGAAAGACCGGAAACAGTTGTGGCGGTTTGCGGCTGCATGATGCAGCAGCAGCATATCATAGATACCCTGAAAGCTAAATATCCTTGGGTTGATCTGGTGTTCGGCACCCATAACATACATCAATTTCCCTCGCTTTTGAACAATGTTCTCAACGAAAGGAACAAGGTGGTAGATGTATGGGATAATGGCGGCGACATAATCGAAGGACTGCCAGCAAAAAGGATGTATCCCTTTAAAGCTTATGTAAATATCATGTATGGATGTAATAATTTCTGTACTTATTGCATTGTACCGTATACCAGAGGGAGGGAAAGAAGCAGGCATCCCGGAGAAATCGTCAATGAAGTAAAAGCACTGGCAGCCTCAGGAGTGAAGGAAATTACCCTGCTTGGTCAGAACGTAAATTCATATGGAAAAGGCAGTAATTTTACTCAGGATTTTGCCGATTTGATCTACATGCTCAATGACATAGACGGAATCGAAAGAATCCGCTTCATGACATCCCATCCAAAGGACTTGTCAAATAAACTGATACACGCCTTTCAAAAATGTGACAAGCTATGTAATAGCATTCATTTGCCTGTTCAATCAGGAAGTACTGAAATTCTGACTCGTATGAACCGGAAATATTCAAAAGAAGATTATCTGCAGCTAATCGAAAAACTCAGGGATGTTATTCCGGATATTGCAATTACGACAGATATAATTGTCGGTTTCCCCGGTGAATCAGATGAAGATTTTAACGAAACTATGGACTTAGTAGAAAAGGTGCGATTTGATTCTGCTTTCACCTTCCTTTATTCTATACGAAAAGGAACACCTGCAGAGAAATATAAAGACCAGGTTCCTGAATCAATTAAACACCAACGCTTCGATAGGCTTGTCGACAGGCTTAATGAGATTTCCCAGGAAATAAACAAATCTTACGAGGGAAATATTGTTTTAGTCTTAGCAGAGGGTTCAAGCAAGACAAATACAAAGATGATATCAGGCCGTACAGTGACTGGAAAACTTGTCAATTTTAAAGGACCTGCGGAGTTGACAGGGAAGCTCGTTCCTATCAGAATAACAGAAGGCAAAACGTTCAGTCTGAATGGAGACATAGAAAAATGAATCCATAATTGAGGTAATCATATTTAAGGTAAATTTGTGATTGAATTAAAAAGTAAGTTTTTTCAGAAGATTTGTTCTAGTAAATTTCTGGAAAAATATTGATTTAAAATGGATATCGTGGTAATGTAAAAAATGGTACGATAAAAGAAGGGAAAAAAGTGTATGGCTTATCTGATAATGGGGGGTTTGGCTTTTCTTTTCTTTGTGTTATATGATATAAATAGCATTACAATAAATAATAAGTTATTACGCAGCGGTTTTTTGCTGGGATGTATTTTATTGGTCACAGCTACAGCCGGTATTGTATACACAGTTCTGAACGATACAAATACCGGGACCGTAACATATAGTGCGCAAACTTTAATTTTCAGCGTAATGGCATTTATTTCGCTGCTTTTGTTAATTTATACACTATTTTTTGCTGTTCCCTTTGGTGACACATATTTAGCATCAAAACCGCCGCAAATATGCACAACAGGAATCTATGCGCTAAGCAGACATCCGGGCGGTTTATGGTTTATGAGCTTATACCTATTTCTCTGGCTTGCACTACCAGATCCGGTCCTGCTATTGGGGGGGATCCTATTTAGCGTTCTAAACATTTTTTATATTTTGCTTCAGGACAGGTGGGTTTTTATAAAAACTTTTGCCGATTACAGTGAGTATAAAAAGACAACCCCGTTTTTATTCCCGACTTATCAGAGCTGCAAACAATGTATTAAGACATCTCGTTTACGAAGGAAGGTGACTCGGTGAGGCTTGAAGAAAAATTGAAGAATTTGCATTCCGATGCCGTTTGGCAGGAATATTGCGGGTTTTTGGATTTGAACATAGATGAATATATGCAAATACAGAATCGCCTGATGCTCGAACAGATTTCACTGTGGAGCAAATCAGGATTAGGCCAGTCTATTCTTAACGGGAAGAATCCTGATTCGATTGAGGAATTCAGAAAACAAGTACCTTTAACTTCCTACGAGGACTATGCGGATATACTTCTATTAAAACAAGAATATATGCTTCCGGATAAGCCTGCAATCTGGATTCAAACTACTTGGGAAGGCGGCAGAAACCCTATCAAGGTGGCACCATTCTCAAAAAGCATGCTAGACACATATAAAATCAATATGATGGCCTGCATGATACTTGCTACAAGCCCGGAAAAGGGTAAATTCAACATAAAAGCTGCGGATACTTTCCTTTATGGATTGGCTCCGCTTCCATATGCAACCGGTCTTGTGCCTGTATTGCTGAATGAGGAAATCGGAATTGAATTTCTGCCTCCTGTCAAGGAAGCAGTTAAAATGTCATTTTCAGAACGAAACAAAAAAGGATTTAAATTAGGCCTTAGAAAAGGAATTGATTACTTTTTCGGACTTGGAAGCGTTACGTACTTCATAAGTCTCAGTTTAAGCTTGATGGGAAGCAGTAAATCCAAAAATGAGAGTACGGAAAGTAAAAAGATGTTTCGATATTCACCATTCATGGTTCTGAGAATCCTTCGGGCAAAATATTGCTGTAAAAAGGAAAACCGTGAACTCAAACCCAAGGATCTATTCAAGCTGAAGGGATTAATGATAGTCGGGACTGATAACGAGTGTTATAAAGATGATCTTGAAGATTTATGGGGCATTCGGCCCATGGAAATGTTCGCCGGAACTGAGCCGGGATGCATAGGCACAGAAACATGGACAAGAGACGGACTATATTTCTTCCCCGATGCATGCTTCTATGAGTTTATCCCTGAAGAAGAGATGGACAAACACCTGGAAACCCCTGAATATCAGCCTAAGACTTATCTTATGAACGAAGTGATACCGAATGAAAAATATGAACTTGTTATATCCGTTTTAAAGGGCGGAGCTTTTGTCCGATATCGTGTAGGCGACGTTTATCGCTGCATCGGATTGGAAAGCAACACTGAAAAGATAAAAATCCCCCGGTTTAAGTATGTCGACAGGGTCCCGGACATAATCGATATCGCAGGATTTACACGTATTTCTGAAGGCTGCATCAGGGATGTTGTAGACCTTTCAGGCCTTGCCATAAAAGACTGGCTTGCTGTGAAAGAATACAACAACCAGAATCGTCCGCTGCTGCATATGTATATTGAGATGAAGCGTGAGTCACTTATCAGCAGCGCCATCACAAAAGACATTTTGAGGGAGCATTTAAGTGTTTATTTTAAATATGTAGATAATGATTATAAAGATCTAAAGCGTATTCTTGGAATGGATCCTCTAAAGATCACCATTCTTAAATGCGGCACTTTTGAAGAGTATGAGAGACAAAAGGAGAAACCCATTCGTGCTATAAATCCATCTCCGTATGAGGTGAAAGAACTATTAGAGCTGCAGAATGAGGATTATGAACTGAATACAGGGGGGTGGCGCTATTGACAGGTAATTTTATTGCTGTCCCTATCGCTGCACTGTTTTGCTACCTCTTCCTTATGGTAGCTTTTATGGCAGCAAAGAAAACAAAGCTGATCAATTCATTTTTGATGGTTTTAGGGGCGCTGCTGTTATGGACAGGCGGATCCTTTTGTATGCGAATGCAGCTAATCCCTTCCATACCATTTTGGTATGACATTTCTGTCCTTGGATTGACATTTCTACCTTTTGCCCTTTTTAATTTTGTAGACGAATTTGTCGGTTCAAAGACAGGACTAATGAAAAAAATATGGTTCCTGCTTTTTATCGCGGTCAATGCAGTCAATATAACAACAGGGGCACTGCTTGCTCCTCCTGAATTGGTATATTCCGGTAGCGAAGAAAGATTTGTTTATCATCCCACATGGGCAGCGGCAATTCTCTTTGTTTATTTTGCCACAATTGCAGTTCACATGCTCATTATTCTTATCAAAAGCAGCAGGAATAATGAATTGGTCAGAAAACAATTCACTCCGATAATCCTCGGCATCATAATTTTATTTATTGGCCACCTTTTTGTTATGTTTTCAATATTTCAGGGGTTCCCGACGGATATCTTATCCGGTCTCATCAATGCTTTTTGCATCTTCTATGCCTTGTATAAGAGAAGATTATTCAAATTGACATTGCTGGTTTCAAGAGGGATCTGTTATTTTATCACTCTAGGTCTGGCAATTCTGATTTTTTCCAATGCTATCAGCTTCATGGAACGGTTCATAATGATGAACTTCCCGGAATTCGTCGAGTATAATATATTGATTATTTCGGTGCTTTTCACTCTCTCGATCCTTCTTATTTATTATGCGATTAAAAAGTTTATAGACAACGTTTTTATAAAGGAGGAAATTCTTAGAGCTGAGAATCTGAAAAAATTCAGCTATTCAGTTTCAAAGAGCCTGCAGATCGATGAGATCCTGGAAGAGCTTGTAAGAGTCATTCAGGATACCATAGGCGTAAAAAAGGTTCATGTCTGCGTAGCCGGTGACAGCACAGGCGAGTTTACTATTGTTCATAGCAGCAGCCCTGTCGGGTTTAGCACTTTTTCGATTCAGAAAGATAACCCTTTAGTAATGTGGCTATGCAGACATAACGAATGCCTTCTTATGAAGGATTTCAAGAGGACAATGGCATATAAATCCATGTGGGAGACAGAGAAAAAGCAGCTTGCAGATCTGGATATCGAGTGCCTGGCACCATTGAAGGATGAAGATGAGCTCGTTGGTATAGTTCTTCTGACCGGCAAGGAAAGAAACAGCAATTTCGCTTTTGATGACGTAAGCTTCCTTGCTTCTGTCGACTCAATCGGTTCTATTGCAGTAAAAAATTCCAAATTGTATGAAAAGGTATACTATGAGGCACGCACAGATGAACTGACCGGTCTATTGAACCGAAAATACTTTTATGTAACGATTCAGGAGGAATATGAGAAGAATACGGATCATTCCCTTGCCTTGATAATACTTAATATTGATGATTTTAAATTGTATAACCAGCTTTACGGCAATAAAGAGGGAGACATTGCTTTGCAGAGAGTTGCTCAAATCATTCGGGCAACCGTCGGAAGCAATGGTTATGTTGCAAGGTATGGCGGGAAGGAATTTGCAATCATACTTCCGATGTATGACATATTGTCATCGAAAACTTTAGCTGAAAATATTCGAAAACAGATTTTGAATATGAACAAGCGTACTAAGGACTATACCCTGAAGGTTCTGACCGTGAGCGGAGGTATCTGTGCCATTCCTCATTCAGCCAGTACGGTAAAGCATCTTATTGATAATGCAGATATGGCAGTATACCATGCCAAAAGAAAAGGGAAAAATCTAATCCTGGCTTATTCCGTTGAAAAAAGAGAGCTTGATAATCAGACAGAGAGCGTTGGAAGAGATGTTAAAGCGGACATATATTCAGAATATGCATCGACTATCTATGCACTGACTGCAGCAATAGACGCTAAGGATCATTATACATTCAACCACTCGAAGAGGGTATCCTATTATGCAACAAAGCTTGCTTATGCATATGGAATGGATGAAGATTATGTAAGAATCATAAAAGAGGCTGCCCTTCTTCATGACATAGGTAAGATCGGGATATCTGAGCAGATACTTAATAAGGCGGATAGACTGAACGACGAGGAATACGAGGAGATGAAGTGCCACGTTGAGAACTCAATAGGCATCATTAAGCATTTGCCTTCTTTGGATTATGTGATACCCGCTGTAATAGGACATCATGAATGGTATGACGGCCGAGGATACCCCAGGCGCATCGCGAAGGAGGATATTCCGCTTTCAGCAAGAATGCTATGCATTTCGGATTCATTTGATGCCATGACCTCAAAGCGTCCTTACAGATTACCGCTCCCTGTGGATGAGGCGATTAAAATATTGGAAGCAGGCGCAGGGCGGCAATTTGATCCGGTACTGGTTCCAATATTCGTCCACATGGTAAGGAATGGACTGATTAATTCAGAATCAGAGATGGATAAAGCTTATGAAGAGGAAGCACTGCTATAATGAGACAATAGACCATAGATTGAGGAGCATCAGTGCTCCTCAATTTGTTTCATATACTATTTCGTATAATATATAAACAAAATTATTGCGAAATGGTCAAGACTGAAAAATTTATGAATAAAGGAATGCCCCCTCTAATATATTGTACAGACAATGATTGGAACGAAAATTAGAGGAGGTACTCACAGTGGAAAACCTAAATATATATGAAAGCATAGCTGAGAGAACACAGGGGGACATTTATATAGGCGTAGTCGGTCCGGTAAGAACGGGAAAATCTACTTTTATCAAACGCTTCATGGACCTGCTTGTTATACCGAATGTCACAAATACGTATGTGAAAGAACGGATTAATGATGAACTGCCGCAGAGCGGAGCCGGGCGCACCATTACAACGACGGAACCCAAATTTGTACCTGCCGAAGCAGTATCGCTGGAGCTTCCGGGTAATATCAATTTTAAGGTACGAGTGGTGGATTGTGTTGGCTATTTGGTTAAAAATGCCCTGGGTCATCTGGAAGACGGAAAAGTGAGAATGGTTAACACACCATGGCAGGAGACAAAGATCCCGTTTGAAGAAGCCGCTGAAATAGGAACTAAAAAGGTAATAAATGATCACTCAACCATCGGTATCGTCATTACTACTGACGGTTCTATCGGAGAGATCAACCGAGAAAGTTTTATCCCGGCAGAGGAAAGAGTCGTCAAAGAACTTAAAGAACTGAAAAAACCATTTGTTGTGGTACTGAATTCTACAGACCCTGAAGGAGAGGGTGCTCAGGAATTGAGAAGCCTTATGAAAGAGAAATATGGCGTGCCTGTGATTGCGGCAAATTGTGCAAGAATGAATACAAAAGTTCTAAATCATATTTTGAGCGAAACCTTGTATGAATTCCCTGCCGCGCAGATCAAATTTCACCTTCCGGGTTTTATTGACGGGCTATCGAACGACCATTGGATCAAAAATACTATTATAAGCAATATCAAGGAATGGAGTAAGTCATTTGATAATATAAGAGATATAAGAAATTCTATCAGCAGCCTTGAGGACGGAAATGTCGTTCAGACAATTGAAGTAAGCAGTATGGATCTGGGAACAGGGGACATAGAGGTCGAGATTACACCGGTTTCAGGTTTATTCTATAAGGTTATCGAGGAGATCATGGGTGAGGAAGTCTCAAATGATTATCAGTTTTTTAATCTGATTAAAGAGTTCTCCACAGCCAAGAAGTCCTATGATAAATTGAAAGATGCCATGGCACAGGTGGATGAAACCGGATATGGTATTGTCCAGCCAAAACTTTCAGAAATGATTCTTGAGGAGCCTGAGGTTTTCAAGCAGGGTAATAAGTTTGGTGTCAGATTGCAAGCTAAGGCACCATCCCTTCATATAATAAAAACGGACATCACGACTGAGATCTCACCGGTCGTCGGAAGTGAAAAGCAAAGTGAGGACCTGATTCGTTATCTGCTGACAGAATTTGAAAACAATCCTTCGAAAATCTGGGAAACGAATCTCTTTGGAAAATCTCTCTACGAGATGGTAACAGAGCAAATGGAAAGCAAATTAACAAATGTCCCGGAAAACGCAAGAGTGAAAGTACAGCGGGCGCTGCAGAAAATTTCCGATGAAGGGAAAGAGCACCTTATCTGCATAGTAATATAATGTTATTAAATCTGTTACCGGTAAAAGACACTTGCTATTAGCATTTGGTATTCTCGCATTATAAATTAATCAGGCTTGCTGAATGAATACGAATATTCATCCGGCAGGCTTATTTATTTGAGTGAATGAAATCGTATTGAAATATGAAGGAGAGAATGATAAATTTACTATGCATGGACAACCTATGAAGCAAAGGAGGTAGATATTATGACTTACAAAATCTTAGTAATTAATCCAGGGGGGACTTCTACAAAAATCGGAGTATATGCTGATAAGCAAAATATCTTTGAAAAGAATGTAATGCATACCCAAGAAGAGTTAGCACCATTTATCCGAATTTATGATCAGAGAGATTACAGAACCGCTGTAGTATATAATACTCTTAAAGAAAATGGAATTTCCCTTTCAGATATCGATGTGATTATCGGACGAGGAGGGATGGGAAAACCTATTGAAGGTGGGGTGTATGCAGTTAATGAGGCTATGCTTGAGGACGTAAAGAATGCGTCATATGGTGAACATGCCGCTAATCTTGGACCGATTATTGCCAAAGGGTTGGCAGACGTATCAAAAGTCCCGGCTCTGATCATGGACCCTGTTTCTGTTGATGAGATGGAGCCGATAGCGAGGATATCCGGTCTGGCGGAGCTTCCGAGGATCAGCATGATGCACACACTGAACAGCCGTGCTGTGGCAAAAAAAGTTGCACAAGAAAAAGGCAAAAGGTACGAAGATTTAAGATTGATTGTAGTACATCTTGGATCAGGCATATCAATAACTCCTCATGCTTGCGGCAGAATGATTGATTGTAACAACTCATTTGAAGCAGGGCCGATGAGTCCCGACAGAGCCGGAAGTCTTCCCGCAAAAAGTCTTGTGAAGTTGTGTTATTCCGGAAAGTATGCGGATGCCACAGAGCTTACAACTAAGATAAACCGAAAAGGAGGCTTGTACGATCATCTTGGGACAAAGGATCTGCGTGAAGCTGAAAAAATGGCGCAAGACGGTAATGAATACGCTGAATTAGTGCTGAATGCTATGGCATATCAAATCGCAAAGGAAATAGGAGCCATGGCGACGGTGCTTAAAGGGGATGTTGACTTTATCATTATAACTGGCGGTATGGCATATTCCGAAAGATTGGTGAATTATGTAACGGAAAGCGTAAGGTTTATAGCACCGGTTATCATAAAGCCCGGAGAAAAAGAACTCGATGCTTTAGCTTATGGAGCACTTTGCGCAATAAGGGGTGAAGAACCGATCAAGGTATATAAATAGGAAATATGTATATATGCAGGTCAGGTGATTTTTACCTTGTACTGCTTTTAAGAAAAGTGTATATTTTAAAGTGATAGTGATTTGAATTAGTAAAGTTTGGACTATTTTTGTATCAAGAGATTGAGAGGTGAAGGATCACATGTATCGTACTGCAATATGTGATGATGAGCAGGCGATCTGTTCACAAATCGAAAATATCATTTTGAATTATGCGGCGGAAAGCAATGAAAAGATAGATATACAGGTTTTTTATTCCGGGGAAGAACTTTGCAAATTCCTTAATAGGGGCGAAAAATTTGACCTGATTTTCCTGGACATCGAAATGAAGATGTTAAACGGTGTCGAAGCGGGCAGAAAGATCCGCGAGGAGATGGACAATCAAATCGTGCAAATAGTGTATGTATCGGGGAAAGACAATTATTACAGGGAGTTGTTTAATGTAAGGCCGATGCATTTTTTGCATAAACCAATCGAAGCAAAAGAAATCGTTCATGATATCAGGCTGGCGATGAAGCTGTCAGACAAGCTGGGCGGTGTTTTCAGCTATAAAAAAGGGCATGAAGTGCGACGGATAGATGTTAAGGATATTCTCTATTTTGAAAGCAACAACAGGGAAGTAAAAATAGTGACGACCGAGGGGGAAGAAATCTTTTATGGAAAGCTTAGCGATATTTTTAAACAGGTAGCAAAATACCATTTTATGTTTATTCACAAATCTTACATTATTAATTCCTTTTTTGT
>JAQUYC010000037.1 GCA_028692105.1 Eubacteriales bacterium | reverse complement strand
CAGCTTTGTAAACTGTGCGGCCTCATTTGTTTTGCTTCTCAAGAGAAAATTCATAAAATTACGAAAAAGCCGCCAAATCATAAGATTTAGCGGCTTTGGTGGACCTGAACGGGATCGAACCGTCGACCTCCGCGTTGCGAACGCGGCGCTCTCCCAGCTGAGCTACAAGCCCGTATTGACTTTTTATTTGATGACAGGTTGCTGTTGCGGACTGTAGTTCCGTCGAGTGGTTTTATTTGCACCTCGCGACCTCGTGATTGCGAACCACGCGCTCTCCCAGCTGAGCTAATTCCCCATATTTTACATTGTTTCCAGTTTTTGTTATACGCTCTTTCCGGTTGCAGGTTGCTTTGCGCACAACGCGCTCTCCCAGCTGAGCTAATTCCCCGTATTTTACATATTTCCAGTATTTTATAATTTGTTTGCTGAAACCGAAGTGGGGCATAAAACCGACCACTCCACGCTCCCAGCTGCGCTAATTCCCCTGATCTTTTATTTCGAATTTATTTTACTCTTTTGCCCGACCGGTTACAAGGCTTTTTGGTATCCTGTTTTCGCATGGTACTCCTACCTGGCATTTACCGCAGCCATATCTGGGATTAAATTTTTTACGAGTCTCTTCTATAAATAAATAGCATGGGAAATGATCCTTACCGTTTTCAACTGAGATTGCATTTACCGGACACCTTTTGACACAGGCACCGCACATATTGCAGTATTCATATACACCGTTGTACTCTCTTGTATCAGGAGGTAAAAACAAATCCGTGATAATACTGCCAAACCTCCCGGCAATGCCTTTTCGTGTAATTAGTCCTGCAGAAAGTCCGAAGGTTCCCAGTCCGCATGCAAATGCAGCATGTCTTTCCGACCAATTGCTTGAAAAATGTATATCATACTTTTCATCACCGTCGTTCGTCCAAAACCTCTCATCCAAAGATGGTGCAATACATTTATATCCTGCATCTGATAATACTGAAATCAAATATTCACACAGCATTTCTAACAGCATCTGGCCTTCATATCTACCATGAAGCCATTCTTCTGCAGGCCACTTTATATCCTTCTTGTTTCCCTTTTTCACTGTTTCGGTATATGGCAAAAAAAACGATATGACTGTTTTAGCTTCCGGCAGCCATTCCTTTGGAGACAAAAAGTGATCTCCGATGACCGACGATTGTTTGAATGATGTAAATAATTCTTCGTCAGCAGATCCAAATGAAAAAATCGCTTTGTCAAAAATTTTCATCCCTTCGACACTTAATGATAAGGCCTTTTCTTTTGAAATATAGTTATCTGCTGAATTCTCGATAAAATGCTCTGCCTTTATTATCAAATCCTGCTTGTTCATATTTATATTCCCCCGCATGGTCCAGCAAATTCTTTAAAAGAGCTACACAAACCGCACTGTTTTCTCATCAAGAGTTATCCGGATATAGGATTATACATGGAGCTGACGAAACCCTTGAATCCATCAAGGGTTTTTTGGCTTTTTTTGGTGGGGACAGCGGGATTCGAACCTGCGACCTCATGCTTGTGACGCATGCGCTCTAACCAACTGAGCTATGCCCCCTAGGTGCAATTGATTTAGGTATATTATCCTCCATTTGTATATTCATGTCAATATTTAACTGTTCATTCTGTTACAATATAATTACATCACTTGACATCTTGATGCTTTAATTTATAATATACTTATGATATCAATTTGATATTATATTCAGCAAATAAAGAAAGGGGTTTTTTATATGACTGATAATGATAACTTGAAAGAAAAACAATTGCATTTTAAAGAGATTACGCCAAGATTTGCTAATGGCATGATTATTCTCATTCTCAACATCCTGCTTATGCTTGCCGCTTTAGCCGGAATCATTTTCGGTATACTTAAAGTCAGCGATGCCGTGGGGAGCGGCGCTTCCGGTATATCACTTATCGTAATATGTACATTATATTTAGTAATAATTGGTCCGGTTCTGTTTGCTGGGCTGAAAATACTGAAGCCTAATGAGGCACTTGTGCTTACCTTGTTCGGGAAATATCACGGTACATTAAAAGGAGAAGGTTTTTTCTTCGTCAATCCTTTTGTGACCGCATTTCATCCGGGCTCAGAACCGCCTGCTGCTGCTTCTACTGCTTCCGAATTAGCAGCAGCCGCCGGGAAAAATATAACAGTGCCTGTCAAGAAGCACAGCAAAATCATATCTTTAAAAACGATGACTCTTAATAATGACAAGCAAAAGATAAACGACGAGCTCGGAAATCCGATTATTATTGGTATAGTTGTTATCTGGAAGGTGGTAAATACCGCAAAGGCTGCTTTTAATGTCGACAACTATACAGAGTATCTTTCAATTCAATGTGATTCTGCCCTAAGGAATATCGTCAGGCTTTATCCTTATGATTCATCAAATGAAGATCAGGAAAAATCTCTTCGCGGAAGCAGTCAGGAAATAGCCGGAAAGCTGAAGGACGAGATCCAAAAGTCAGTGGAGATTGCAGGTCTTGAAATTATGGAGGCAAGAATCACTCATTTAGCTTATGCTCCGGAAATAGCCGCTGCGATGCTCCAAAGACAGCAGGCATCAGCAATTATCGCTGCAAGACAGATGATTGTTGAAAGCGCTGTTGGAATGGTTGAGATGGCGTTGGATAAGCTGAGCGAAAGAGAAATCGTCGAATTGGATGAAGAGCGAAAGGCTGCGATGGTTAGCAATCTCCTTGTAGTTCTCTGTGGGAACAAAGATGCTCAGCCGATTGTTAACAGCGGGTCTATATATTAATAAATTTGTTTCACAAATCAAGCAAGACAGAATCGGTATATGTTATAACACAGGGGAAGGGGGAATCATAGCATATGGAAGCTAAAGAAAAAGGTAAAAAGCAGCTGCTGCTGAGATTGTCACCCTCCCTTTGGAACGAACTTGCCGCCTGGTCTGAAGATGATTTTCGATCTATTAACGGTCAAATTGAATATCTTCTGACGGAATGTGTGCGGCAAAGGAAAAAGAGGAATAGAAACTCGGATTCAGAGTGATAAAAAAAATTTAAAGACATAAAAAAATTTTCTTGCAATTATATATATATTCTTATATAATGGCATCACGTTAAATAAATAACAATTTAATACGCCGTTCTGACGCCTGAAGATTTTTCTGAAGGGAAAGGCACAAAATAAAGACCACATTCCTATCTTTTTGCGCCTTTTATGGCGCATTTTTATTGCAAAGAAGAAAAGGAGGTCCGTTATGGAGTCCCGGATTGCTTTGATCGGAATTATCGTTGATGATGATGCTTCTATTGAAAAAATGAATCTCATTTTGCATCAGTTTGCACAATATATTATAGGCCGAATGGGAGTGCCTTACACTAAAAAAAATATTGCTATAATAAGCATTGCCCTGGATGCTCCAGGCGATGTAATCAGCTCTCTTTCAGGGAAGTTGGGTATGCTTCCGGGTGTGAGTACGAAAACCGTATATTCTAAAATGGATTACAACGAAGCAGGGGGTTCCTCATGATGAAGCAATTGATCGATAAATTAGCAGAGGAGAATAGGCTTACCAGAGAAGAATACATAGACCTAATAGAAAATAGAAACCCTGAAACTTGCGAATACTTATTTGATAAGGCTCGGAAAGTGAGAGAAAAGCATTATGGCCGGGAAGTATATCTAAGAGGGCTGATCGAATTTACCAATTACTGCAAAAATGACTGCTACTATTGCGGTATACGAAGAAGCAACCCTAACGTAACGCGTTACCGCTTAACAAAAGAAGAGATCCTTGACTGCTGCAATGAGGGATACCTGCTCGGATTCCGTACCTTTGTGCTTCAAGGCGGAGAAGATAGTCATTACAATGACACGGACATCGTAGATATCATTCGGGATATCAAACGCCTTTACCCGGATTGCGCCCTGACCTTATCCATAGGCGAACATTCTCTCGAAAGCTATCAGGCATTTTATGAAGCAGGCGCCGACCGATACCTGCTGCGTCATGAAACAGCCGACTCGAATCATTACAAAACATTGCACCCTCCGAATCTCTCACCGGAGTTTAGGAAACAGTGTTTACAGGAATTGAAGGAAATCGGTTATCAGGTAGGAAGCGGTTTTATGGTGGGCTCTCCTGGTCAGACAATTGAAAATCTGGCGGATGACCTATTATATCTTCAGGAACTCCAGCCGCATATGGTTGGCATCGGTCCATTTATTCCGCATCACGATACTCCGTTTGCCGGTGAATCAAGTGGTACGACAGAGTTGACACTGTTCCTGTTGGGACTAATCCGGTTAATGCTTCCCGCTGTTCTTCTGCCTGCCACGACAGCTCTCGGAACCATAGACCCAATGGGACGTGAAAAAGGGATTCTTGCCGGTGCAAATGTCTTAATGCCAAATCTATCACCAATAAAAGTGCGCAATAAATATATGCTCTATGATAATAAAATCTGTACAGGAGATGAAGCGGCAGAATGCCGTAATTGTCTTGAGGGAAGAATGAAGCTGATCGGCTATAATCCTGTTGTCGACCGCGGAGATTCTAAAATGATACAGGAGGGAAAAAATAATGTATAACGCAAAATCAATAAACGCTGATGAATTTATAAACGACGAAGAAATAATGGATACCCTGTCTTATGCCGAATCGAACAAGCATAATGTAGAGTTGATCGACAGCATCCTGAAAAAGGCAAGGATGCGAAACGGCTTGTCTCATAGGGAAGCGGCCGTATTGCTGGATTGCGAGATAGAAGATAAGAACCAGGAAATCTATGCTCTTGCAGAGCAGATGAAGAAGGATATATACGGGAACCGCATTGTAATGTTTGCTCCGCTTTATCTTTCCAATTACTGTATTAATGGCTGTGTGTACTGCCCCTATCATTGCACTAACAAGCATATCGTACGAAAAAAATTGACTCAGGAAGACATAAAAAGAGAAGTTATTGCACTTCAGGACATGGGTCATAAGAGGCTGGCTATCGAGGCAGGAGAAGATCCTGTAAACAACCCGATCGAATATATCCTTGAGAGTATAAAAACTATTTACAGTATACAGCACAAGAATGGAGCAATTCGAAGAGTCAATGTCAATATCGCCGCCACCACTGTGGAAAACTATGAAAAGCTTCGTGATGCCGGAATCGGAACTTATATACTGTTCCAGGAGACTTATCATAAGAAAAGCTACGAGGCGCTTCATCCTTTCGGTCCGAAACACAATTACGCTTGGCATACGGAAGCCATGGACCGCGCTATGAAAGGCGGGATCGATGACGTCGGGCTCGGTGTATTATTCGGGCTGGAATTATTCAGATATGATTTTGTCGGCCTGCTTATGCATGCCGAACATCTGGAAGCAGCATTCGGTGTGGGTCCCCATACGATCAGCGTACCCCGTATCCGTCATGCAGACGATATAAATGCAGACTCCTTTGAAAACGGGATCAGTGATGATGTTTTTGCAAAGGTTGTCTCTTGTATCCGGCTTGCTGTTCCCTACACGGGTATGATCGTCTCAACAAGAGAGAGCCAAAGCTGCCGTGAGCGCGTTCTGCACCTCGGCATCTCCCAGGTCAGCGGAGGTTCAAGAACCAGCGTAGGCGGTTATGAGGAGCCGGAACCTGAGGATGAAAATTCAGCGCAATTTGATGTCATGGATACAAGAAACCTGGATGAAATTGTACGTTGGCTTATGGATCTTGGCTATATTCCGAGCTTCTGCACAGCATGTTACCGTGAAGGACGGACAGGCGACCGTTTTATGGCATTAAGCAAGAACGGTGAAATTCAGAACTGTTGTCACCCCAACGCTTTGATGACACTGAAAGAATATCTTGAAGATTATGCTTCACCTGAAACGAAAACGATTGGTGAACAGCTGATCAATAGTGAATTAGCAAATATACCAAGGGAGAAAGTCCGCGGTATCGTCACCGAAAACCTTAAAAAAATAGAAGATGGCAGCCGGGATTTCAGATTATAAGATTAGCGCCCCTTTCAGGTACAGTAGCGAGCGTAGTGAGCAGATTGGGCGGGCTAGTAATGAAAGGTAAATTTAATTATGGGATTAAACAGTACGCCCTCTTCCGACCGAATCCATATCGGATTCTTCGGTAAGCGCAATGCCGGGAAATCGAGCGTGATCAATGCTGTGACGGGGCAAAATCTATCTATCGTGTCCGAAGTTAAGGGAACCACCACTGATCCGGTCTATAAGGCTATGGAGCTTCTGCCTTTAGGACCTGTCATGATGATAGATACTCCGGGGCTTGATGACGAAGGGGAACTCGGAAAGCTTCGCATGCAAAAAAGCTTCCAGGTACTTAACAAGACTGATATCGCAGTCTTGGTTGTGGATGGCAGAATTGGCATATCTGAAGAAGACCGCTCTATTATCCGCCGATTCCGTCAAAAAAATATTCCATATATCATTGCCTTCAATAAACTTGATCTTTTGGAGCACAGTATCGGTGATGAGTTGAATACAGAGAATGATTCGAGCTGTACGGAAAAAGTTGCATCTCCCGCAGGAAACACCATTAGTATCAGCAGTGTTACCGGAGAAAACATACACGAATTGAAAGAGCTTATCGCAAAGCAGGTTCCTTCAGGGCAGTCGAAGTATCCCATCGTATCAGATCTGATCGAGCCTTGCGATTTTGTGGTGTTGGTCGTGTCCATCGACTCCTCTGCACCAAAGGGACGATTAATTCTTCCTCAGCAGCAGACCATTCGCGATATTTTGGAAGTTAGTGGCACAGCTATTGTCATTAAAGAGACCGAATTGAAATCAACTTTGGAAAGCCTTGGTAAAGCCCCCAGTCTAATTATTACAGATAGTCAGGTTTTTGCAAGCGCAGCTGCGGATACTCCCGATGATATCCCTCTTACTTCCTTTTCAATTCTATTTGCACGTCATAAAGGAGACCTTGCACTTGCTGTAAAAGGAGCTGCAGCCGTTGACATATTAAACGACGGTGACACTGTTCTGATTTCTGAAGGATGTACTCATCATCGTCAATGTGATGATATTGGAACGAAGAAATTGCCCAAGTGGCTTAATCAATATACAGGAAAGGAACTCCATTTTGAATTTGTCAGCGGCACGGAATACCCCGAGGACCTCACTCCCTTCCGGCTGATTGTTCACTGCGGCGGATGCATGCTTAACGAGCGCGAGATGAAGTATCGGCTTCAATGTGCAGAAGATCAGAATATACCAATCACGAATTATGGCATCCTGATAGCTTATATGCAGGGGATTTTGAAACGGTGCATCTCACCTTTTCCGGGTTTCCCCTGTCTTTTAGATTGACCTATATTTACAATATTCTAAAATTTCTTAATTTTTCATAGTCCTTCTTCCTGAATTCTCTGTTTATTATATTGACAACGGTGGTACAGGAGCTTATTATGATACATATAGTATCTGAGTTTTCTAATGCCGCAACATATTGTGCCGGCAGAATATTTCTTGGAGTTATTTCTGCAAGTCCGCAGTAGTCAGCATTTTGGAGGTAGTAACAGTGTTGAAGCAAATTATCAAACGTGATCGTTCTGTCGTTCTATTTAAAAAGGAGAAAATTGTACTTGCTATATTTAGGGCTGCAAAAGCAGTTGGCGGAAATGATTTCTCTACATCGGAAAAATTAGCTGATGATGTCGTTAAGATGGCTGAGCAGCGCTATCCGGAAGGAATAGCCGAAGTAGAAGGTATACAGGATATCGTAGAGAAAGTTTTAATAGAAAACGGACATGCAAAAACAGCAAAAGCATATATACTTTACCGTGAAAAGAGGCGTTCCGCACGTGAATCCAACGCTCTGATCGGCGCAACCATCAATATGTTCACCGATTATCTGAATGACTCTGATTGGCAGGTCAATGAGAATGCAAATACGCAGAAATCAATAAACGGACTGAATAACTATGTACGGGAAGCCTTTACACAAAGTTACTGGCTTCATGAAATCTATACCGACGATATTAGGGAGGCACATATATCCGGAGATATACATATTCATGATCTTGGCTTTTTCGGTCCATACTGCGCAGGTTGGGATTTACGCCAGATTCTTACGAATGGATTCGGTGGAGTTCCGGGCAAGGTAGAATCCAAGCCCCCGAAACATCTCAGAACATTTTTAGGTCAAATTGTAAACTCTACGTTTACCACTCAGGGTGAAACTGCAGGAGCTCAGGCCTGGTCCTCTTTTGATACATATTGCGCTCCTTTTATTTATTATGATCAGATGGATTATAAGATGGTAAAGCAGTCACTTCAGGAGTTCATCTTTAATCTGAATGTTCCGACCCGTGTCGGTTTTCAGTGCCCCTTTTCCAATTTGACGTTCGATCTCGTGGCGCCTAATACACTTAGAAATGAATACGTGATTGTGGGCGGTCAGGTAATGGATAAAACCTATGGGGATTTCCAAAAGGAAATGGATCTGTTCAATATGGCATATTGTGATGTCATGATGGAGGGCGATTCAAAGGGTAGGGTCTTTACTTTTCCCATTCCAACTATCAACATAACAAAAGATTTCGACTGGGATAGCCCTGTAGCCGAAAAGATCATGGATATAACATGTAAATATGGAATACCCTATTTTTCAAACTATATCAATTCTGATCTTTCACCAGAGGATGCTCTATCCATGTGCTGCCGTCTCCGGCTGGATACAAAAGAGTTGAGGAAGAGAGGGGGCGGACTGTTCGGATCAAATCCTCTGACAGGATCCATTGGCGTCGTAACGATAAATTTGCCGAGGCTTGCTTATATCTCAACAAGCGAGTCCGAATTTCGCACCCGATTGTGGCAGCAGATGAACCTTGCAAGAAACAGTCTTGAAATAAAACGAAAGGTCATAGAGGAGCAAACTGATAAAGGCCTATACCCCTATTCCGCAAATTTTCTAAATGGTATAAAGGAGAGAACCGGAGTCTATTGGTTCAACCATTTTAACACCATCGGTCTCATCGGTATGAATGAAGCCTGCCAGAACCTGCTGGGTTCTGAAATTGATCTGACGACACAAGAGGGTCAGGATTTTGCCATAAGAACCCTTAATTATATGAGAGATGTTATAAAAGACATTCAGGAAGAAACCGGGAATTATTATAACTTAGAGGCGACCCCGGCCGAAGGAACCAGCTACAGGCTGGCTGAAAAGGATAAAAAGCGATATCCGGATATAATAACCTCCGGAGAAGAAGTCCCGTACTACACAAATTCTTCGCAGCTCCCAGTCGGATTTACAGATGATATTTTCGAGACACTGGATCTGCAGGATGAGCTTCAGTCACTCTATACAGGGGGAACTGTACTGCATTTGTACCTTGGAGAAGAAATCAAAGATGTCGGTGCCGCTAAAAATTTGATACAAAAAGCATTCTCTAAATACAAGCTGCCTTATATTTCACTGACGCCGACTTTCTCAATCTGCAATAACCACGGATATATTTCCGGAGAACATTTTACCTGTCCTGAATGCGGTGGATCCACCGAGGTATGGAGTCGCGTCGTCGGATACCTCCGACCGATTCAGAACTTTAATAAGGGGAAAAAGGAAGAATACAGACAGCGTATTAAATATGTTATGAAGGATGACTGTAATCAAGCGGAAAAGGTTCATTCAAATAAAGCATTATAAAAGCAAATGATTTCGACTGCTAAGCAGATAATTTTGGAATTGCTTGGCAGTCGAAATTTCGGTAATTGACAAAGGAGTTGATTCATATAAACCTATCCGGAATCATAAAGAGTTCATTGATCGATTTTCCAGGATTGGTCTCCTGTGTACTGTTTGTACCCGGCTGCAATTATTCCTGTTTTTACTGCCACAATCGTTCCCTGATTGATGGGAACCACATAATCCTGACACCTCAGTCCGTGACAGACTTTCTCCGGAAACGTGCCGGCTTGCTTGACGGTGTGGTGATTTCGGGAGGCGAACCGACTCTGCAAAGTGATCTGATTTCATATATCAGGATGCTGAAAGATCTTGGTTACCGAGTCAAGCTTGATACCAACGGCTCACGCCCTGATGTCATTAAAGAACTCCTCAAGCATAACCTGTGTGATTATTTTGCCGTTGATTATAAGGTCCCCGCAGAGCAATACCAAAGAATCTGCGGTCAGGAAGCTGATGCTTACAATGTTATAGAAACCATCCGGCAACTTGCTGAAAGCGATATACCCTTTGAGGTCAGAACAACCTTGATTCCTCAGCTAAAAATTAATGATCTGAGAGTAATGGCAAAAGAAATTCCGCCGGTTCCCCGATATGTATTGAATCGGTATAAGATACCGGACAAATACCTGCCTAAGGATGAAGAAAGAATCCATGAAAAACCTTATACTGCGGATGAGATTAAGGCAATTGCAGCCCAATTGAAAGACTTGCAGCCGAATATAACGGTATGACCATTAAAACCGATAAACGATATAAGTAATTGTAATTGTATTAGTAATTTTCATATGTCTTTTAGTTTTGCACCGCACCTTGGGCAGAAGTTTACCTCAAGCTTTACGCTCCTTAAAGAAACTTTCTGATTGGGCCGGTAAGCACACAGGATAGAGCTGATTGATTTTTCATCAAACCCGATAAATACCTGGTCCGGACGGGCAAATTGATCCTCAATACAGCTGCAGTTAAATCTTTTCATCAAATCTCATACCCTCTTTTGGTTTTGTCTCGGCTTTATCTGCCATGTAAATATTATGATATTATTTTTTCTTAATTATTCATCGCATAGATAAAGGAGCCGCTAAAAGCAGCTCCTTCTTATTTTATCTTACTCTTAGTCTCTCTTATTTCCCGGTTTATTATACTTCCGGTATCTTTGCTATGTTCTTTGCCAGTGCTTTTTTATGCTCAAGGTTGCCCAGTCTTGCAATCATTATCCTTTGTGCCTGAGGTGAGCCGGCACCATGCATAGATTCAGTTCTGTAGCCGACCGCTCCGGTACCAAGTGTAAGATTTTCAATCAAACGCATAATTCTGAGTCTATGCTCCGTTGGAACTGAGTCCACACCCCGCAGATACTTCTCAACGTAATGACCTATTTCTTTGCTCCTCAAGTCTTTTTCAGAAGGTTGGGTAACCATCAGTCCGCCTGCTATATCCTCGGCAAGACGGCACATTTCATAGGGGAATCTCGTCACATTCTGCTTGCAGACATTTGCAAGAAGCTGGTCAATAAGGTATGCCCCTGAAGGTGTCGCTGACCCTTCATATGAACAAGCCAAAGAAGAGGAATAGATTGTCTCATTCAAATGCGTCATTTCTATCAGCTTGTCTTTAATATGAGAAGCCTTTGCGACTCCATTGTAATCCGCAGCCAAAGCAGCGGCACCGATCAATACATCTCCGACTCCTACCTTGCACGCGTAGCTTGGCCTGTGATGCCCTGCGAATCTTTCTACAAGCATTCCCGCAAATTCCGTCTCCCCATTGAGAAATACTCTATCGTTCGGAACAAAGACATGGTCAAATATGATCAATGCCTCGTGGCCTCCGAATTCGCTGTTGCCGACATCGATTTGAGAGCCCTCCATTTTTCTTGTATCGCATGACTGACGGCCATAGATGATGGTGATCCCCGGTGAATCGGAAGGTATCGCAAAAGAAATCGCATAATCCTTATCCTCGGGTTTCATTGAAATTGTAGGCATGCATATAATTTCATGGGAATTTACAATCCCGGTCTGATGCGCTTTACACCCGTTAACCACGATGCCGCCAGGTCTTCTTTCCACCACTCGCAGGTACATATCAGGATCTTTCTGATCGCTCGGAGAAAGGCCCCGATCCCCTTTTACGTCTGTCATCGCACCGTCTACTACGAGATCCTCCGCTTGGACATAGGCCAGAAATTTATTAAATCTTTCCTGGTAGTCGGTTCCGTACTTCTCATCAATTTCATAAGCCGTGCTGTAAACTGCATTGAATGCATCCTGTCCCACACAGCGCTGGAAGCAGCAGGCTGTTTTTTGGCCCAGCATCCTCTGACGCTTTACCTTTTGTACCAAATCTCCGGTGCTTTGGAATACATGGTTAAATAAATTGATTTTTTCGCCTGTTATGTGCGATTTTACCGTCATCAGCTCCTCATACAAAGGATCAAGTGCCAAATCATACGTCATGGCGACAGCATTCATGGAAGGAATAATAATCGGATGATCCACAGGCGATTCCACCTTTTCACCAAACATGTAAACGTTCAGGTTTAACTTTCGAAGGCTTTCAATATATTCTTGTCCTGTTTTCATAAAAATCTCCTTTCATTCAACTTGATATCCGGTCTGCCGTATATCTTTATTACGCTTAAAATCATTTCAGTCTGCCAGCGATGTTAATCAATATATACCCTGCTATTAACTGTCTACTCTATAGTTTCTCGAAAATTTTCATAGCATTATTTTACGGAAATAAAAAAGGAAGTTGATACTTCCTCTTTGCAATCATCAATCTATACGGTTTGTTTAATTTCGTTTTGAAGTTCTGCAATATTTTCGACCCAGCTCTTGATTGCGTGCTCGTCATCTTGCTCTTGCGCCTTCTTGAGCGCCTGCTTGTACGACAATAGCTTGAATTGCATTATTCGTCGCCTTTCCATAAGCTCACCTCCTAATACTTACTTTATTATACCACATTTTATCGATTTTAACAAAATAAAATGGAGGTATGATTTCAGAGTATAAATTGCAAGTTTAATTGCCCACCATTTATTACCAGTTATGTTTGTATTATTCTTGCTTACGCCTTCCGGGAGGGAGCGGAAAATTTTTCATCCCTTCTCTTCTAGGCTGCCATCATTTCGT
>JAQUYC010000036.1 GCA_028692105.1 Eubacteriales bacterium | reverse complement strand
TCTATTAATTAATCTGTAAAAAAAAATTGAAATATTTCCTCTTTGAAGATATAATATTTAAGATAAACGTAAAAGATAGAGATACATTAATAATGTTTTGGCTATATATTTGAGGAGGGATAAACTTGGGATTTACAGAAGAAGTAGGCATTGATCTTGGAACAGCGAATGTTTTGGTTTATATAAAAGGAAAAGGTGTAGTATTAGACGAACCTTCCGTGGTCGCAATTAACAGAGATACCAATGAGATACTTGCGGTAGGAGAAGAAGCGAGACAAATGCTTGGCAGGACACCAAGCAATATAATCGCAGTAAGGCCGTTAAGAGACGGAGTCATTTCCGATTACGATGTGACAGAAAGAATGCTGAAATATTTTATTCGAAAAACATGCGGAAGCAGCAAATTCTTTAAGCCTAGAATTATGGTTTGTGTACCGAGCGGAGTGACTGAGGTTGAAAAAAGAGCAGTAAGAGAAGCAGCAACTCAGGCAGGCGGAAAGGCCGTATACCTTATGGAGGAACCGGTCGCGGCAGCCATCGGCGCCGGGCTTGATATTTCAAGACCGGATGGGATCATGCTTATCGATATCGGAGGCGGCACTACTGATGTTGCAGTTATCTCTCTTGGGGGGATTGTGACAAGCACTTCGGTTAAAGTTGCCGGAGATAAGTTCGATGAGGCTATCATCAAATATATGAGGAAAGAACACAAGCTATACATCGGTGAACGGACTGCCGAGGAAATAAAGCTGACAATCGGTACAGCATATCCGAGAGAGGAAATTATCGTAAAAGAATGCAGAGGAAGAGATCTGGTAACAGGACTCCCGAAATCCATTGAGATCACGTCAAAAGAAATGATGGAAGCGCTGGATGAACCTTTGCAGGTAATATGCGAAGTTGCACATGGAGTATTGGAAAGAACACCTCCTGAGTTGTCGGCTGATATCAGTAACAGCGGTATGGTGCTTACCGGAGGAGGTGCACTGCTTCACGGAATTGACAAGAGGTTAGAAGAACGAACCGGAATAAAGGTTACGATTGCCGAAGATCCGAAATCCTGTGTGGCCATAGGAACAGGCAAAGCATTAAATTCGATAGATGTAATCGAGAATAACCAAATGAACAAAAGAAGATCAAATATTTAAAACAAAGGCTCTCGGAAGAGAGCTTTTTTATCCGCAACGCCGGGAGGGAAAGAGCTTGTCTAAACTTGAACTGATTGCCACTGCCACCTTCGGTTTGGAAGCTGTGGTAAAGAGGGAAATTGAAAATTTAGGTTTTAAGGTATTGAAATCTGAAGACGCAAAAATAACATACCTCGGAGATGAAAGGGCTATAGTTAAATCAAATCTATGGCTGAGATGTGCTGACAGGGTTCTGATTAAACTTGGTGAATTTAATGCTATCTCGTTTGAAGAGCTGTTCCAGCAGGTTAAAGCATTGCCATGGGATGAATGGGTTCCTGAAGATGGAAAAATTACCGTCACAAGTACTTCAGTCAAATCAAAACTGCATAGTGTGCCGGACTGTCAGTCCATAGCAAAAAAGGCTATCGTAGAAAAGTTGAAGGATACATACCATTGCCAGTGGTTTAGTGAAACAGGATCGGAATATATTGTTAAGGTGACGCTGCTGAAGGACAGGGCAACCATAACGATTGATACAAGCGGGGCGGGCCTGCATAAAAGAGGGTATAGGGTAAAGGACGTGGCTGCGCCTATTAAAGAGACACTTGCAGCAGCAATGGTACAGCTATCTTTTTGGAAAGAAGGCAGGCTGCTGATGGATCCGTTTTGCGGGTCGGGAACTATACCAATCGAAGCTGCCATGATAGGAAAAAACATCGCTCCCGGGCTTGCCCGCAAATTTATTTCAGAGGAGTGGCCGGGATTCCCCGCAAAATTATGGAAAGAAGAAAGAAAAGCAGCCTTTGAAGCTATAAAAGCCAATCATGATATGCGCATTCTTGCATCTGACATTCTACCCCAGGCTGTAAAAGCCGCAAGGGAAAACGCAATTGAAGCAGGAGTAGACGACTGTATAGATTTCAAAATAAAACCATTTGAGAAGATCAGACTTGAAGAGAATTACGGAATTATCATCTGCAATCCTCCGTATGGAGAGAGAATAGGAGAAAGGGATGAAATCAGAAAGATATACTATGATCTAAAAAGCCTGATGAAAGAAAATCCCACATGGTCATTATATCTTATAACAACGGATAAGGATTTTGAAAACCTTGCTTTTGAGAGGCCGGCTGATCGCCGCCGAAAACTATATAACGGAAGATATGAAGTCACGTACTATCAGTACTACGGTAAAAAACCCCCACGCGCGTAAGCAAAAATATATCTGAATAAAACCGTCCGAACCCGAAAATGAACGATCGATTAGAATCGGAACATTTGGGTGTGAGCGGTTTTTGAAGATATATTCTTGCGACTCTTGACATGCAGTAATGAATAACCTATATTGTAGTTATAGTTACTTTCAAAGACGACATTGGAGGGTTGTATCATGCGCTATGAAGAATTTATAAAAGGTATTGTTGAAAAATTTGTTTCAAAGGGATTGGTCGATGCGGATTCTTTTCCGGATATGGAGATCTACATGGATCAGGCTGAGACCTTTATGAACAGAGAACTTGAAATCTTCAAGCAGAACGATAAGGATAAGGTCATTACTAAAACAATGATCGGGAATTATGTAAAGCATAATATGCTGCCGAGGCCGGTAAATAAAAAGTATTCCAAAGACCATCTGATTTTATTAACCTTGATATTCTACTTGAAGGGGATCTTCCAGATGGAAGAGATCGAGAATATATTAAAGCCTCTCATAGACAACTATAATTCGGTATTTGATGATAAAGTCGATCTGACTGCGTTGTATGAAGGCATCCTTTCAGCACAGGCTGAAGAACTGCAATCACTTACGGATAATATCAGCAGCATGGTCGAAAGCAGCAAACATCAGATGAGAGAAAAAGAGCTATCGGACGATGATATGCTTGAAATGTTTATGTTGATTGTAAGCCTTTCCATGAAAGCAAATGCCCAGAAATTTTTGGCGCATAAGCTGCTGCAGGAATATATATTGAAACCAAAACAAAAAAATTGAAAGAGGGTCGAAAGATGACTGTAAATTTAAAAGGAAAAAGCTTTTTAACTTTGATGGATTTTACCTCACAGGAAATAAGATACATACTTGATCTCGCTCATGATTTGAAGGCAAAAAAGGCAGCAGGCATAACAGGAAATCTGCTGAAAGGGAAAAATATCGTTCTGATGTTTGAGAAGACCTCCACCAGAACCAGATGCTCTTTTGAGGTTGCCTGCTATGATGAAGGCGGTCATGTAACTTATCTTGAATCATCCGGATCTCAGGTCAGTAAAAAGGAGTCCATCGAAGACAGTGCTAAAGTTCTTGGCAGGTTTTTTGACGGGATAGAATATAGAGGTTATGATCAGAAAGTAGTGGAAGCACTTGCGGAATATTCCGGGGTCCCCGTTTGGAACGGACTGACGGATATTGACCATCCAACTCAGATATTGGCTGACATGCTTACTATGGAAGAGCATATGACGAAACCTCTCAACAAGGCGAAAGTCATCTTTTGCGGTGATATCCGCAACAACATGTCATATGCATGGATGTATGGATGTGCAAAGATGGGAATACATTTTGTGGCTTATGGTCCTGACGAACTGGAAGTCAATAAAGATATTATTGTAAAGGCCCGAAAAGTAGCGGAAGAAACCGGAAGTGTGATCGAAGTTACGAACAATCCGAATTGCCTGAAGGGAGCAGATGTAATCTATACTGATATATGGGCTTCCATGGGTGAAGAGGAACAGATCCCGGCTAAAGTGAAATTGCTGACACCATTTAAAGTTACCATGGAGATGCTTAAAGCCACAGAAAATCCTGAGGTGTTGTTTTTGCACTGCCTGCCCGCATTCCATGACTTCGAAACAAAAATGGCAAGAGAGTGGAAAGAAAAGGGTTATGACATAAGAGAAGTAACGGATGAAGTATTCCGAAGCAAACATTCAGTGGTCTTTGACGAAGCCGAAAACAGAATGCATACTATAAAAGCTATCATGGCTGCAACGTTATAGCATTAAGATTAGATGCACCTGCATCTGCTAATGTAGTGACGATTTCGGGGCTAAGATAATACATCAGACCGGCTGCGGTATAATCCCCCAGAATCAGGACATGTCTTATAAGCCGTTCTCTTATTTCGATCTCTGTAACATAATCACCTGTCAATAAAGAGAACAATTCAGCTATCAGCATCTCATTAAGCTGATAAAACAGGTTTTGCCACTGGATCTTACTCCAGTAAGGATTGATGCTTGCAAGGAACCCTGACATATTATCCGCATCCTTATACATCTCTCTCACTGCCGTATCTACAACAGGCTGATTTTTATTGTTCTGCGCGGTTATAAAAGTCTGAATATGCACGAAATACATAAACATAAGATGTTGAAACTGCTCGCCTTGTTTTATACCAAAATAAGGCTGAAGCTTTGCTGTGAATTCTACCGGCATACGATAAAGACGTTCCCTGATAGCATCTATATCGCTGAATCCTGTGATCGTACTGACCATATAGGATCTCACCCATATTACAAACTCCAACCAAAACAATCTGAAATCGTTTATAAGATTCATCTGACCATATGTGATATAATGATTTTGATTCTGGCTTTTCCTTATCATTTCACGATTCTCCTTTTTTGCATTTAGTTACATATTATGTTGTGCAGAATAAATCTGCTACTTCATATGCAAATAGGATTAATCGAACTGCTAAGCCGATTTCAGGTGACTGAGTCGAGCTTTTTCATAATCAGGACTTTTATGATTGCTGCTGTCGGGACGGCCAGTATCATGCCAATGAGCCCCGCGTAATAACCGCCTACTGTTACTGATATAAGAATGAACAGAGGATGCAGACCTGTACTGGAACCGACGACACGTGGGTATAGAATGTTGGAGTCAATCTGCTGTATTATGATCAAAACGAGGATTGCCAGCAACGCCTGACTGATACCCCCGGTAAGCAAACCGATGAGAGCTGCGGGAATTGCACTGATAATAGGACCAAAATAGGGAATGATATTGCAAAGACCTGCAAAACATCCCAGAAAAACAGCAAAATCAAGACCGATGATAGACAACCCGATAGAAGATAGAATTGCAATGAACAGCGCATCTAAAAGCTGGCCTCTCAGAAATTTAGATATGACCATATTGATATCGGATAAAGTCTCTGTAACCCTTGCATTAGCTTTCATGGGAAGGATCAGATGCAGTGTCTTTCTCCAGAGGCGGATAAAGAAGTCTTTGTCTTTCAGAAGGTAGATGCTTATTATGACGCCAAGAAACATATTCAGAATGCCCCCGCCTAAATTTGTAATGAAGTTGATTATAGCAGCTGTGCTGAAATTATCGGAGAACCATGTAATAATTTCGTTGGCGATATTCTGCACACGTTCTTCAATACCACTGTTGGGGATGGCGGCAGCCAAGCCTCTGAAGACTGATTCGTATTGCATGAAATAATCGATGATACTATCAACCATATTCTGCAGGCTGGCAAAAACCAAATCGCCGATAATTAAAAATGCAAAGGCATAAATAATAATACAAATTATAAGAAAAATCAGCAAGAAAGTGATAAGGATACTGATGGTGCGCTGCAGGCCCAGCCTCTTTTCCAGTTTGAGCGGATCGGCAGGCAGTTTAAAGAAAAACCGGGATACGACTTTTTGATTGATCAGCTCTACCAGCGGGCTCAGCAGATAAGCAATAATAAGACCGATGATCAATGAAGAAAAAGCAGAAGTCAGGCTGCCGAATATCGATTTGGTAACACGCAAAATCTGATCCATATTTCCGATGATCAGATAAATAATATACAGCAAAGCAGCAGTAAAGACTATATACAAGCATAATTTGATGTATTTCCAATCGGACAGCATTTCCTTGAGTTTCGACATGCTTGCACCTCCCTTTTGTAGTATTATATATCAGGGCAATTAATTAGACAATTTAAATTGCCTTACAGGAGTATGTTTATGTATAAAATACCCGAATTACTTGCACCAGCAGGCGGAATTGAACAACTGAGGGCTGCGGTGGAAAATGGAGCTGACGCTGTATACATGGGCGGGAAGCTTTTCAATGCACGAATAAATGCAGCCAATTTTGACGATGATGAAGTAGCTGCGGCGGCTGATTACGCACACGCAAGAGGTGTAAAGCTATATATGACCATGAATACCCTGATTCGCGATCAGGAGCTTCAAGCTGCTCTGAAATATGCAGCCTTCCTTTTTCAAGAGGGGATCGATGCGTTGATTGTCCAGGATCTTGGATTCGCAGGACTGCTGCAAAAGAATATTCCGGAATTTAACATTCATCTGTCAACTCAGGGGACCATTTACAATGCAGAAGGTGTAAGGATGGCCAAAAAGCTTGGGTTTTCACGTGTGGTTCTGGCAAGAGAACTGACATTGGATGAAATAAGGGAAATTAACCGCCTTAACCTGCTGGAGACAGAAGTTTTTGTTCATGGCGCTCTTTGCGTCTGCTATTCCGGTCAATGCCAGATGAGCCGAGAGATCGGAGGAAGAAGCGGCAACCGTGGAGAGTGTGCACAACCTTGCAGGCTCCCTTACTCTTTCTGCATAGAAGATCATGGCCGGATTAAAGAGATTACTGAATCTTATTATGCCCTAAGCCCGAAGGATCTATGCATGCTGGATCAATTGGGAGCAATTAATGAAGCAGGAGTTGCTTCATTAAAGATTGAAGGCAGGATGAAAAGTCCGGAATATGTTGCAATTGTAACCGGTATTTACAGAAAGTACTTGGATATATATGCAAAGAGCGGCCAATATCGTGTGGATCCTGCCGATCTGAAATATATGGCCCAGGTTTTTAACAGAGGCGGCTTTACACTGGGGTATTTATATGGAAATCCCGGAAAGAGTCTCATGTCCGGTGATCTGTCAAAGCATCAGGGTATATTTATAGGAAAGGTTTTAAAAGGATCCAATACAGTAAGGTCCGGAGAGCGGAAGAGGGGGCTGGCCACTATTCGTCTTGAAGAAGAGCTTTCTATGGGAGATGGAATCGAAATCCGAAATAAGGAGCTGTCCGGAAACATAGTTACATATATGATGATAGACGGCAAAAAGTCGAGCTTCGCACCAAAGGGAAAAACCGTTACGGCAGGATATTTTGATGGCCGCATTGAACCCGGGGACCAGGTATATAAAATAACAGATAAAAGCCTTATGCTTAAAGCAAAAGCGTCCTATGAAGGAAAGAGCGGAAGCGATGAGAAGTCGCTTCGCAAAGTCGGGGTGAGATTTTATCTTTACGCAAGCATCGGTGAAGCTGTATCTCTGAAAGCGACAGATGAAGACGGAAACAGCGTGATCAAAGTACTTGAGACAAGCCCGGAAAAGTCGCGCACGAAAGCATTGGACAGGGAAATCGTTGAGGCACAGCTTGGCAAGACCGGAGGCACCCCTTTTCGAATGACAGAGTGTATTGCAGACATAGAAGACGGCATATCCGTACCATTGGCGAGCATTAACGAGCTGCGCCGAGCTGCACTTTCAGATCTTCTGGCATGCAGAATTCGTGCCGCAAAGAAAGTAATGCCAATTGACCATAAATATCTTGAGGTGAATCTTAGGGAACTATACTTTTCCGGCAGCGGAAACACTGAAATGAGGATAAGAAAAGAAAATGAAAAAGATAAAGAAGATGATTCTGAACAGCAGAATACTTTTCTGTACTTATTTCAAGTAAAAAAAGAAGAGCGTATAGATTCCTCCATTCGCCGGGTATATATACCCTATGAAGCAATGCTGGCAGGTTTTTATATAGATTGTAACTTGGCTGTGCCTGTCATCCCCAATATCACAAAGGGATACCATGATAAAATAATTAAAAAAAATTTTGATAAAATAGTAGAAGCCTCATACGGAATCGGAATTGCCGTTGGCAATCTGTCCTGGATAGAACCTTTTGCTAAAGCAGGTGTAAATGTAATTGGAGATTATGGACTGAATTTATATAACAGCGTAGATTTTTTAGCAGCAAAAGAACTGGGAATCAGTGAAGCAGTGATATCTCATGATGCAAAACCGGAGGACATTATTAAAATGGACTTTCACGGGGTAATTCCCGAACTGACGATCGGCGGGAGAATTCCCGTCATGACGAGTGAACACTGTTTTGTTGGAGATCTGACATCTTGTGATTTTAATGATGAGCAGAACTATTATTTAAAAGATAGAAGAGGGGAATTCTATCCGGTCCTCATTAGCCGGACTGATTGCAGAAGTACGATACTTAGCCATAAAGAAATTAAGCCTCCGCTTTCTAAAGATGAGTTGAAAAAAGCAGGTATCAAGCATTTAAGAATCTACAGGTAGGGATTGAACTGAAAATATCGGAATTTATCAATATAATTAAAAAATTATATTTGACTACAAGTAAAAAAACCATTAGAGTATAATACAAAATAAATGTTAGACCAATCAGTTTTTTTCTCGTATAATATTCTATCTGCTCTTCAGAGATGCAGACAGAATTTATGGCTTATTCTTAACAGGCAATATATTATATATAATGTAAATTAAATTAGAATGCATTTAACAACATTGATATAATAAGTGGTAGGTAGTTTTAGGAGGTAATGTAATGATAAAAAGAAAGACAAAAACAATGGACGGCAATACAGCAGCAGCACATGTATCATATGCTTTTACTGATGTCGCTGCAATCTACCCCATTACACCATCTTCAACCATGGCAGAGGTTGTTGATGAATGGGCTGCTTATGGACGAAAAAATATTTTCGGGCAGGAGGTTAAGGTTGTCGAGATGCAGTCGGAGGGCGGTGCTGCCGGTGCAGTTCACGGATCTTTGGCGGCCGGAGCCTTGACAACGACATATACAGCATCACAGGGTTTGCTTCTCATGATCCCCAATATGTATAAAATATCCGGTGAACTTCTCCCGGGTGTTTTCCATGTAAGTGCAAGAACGCTTGCAACACATGCACTTTGCATCTTCGGTGATCATTCCGACGTCATGTCAGCCAGACAGACAGGGTTCGCATTCCTTGCGTCAAGCTCCGTACAGGAAGTAATGGATTTAGCAGGAATTGCACATTTGGCGGCGATCAAATCCAGAGTTCCATTCCTTCATTTCTTTGACGGATTCAGGACTTCACATGAAATACAGAAGATCGAAGTGATCGAGTATGATGAATTTAAAAATCTACTTGATATGGATGCCGTGCAGAAATTCAGAAAGAACGCACTGAATCCTGAGCATCCGGTTATACGCGGTACCAATCAGAACCCGGATATTTACTTCCAGGCAAGAGAGGCCTCCAATAAATATTATGAAGAGGTTCCGGAAATTGTTGAAAATTATATGAAGGATATAAGTGACCTGACCGGCAGAGAATATCACTTGTTTGATTATGTGGGACATCCGGAAGCAGAAAACATCATAATAGCTATGGGTTCTGTCTGTGAAACCATTGAAGAAACCATAAACTACTTATTAAAACAGAACAGAAAAGTCGGATTGGTCAAGGTAAGACTCTATCGACCTTTTGCTCCCGAATATTTAAAGAAGGTAATCCCAAATACGGTAAAGAAAATTGCCGTGCTTGACAGAACTAAAGAGCCGGGTGCTATAGGAGACCCTTTATACATGGATGTGAGAACCATGTATTACAATGAGGCCAACGCACCGGAAATAATCGGAGGCAGATACGGTCTCGGTTCCAAAGATACAACACCGGGTCAAATCGTTGCTGTATACGACAACTTGGCTCAGGATCAGCCAATTAATCAGTTCACCATAGGTATTACCGATGATCTTACCGATAAATCACTTACAACGGTTGAAGGAATTGCATCAGAACCGGAAGGGACTATCCGATGTAAATTCTGGGGTCTTGGATCTGACGGAACAGTAGGCGCCAATAAAAATGCAATTAAAATCATCGGAGACAAGACAGACCTGTATGCCCAGGGGTACTTTGCATATGACTCAAAGAAGTCCGGAGGTCTTACGGTATCCCACCTGAGATTTGGTAAGAGTAAAATACAGTCAACTTATTACGTAAATGAGGCGGATTTTATTGCTTGTCATAATCAAGCCTACGTGGAACAATATAATATGCTAAAAGGCCTTAAGAAAGGCGGCACTTTTATATTGAACTGCATGTGGGGTGAAAAGGAAATTGCTGAACATATTCCTGCCTACATGAAAAGATACATGGCAAATAATGATATCGGTTTCTATACTATTGATGCGACAAGTATTGCAAGTGAAATCGGACTTGGAAACAGGATTAATATGATAATGCAGGCTGCATTCTTTAAGCTGGCTAATGTCATACCAGTGGAAGATGCTGTGAAATATCTTAAGGATGCAGTGGAACACACCTATGGCAAAAAAGGTGAGAAAATCGTCAAGATGAATAATGCAGCTATCGATAGAGGAATTTCCGATATTATTAAGATCGAAGTTCCTGATGACTGGGCAGATGCCCAGGATGATCCCGAAAAAGAGGCCAATGTTCCGGAATTTATTGAAGAGATACTTATTCCGATGACAAGACAAGAAGGTGATGATCTCCCCGTGAGCGCATTTGAAGGAAGAGAAGACGGAACATTCCCATCGGGAACAGCAGCTTACGAAAAAAGAGGTGTAGCCGTTAACCTTCCAAAGTGGATTCCTGAAAACTGTATACAATGTAATCAGTGTTCATTCGTATGCCCTCATGCTTCTATTAGACCGGCTCTTGTAGACCTTGATGAAAAATCTAAAGCACCTGCGGGCTTTGATACGATAAAGGCTATAGGAAAAGGACTGGAAGGTCTTGAATATAGAGTGCAGCTGTCGTCGATGGATTGTATGGGATGCGGAAACTGCGCAGATATTTGCCCTGCAAAGAAAAAAGCACTGGTTATGGTCCCGTTTGATGATTTGGCGGGGGAAAAGGAAAACTGGAATTACTATGCAAAACTTCCTATTAAAGATAATCTCCTTTCAAAAGATACTGTAAAGGGCAGCCAGTTCGCAAAACCGTATCTCGAATTCTCGGGTGCATGTGCAGGTTGCGGAGAAACACCGTATATTAAACTGATAACTCAGCTTTACGGAGACAGAATGATGATAGCCAATGCAACGGGCTGTTCCTCAATCTGGGGCGCTCCAGCACCAGCTATGCCGTATTGTACCGATGAGAACGGCAGAGGTCCTTCATGGGCAAATTCTCTGTTTGAAGATAATGCGGAATATGGATTAGGTATGTTCGTTGCTACAAAACAGATGAGAGAAAAACTTACAGACTGTGCAAATGCATTGCTTACCATGAATATACCGGAAGACCTCTCCGCCGCAATTGAAGGCTGGCTTGCTGACAAGGATGAGGGGGCTTTATCAAGAGATGCAAGTGAAAAGCTTATGGCAGCAATAGACGCATTGAAAACGAATGATAAAGAAGTACTTGATCTGACAAAGGAAATTATTGACAGAAAAGACTTTCTCGTTAAAAAATCCGTTTGGGCGCTTGGAGGGGACGGCTGGGCTTATGACATCGGTTACGGCGGACTTGACCACGTTCTTGCATCAGGTGAAAATATTAATATCCTTGTGTTTGATACAGAAGTGTACTCAAATACCGGCGGTCAGTCATCAAAATCCACTCCGGCAGCGGCAATTGCAAAATTTGCAGCTTCGGGTAAAAGAATAAAGAAGAAGGACCTCGGCATGATGGCTATGTCATACGGATATGTATATGTAGCACAGGTAGGCATGGGAGCCGACAAGAACCAATTCATGAAGGCGGTAATCGAAGCGGAGAAATACAACGGGCCTTCCATTATCATAGCCTATGCGCCTTGTATTAACCATGGTATCAAGAAGGGCATGGGCAAGGCTCAGGAAAACATAAAAGATGCTGTGGAAGCCGGATATTGGCACCTATATAGATATAATCCAGAACTGAAGAAGGAAGGCAAAAATCCATTTACGCTGGACTCAAAGGCTCCATCCACAAGCTTTAAGGATTACATCCTTGGTCAGGTAAGGTACTCCTCACTGGCACAGGAATTCCCTGATGTTGCAGATAAACTGTTTGAAATGTCTGAAGAAAACGCACATGAACGCTATAACAATTATAAGAGAATGGCTGATAATAAATAAAATGTTTAAAGTGTTTTCACGAAAACCGCCTCGTTAATGATGCTGCGCATATTTTTGCTCCAAGCTTGCTTGGCTGGCAAAAGGGACAGCGTAGCAAGCTTTGCTTGCGTAGGTGATTTGTAAATTTATTGCATCGATAAACCTAAAAAGTGGCTCTTTGCAGCCGCTTTTTTTAGTGACTGACTAAAGGGAAAATCAGAAAATCTCTATTATATTCCAAGAAAAAGTATAAAAAACAGCTTGACAGGCAAATTTGAATTTGTTAAGATAATCAAGCTGTCAGTGTTGCTCCGTAATTCGGAGGGGCTGACCGGCAAGAATTCATAAGTTAAAAGGGTGTTAATAAAATGTTAAAAAAAGATGAAGAAAGTGTTTAAAATCAGTTGACACAGACAAGCATCTTTGATACTATAATAAAGCACCTCTCGAACCGGACAACATCCGGAACGAAGACGTCAAACCATGAAAAACTGAAATAGGAATAAAAACCGAAAAAAAGTTTAAAATATGGTTGACAAGAAACCGTGAGAGTGATAAACTTAAAAAGTTCGCTAACGCGGAAGCCTTTGAGAGAGGCACATGTACCTTGATAACTCCATAGTGCAGAAATTTAGTCAAAGAGATCTTAGCTGATCT
>JAQUYC010000051.1 GCA_028692105.1 Eubacteriales bacterium | reverse complement strand
TGTTATGCTTTTCTTGATCCATTCTGGTTCCCTCCAGTCGCTTTTGTCTTCAACATAAGCATAACTGGTTTTGACCTTGGAATGGGTCATTTTTTATTTGGTTGGGCAATTCATTTTACAACTTGCAGGTGCCTTTATTTCTTATCTTATGTTATAATATTATAAAAGAAATATACAATTTATTAATTGAATTATCCGGTATATGATACGAAAAATGTGAGGATAATAATGATACATGATATAGCCCCTAAGAGTTTTGATAACAGCTATAAAAACAAACATGCCGAACCGCAGGATCTTTTCCTTTCATATGATGGTAATACTGTACTTATTAAAGAAGATAAGGTTAAGCTCTGGTATCCGTCATTTGCAGATTTTGAAAAGGAATATCCAAACCTTATAGACAATTCTACGTTTTTGTTTACGATAGATGAAATCAAATACTATCTGGTAGAGGAAAAAGGTCTTGACTCGATACCGGGATGGATATATGCCTCTACCGAAAGATTCCGGGCCGAACCGAAATACTGGCGTTCATTTGCGGGTGTAGTAGGATGGCAGTTGAACCGCTGGTACAGCAATCATTGTTTTTGTAGCAGGTGCGGTGATTCAATGAAGCGTTCCGGCAAGGAACGCATGCTATATTGCGAAGCCTGCGGATATCAGAGTTATCCCAGCATATCCCCCTGCGTCATCGTTGCTGTTCATGATGAGGATCGTCTTCTTTTGACAAAGTATAATGGGCGCGCATATACCCGGCACGCTTTGATAGCAGGCTTTGCCGAAATAGGGGAAAGCCTTGAACAGGCCGTACACAGAGAAGTAAAAGAAGAAGTAGGGCTTAAAGTAAAAAATATTAAGTATTATAAGAGCCAGCCCTGGCCATTTACAGACACGATACTTGCCGGTTTTTTTGCCGAACTTGACGGAGATGATACAATAACACTTCAAGAAGACGAACTATCTTTCGGCGAATGGTTCAATAGAGAAGACATTCCGCCCGATACGCTGAATATCAGCCTCACCGGTGAGATGATGATGGCCTTTAAGAACAACACTATAGAATTGTAACTTAATATTATTAGGCAGTCTATAATAATGTCTTGCCAAGTTTAATAAATAATGCTAAGTGGAAAGGAGTAATTATGGCTATATTAAGTGCAGAAAGAAGAAACGAAAAATTAAAAGGTAAGCAATTAAGAAAACAAGGGTATGTTCCCGGAGTTCTGTATGGAAAAGATCTGGAGGATTCTTTGATACTCCAGTTTCCGCAAAAGGACATAAAGAAGTTCTTAAAAACGAATACCACAGGAAGCCGGGTTGATTTAGAGGTTGGCAATAAGAAATACAATTCTTTGCTGAAGGAGATTACCTTTACTCCGGTCGCTAATGAGCCTGAACACCTTAGCTTTCAAACGCTTATAAGCGGTGAGAAAGTTACGAGTACTGCCCAGATCATACTCATCAATAAAGAAAAGGTTTCCGATACTATTCTTCAGTCACTGTATGAGATTAACTACAGGGCTTATCCTTCCGATTTATTCGAAAGTATCGAAGTAGACATGGAGGGTAAGAAAGAAGGCGACATCCTCAGGTTAAGTGATCTTGAAATTGCTGATAACGAAGCTATTGAAATCAAGACTTCACTGGATAGTTTGGTCTACTCTGTCGTATCTCACAGCAAAGCTGCAGATGATATTTCCGATGCATCCGATGTGGAAGAAAGCGATCAGCCGGCTGAAACGGTGTGAACCACAAGTGAAAGGACTGTATTAAAAGGGTTGTATCAAGATTATACAGCCCTTTTTAACATTCTGAGTATATACCAAGGGGCAATAAAATCTATCCTTTGAAATACGAGATCCTTATCTCCTCAGAATCATATGATCTGAGCTGTACAAAGCATGATCGAATAATATTTCTCTTCAAAGCTTGACCCTCTTGACGGCAGAACGATAGGAACCTTAGCCCCCAAAATACAGCCTGCCATTTTGGCACCGGCAAGATAAATAAGGGCCTTTGTCATAATGTTTCCGGTTGTTATATTCGGTACGAGCATAATATCTGCATCTCCTGTCACAGGACTTTCAAATTTTTTTATCATTGCAGCTTCTTTGGAAAATGTCAGATCACATGAAATTGGACCTTCTATGTAACAATCGCCGAATTTCCCTTTTAGACACATTTTTTTAAGTTCTGCAGCATCAACAGTTTCCCGCATCTTTGGGTTTACAGTTTCAATTGCAGTTACTGCCGCGATCTTCGGGTTATCAATTCTCAAATTACGGAAGAGTTCCAAAGCGTTCTCAATTATTCCAATCTTCTCAGTCAAAGTCGGATCTATTATCATTCCTCCATCTGTAAATCCCATTAGTTTATGATACGTGGGTATCTCCATGATGCACATGTGTGACATAATTCCGCCTTTTCCGATCCCTGTTTCTTTATTTACGACTTCTTTGAGAAAAGTTCCTGTTTCCATTTTGCCTTTCATCAGAAAGCTTCCCTTGCCTTTACGAATAAGTTCTACTGCTTTAAAAGCTGCTTCGTCATCCTCACTTGCTTCAACTATATTTGTCTCTTTTATATCATAAGAAAGAGCTTTACCTATCTCTGATATACCGGACTTTTTCCCTACGAGGATATAATCGATAACCCCATTTTCATGGGCTTTTAATACTGCTTCCAATGTATGCTCGTCGTGTGCTCCGGCTACTACCGCCGTTTTACTGCCATCTCCACAACTTACTCCATTTACCAATTCATCAAAATCCCTGTATACCATTTGATTTTTCCTTTCAATCAACAGTTCTCTAATATTTAGTATACACTTTTTTTATTAATTTACATACCTTCCTTATTAATTG
>JAQUYC010000010.1 GCA_028692105.1 Eubacteriales bacterium | reverse complement strand
CTTTGGCAATCAATCTATATGCTGCAAGAAAGCAAGATAACGGTTTTATCTTCTATAAAATTACAAGAAATATTGAGGAGGGGAAAAACGGAACTCCTCAAATTGTAGTTTGCAAAGAAGATATGAGGGCGCTGAAGGTTATAGAACAGTATAAGCCAATGCAAAACCGGATATTTACAATAGTTAGCGATAAAGGCAAATACAAAGGTCAGTTAAGTGAAACTGAGCTTTTAGACGGAATCTATTATTGCGGCATTTACGCTGATTTTACGAAATTATTGAATTATAAAAGAATGGAGCGATATATATGACATTATCAATACAATTGGACAAGCTTTTAATGCGGGTGGAAAAACCCGGGCGATACATTGGCGGCGAATTAAATACTGTAAAGAAGGATCTTTCAAATATAAGAACCAGATTCGGATTTGCATTTCCGGATACTTATGAAATTGGCATGTCTTACCTTGGTCTGCAGATCATATATCATATTTTGAATAAAGTGGATTCTGTGTACTGTGAGCGCATATTTGCACCGGCGGAAGATATGGAAAGCCTATTAAGAGCTGAGGGACTGCCGTTATTTACTTTAGAAACCAAATCCCCTATCAGAGATCTTGACATTTTAGGTTTTACTCTGCAGTATGAATTGTCATACAGCAATATAGTCAATATGCTGAATCTTGGCGGAATCCCATATAAAAGCAAAGATCGAGATGCATCATATCCATTTATTGCGGCTGGCGGGCCTTGTGCCTTCAATTCCGAACCCTTAGCTGAGATACTCGATTTTATTATGGTCGGTGACGGAGAAGAGGTATTGCCCCAGATTTGTGAAGCACATAAAAGCTGGAAAGAATCAGGCTCTGATAAGGAAACATTTCTGAGGACCTTAGCTGAGATAGATGGTGTATATGTTCCTAAGTTTTATACACCGGTCTATAACGATGATGGGAAAATAATAGAAATTAAAAAGAATTATGATAAAGCACCTGACCGAGTAGAAAAAAGAATTCTTGATGATCTGGACCTTGCAGAGTTCCCTGAAAAAACCATTGTACCGCTCATTGAAGCAGTTCATGACAGGGCGGTTATTGAGATTTTCAGAGGCTGCACAAGAGGCTGTAGATTTTGTCAAGCCGGAATAATTTATCGCCCTGTGAGGGAGCGTACCAAGGAAACTATTAAAAACATGGCTTTAAATCAGCTTGCAGAAACCGGGCACGAGGAGCTGTCACTTCTTTCGCTTTCCACGAGTGACCATTCTCAGATAGAGCCCTTAGTAGAAGAATTAATGGCGATATGCAAAGAAAATAATGTCTCATTATCTTTGCCGTCCCTAAGGCTTGATTCTTTTTCTTTTAAGGTATTGCAGGATATTCAAGGTTATAAGAAATCAGGTTTGACTTTCGCTCCTGAAGCAGGTTCCCAAAGACTTCGCGATGTTATCAATAAGACAATAACTGATGATGATATTTACAATGGAATGGAGCAAGCCATCAGACTCGGTTGGACAAGCATCAAGTTGTATTTTATGATAGGTTTGCCGACTGAAACTTATGAAGATCTTGATGGCATAGTTGAGATTGCTAAGAATATCACCGCTATCAACTATAATGTTACGGGAAAACGAGGCAGGTTTAATCTATCTGTCAGCGTCTCAAATTTTGTACCGAAAGCCCACACTCCATTCCAATGGGTTCCTCAGGATACAGCCGATACTTTTCACAAAAAGCATCAATATCTAAGAGATAAGCTTAAATCTATTAAAGGTGTCTCTTTCAATTACCACGGTACTGACCCAAGTCATTTGGAAGCTGTGTTTGCAAGAGGTGACCGCCGTTTATGCGATACACTGATAAAGGCTGTGGAGCTTGGATGTAAATTTGACGGATGGAGAGAACATTTGAAATATGACATCTGGATGAAGGCCTTTCTTGAGACAGGAATCGATCCTGATTTTTATGCACACCGAGAAAGGTCATACGATGAAATACTTCCCTGGGATATAATAGATACCGGTGTTACAAAAGAATTCCTTATAGCGGAAAATAATAAATCTTTACGGGAAGAGCAAAGCTCGGATTGCAGACTTAGTTGTATAGGGTGCGGCATCAATAGTAGAGTAGAATGTACTATGGAGGGAATTAAATGAGTCGATATTCTGTTTGTTTTTATAAGAGTGGATATATACGATATATTTCGCATTTAGACTTGTTGAGACTTTTCAAGCGTTCTTTCAAACGGGTAGGAATAAAACTTAAATATTCTCAAGGATTTAACCCGCATCCAAAGATGAGCTTTGCACAGCCTTTATCGCTGGGGTACACCAGTTCGAGTGAATACTTGGAATTTGAAACTATAGATACGTATCCGACAGAAACAATCGTGAACAAGCTGAATTCGAGCATGCCGGAGGGACTTGGCATACTTTCGTGTGAAGAATTGCCTGCTTCTGGAAAATCTTTGGCTGCTATGACCGAAACTGCCGATTATGAAATAATCATACCGGCTAAAAATGTCTTAAATCAAGATATTTCCGGACTTATCGATAAATACATATCGCAGAACGAAATCATGGTATTTAAGCGTCAGAAAAAAGGCGGCAAAGATATTGAAATAAACATTAAGCCTTTAATTTTTGATATAGAAGGTGAAGCAAACGAGAATCAAATTTTAATAACTGCAAAATTAGCAGCAGGAAGCAGTTCAAATTTAAGCCCGGAATTAGTGTTGGCATCATTCTGTAATTTTGCGGAAATTCAATATGACAGAGCTCAGGTTTCCATCAAACGAACTGCAATACATTTTAATAATTGACAATATTATCCTTTTAATGTAATATTCTTACATGAGATATAATGTCTTTTCGGCATGGCTAACATTATTACATTAGGGGGTAAGGGTATGAATTCCTTTCATTTTATTAAATTTGATAAAAGACTACAGATTAAGGTTATCGCAGGTGTTGTGCTGCTTGTGATGGCCTTAATTTTTTATTTATTAAAGGAACAGACGGCGGAGAAGGATCTGACTATTTCTCAAATTCCTGAAATTAGTACGGAATCATTTCAAGATACAACAGATCCAATGATTATGCAAACTACCGCTAAAGCAATAACAATTATAATTGATGTTTCCGGAGCGGTCATGAATCCGTCAGTTGTTAAGCTTTCTGATGGAAGTCGTGTTTATGAAGCCATTGAAATGGCCGGAGGCTTATCACATGATGCAGATACGAAATTTTTAAATCAAGCGGAAATACTCATAGATGGTCAGAAGGTATACATCCCGACAAAGCAAGAAATCGAAACAGAATCAAATATAAATTCTTCACTCATAACGGCTGCGAATGGCAATGCAAACAAAACGGGAATTATAAATATAAACACTGCATCATCCGAATTGCTGCAGCAGCTATCGGGAATAGGACCGGCAACTGCAGAAAAAATAATAAGCTATCGCAACGAACATGGTAAGTTCAATCGAATTGAAGACATTAAAAATGTCAGTGGCATTGGAGAAAAAACTTTTGAGAAGTTTAAGGATAAAATTACAGTATAACAGTCACTTATATTGAAATGAATTCAGCTTTGCTGAAAGGAAGTGACTGTTGAAAATGCACAGATGTAAGAAAATTATCTACAGTCGATAATTTTCTACTTATGCGTTATAAAAACATCTAATTTTGTCAACACTACTTTTTGAGGTGATGGCAATGTTTAGTCAAAGAAAAAACTATTTAAAGGGAAAGCTGTTTTATATTATCCTCCTCGGATTATTTATATTTGGTATCTGGTTGAATCAGTCCCCGGTAGATTATGACTCCCAAAAAGATATCAATACTGACAGTGATTATCCCGTCTCATCAAAAGGTGCAATTAATTCGGAAGGTCAGAATGGCTATGATATTCTTGACAATATAATTGGCAAGAAAAATATGACTGATATTCCCGAGGGAATCATAGACTCTGAATCTGAGAACAATCAAAATAGTTCTAATCCTGATTATTACCTTGTAAAAGAGGTCGATGGGATAATTAAAGTTTTCTATTACGATGAATTTGGAAAAGAGACATTCATAAAAGATACTGACATTGCATTCTCAATTTTAAGCGTGGCGGATCAGGAACTCTTCCGAAAAGGAGTAATAAAGCTAAGCACGGAAGAACTTGACGAACTATTACAAGATTTCGAAAGCTAACAAGATTTGTGATCCGGATGGAGGATGAGAATGTACAAAGAAATTCTTAAGAAAGGATCAGTTCTGGTCCTTACTTTTATGGTTGCGGTGCTTCTTTCAGTGGGCAGCGTATTATCTTTTATCCCAACTGATATTAAAATATTTGCAAATGAAACCAAGATTATAAAATTACCGCTTAAGGAAGTTACTATCAGCGTTGTTCCTGAAAAAATGCTCATTCCCGGAGGTCATTCGGTTGGAGTAAGAATGAATGTTAAGGGGGTTTTGGTAGTCGGGCTTGAAGAAATCGAAACTCCGGAAGGAGAATTTGTTAATCCGGGTCTTTCTGCGGGCCTGCAGATAGGTGATAATATTCTTGATATTAACGGAACTAAAGTCAATAATGCTAAGGAAGTAAGAGAAATAATCAATGAAATAAAAAGCGATGTTAGATTGAAAGTGAAAAGAAAAGATGATATTATTGACGTTAAGGTGACTCCGGTCAAATCTGTTGATGACAACCTGTTTAAAATCGGTGTATGGGTAAAAGATAGAACTGCAGGAATCGGAACCCTGACATTTATTGACCCTGCCAAGAATACATTTGGGGCTTTGGGTCATGCCATAACAGATCCTGAAACCAGCACCATCCTTTCCGTAGCGCAAGGTGAGCTTCTCAATTCAAAAGTAGAATCTGTAAAGCAAGGCAAAGCTGGCACTCCCGGAGAAATCAAAGGAATTTTTTATGAATCTGATAAACCTTTAGGTAAATTGACTATTAATACCGAATATGGGATATTTGGTGAAACTTATGATACTGTTATAAATCCAATCTATAGTGAACCCCTTAAAATAGGATATCAGAATGAAGTGGAAAAGGGGCCTGCATATATTTTGACTACTTTAGATGGTGATAAGATTGAAAAGTACGATATAGAGATTGAAAAGATCAACCGTCAATCTAAAGCAAGCATAAAAAGTATGGTGATCAAGGTAACAGATGAGAGATTATTGAAAAAAAGCGGCGGAATAATACAAGGTATGAGCGGGAGTCCAATCATACAGAACAATAAAATTATCGGTGCCGTAACACATGTTTTTGTTAATGACCCCACAAAAGGCTATGGCATATTTATAGAATGGATGATAAATTATTCGGATGTCGAATAACGTCGGATACCACTGGTAATTAGCGTAACTTTCTAATTTCTAACTATTGAAAATGAAATGGGATTTCTTTACTATAAGAACATAGGGAATTATGTACGACAAGAAAGGAAAATAGAAAAATTTGCGTAAAGTTAAGGGGGATTTGTCAATGACAAACAAAGTTAGAGTTGGAATAGCTGACGACAATAAGGACTTCTGCGAAATTCTCACAGATTTCTTTGATACTCAACAAGATATTGAGATTGTGTTTACAGTACATGATGGGATGCAGACAGTAGAAGCAGCCTTCAAAGAAAAGCCTGATGTGCTGATACTTGATATGATTATGCCATATCTTGACGGTCTTGCAGTATTAGAGAAATTAAACGGAATGAATCTGGAAAAAATGCCAAAGATAATCATGTTATCAGCTGTTGGGCAGGAATCTATAACTCAAAAAGCCATTCGTCTTGGTGCCGAGTATTATGTCGTTAAACCATTTGATCTAAATATTCTTGCAAAAAGAATATTTCAACTTTCCGGGCATGATGATACAATTATACTGCCTAATAAAGGAAACATATCAAAATCGATTATTAATAAGGATGAGTCAAAGAAACATGACCTCGAAATAGATATTACAAATATTATTCATGAGGTGGGCGTTCCTGCACATATTAAAGGGTATCAGTATTTAAGACATGCCATCACGATGGTAGTTGAAGATATGGATCTTTTAAGTGCAGTAACAAAAGAACTGTACCCGGCAATAGCCAAAAAGAATAACACTACTCCAAGCAGAGTGGAGAGAGCAATAAGGCACGCTATAGAAGTGGCTTGGAACCGTGGTAAAATTGAAACTCTAAACAATTTGTTCGGATATACTGTGCATAACGATAAGGGCAAACCGACAAACAGTGAATTTATAGCAATTATAGCTGATAAACTGAGACTTGAACGAAAAGTAGGATAGAATAGGAAAAAATTATGCTGCTAAAGGAAAAAATGGATCGAATCAATGTACTTGCCAAAAAATCGAAACAGGAAACACTTACACCCGATGAAAAGAAAGAGCAGGAAGAGCTGAGAGCGGAATATCTGAAAAGCTTTCGCGAACATTTTAAAAGACATTTGGAAACAATACGCTTTTCAGATGATAACCCGAACAATTGTGTCGAAAAAGGCAAAGAAAAACAATAGAATATATAGCTAAAAACAGCGTGATTAAACATTTTTCACGCTGTTTTTATTTTATAGTTTTAGTATTACTAAAAGCGAGGTGGACAAACTTGAAAAAATACTATAAACTTCTAAGCCTTCCTGCGATTATTGTGATCATTGCAGGAATTTTTTCCGGATTCAGTGAGCAATCGTGTGTCAAAATAGCCGAGACATTGATACAAGAGCGTACTGAGGTGCTTCAAGACGCATATTATGGCAGAATTGAGATAGATGAAGCGGAAAGGAGTTTGGGAAAAATAGAAACATATCCCTTATTATCGGAGGACATCAACTATTTAAGAAATGCAGAGGCGAGCCAGATTGATATTGTTAAATATATGGAATTCATTGAAACAGAACAAGAGAAGAAACTGTTCGAGTATGTCTCACTTAATACTCATATTCGTTGGCATATGAGTGATTTAAGTATCGATTACGTAAGCGATAATAAATACTCGGTCGTCTTGAAATCAACGAGAAACGGATATAGGCTGTCTGAATTTAACCCCATTATATGAAATAAATTTGTTATACACACATTCCCCACAGAAATACTGGGATATATTTGCCTGGATTGCTAAAATAGCTGTTTATATTTTAAAAATAGTTGGTATAATAAAGGAGTAAAATAGTACAAACAGATTTGAATAACAAAATACGATAGATTTCACAAAATCGTAGATTTTGGAAATCTTAGCATAAATTCTGTCGGCGGTGCTAAAGCACCGGACAGAATGTTAAGCTGAAAGGAGAGCAGTAACATGCGCCAAGTATATTTAGACTATTCAGCTACTACTCCTGTTAAAAAAGAAGTATTAGAAGAAATGCTCCCATATTTCACCGAAAAATTCGGCAATCCATCCAGCTTATACGGAATAGGGCTCAGTGCAAAATCTGACCTGAATAAGGCAAGGGAAAAGATTGCAAAATTAATCGGCGCAGAAGAGCGTGAGATATATTTTACATCAAGCGGTACGGAAGCTGACAATTGGGCAGTAATCGGAGCAGCAAGAGCAAAAAAAGCAAAAGGTAACCATATTATTACTTCAGCGATCGAACACCACGCATTAATTCATACATGTCAATACTTAGAGAAGGAAGGGTATGACGTAACTTACCTGAAAGTTGACAGCAAAGGGTGCATCAGCCTTGAGGAGCTAAAAAACTCAATCACAGATAAAACTATCCTTATAAGCATCATGTTTGCAAATAATGAAATAGGAACCATACAGCCAATAAAGGAAATTGCAGAAATAGCGAAAAGCCATGGAATATGGTTCCATACAGATGCAGTCCAGGCCTTGGGAAATATTCCGATCAATGTCAAAGAGCTGGGTATTGATATGATGTCAATGTCCGCTCATAAGATATATGGACCTAAAGGTGTCGGTGCATTATATATTAAAAAAGGAGTTGTAATCCCAAGCTTTATGAACGGAGGAGCGCAGGAGAACAAGCGAAGAGCGGGCACGGAAAACATGACTGGCATAATTGGGTTCGGAAAAGCAGCAGAATTAGCAGGGGCAAATTTGGAAAAGCATATAAAACAAGTCTCCGAACTAAGAAATTATTTTGTTAAAGAGATCACTTCAAAATTAGAAGATGTTGATATCAACGGCGATATGGAGCACCGGCTTCCCGGCAATATTAATCTCACGTTTAATTATGCAGAAGGTGAAGCATTGCTGTTGTATATGGATTCAAGAGGTATTTCCGCATCGACCGGTTCTGCATGTTCATCTGCAAGCTTTACGCCATCTCATGTACTCAGTTCTTTAGGTATTCCTTTAGAAAAGATATATAGTTCTATAAGATTTACAGTAGGTGATTTCACAACTAAAGAAGATATTGATTACGCAGTAGAAGAAATAGTTAAGATCGTTGAGAAGCTTAGGGGCTTTTCGGCTTTCAGCAAAGAAAGGACATGGTGTAATAATGGGAATGTATAATGATAAAGTGATGGATCATTTCATGAATCCTCACAATGCAGGTGCTATGGAAAATCCGGATGCTGTCGGGACTTACGGAAGCCCTGTATGTGGAGATATGATGGAGATTCAGCTAAAGATAGAAAACAATATTATAGTCGATGCAAAATTCAGGACATTTGGCTGCGGATCAGCTATTGCTTCTTCAAGTGTTGCAACTGACATGATTAAAGGCAAGACATTGGAAGAAGCTCTAAACTTGACAAATAAAAACTTTATAGATGAGTTGGGTGGACTCCCCGGACCGAAAATTCACTGCTCAGTGCTTGCGGAACAGGCTGTTAAATCTGCAATTTATGAATACGCCCAAAAAAACGGATTAATATTAGATGGATTGAAAGGTTTTAATCCGGATTTGGAAATTGACGAGCATCATGAAGAAGAGTAATAAAGACTGCGCATGCATAAATGCGCAGTCTTTTATTTGAATAGATAATGGATTTTATCGGATCTATCAGATAAAAATCGGACGAAAAAAAGAAGTAGCGGCGACAGCCACATTTTTAAAACATAATAATTGCCCTGACCGGACATATGGGTGCACAATATCCACAAGTAAGACAGAGTTCATGATCGACTTCTGCTATACCAAACTTATTTCTAAATATCGCATGATTAGGGCATCTCTTGATGCAGGCTCCGCAGCCTTCACAATCTCCCTGATCAATACGGATTCTTTTCAATGTCAGATCCGGTTTGTATTCCGGATCGATTGTACCATCCATTACTTCCAGTATTCTGTCAATTTCATGATGATGACCAAAACCAATCATCATAGAAGTAATTCCCTCTAACTCTCTTACATATTGAATCGCTTCCAAATAATGCCCCGTGAGGTTGCCTCCGCCGAATACCTTCATTACGAAAATACCTTTTCCTGCAGCAGCAGCTTTCTTTATTTCAGCTTCCATCTCTTCTCTTGTTCCAAAAACAATGCCTTTTCGGATGCCGAGCCCGCGAAAATTGATCAGAGGAAACAAAACATCTATTTCTTTGATTTCAGATGTTTTTGCCACAATATCCACATGGTGAGTAGAAACACCGATAGCCTTCACGAGGCCTTTAGATTTAGCCTCTTGAAGGCATTCCCAGGCTCCTGACCGATAATCCCAATCCGGATCATTTCTTACTTCATGAAGCAGAAATATATCAATATAATCGCGATTTAATGCAATTCTTGCATTCTCAATAGCCTTTGACATCGAGCTAAATGATAAGCCTAAGCTTTTAGAGACAATAACAGGTTCAAAATTTGTGCCCTTTAAAGCCTTTTTTATATATGGATAGGTTTCGTAATACTCAGCTGTATCCAGAAAATTGATTCCGCGTTCCAATGCATACCTCAGGACAGATGCACCTTCTTCAACTGACAAGTTTAGTTGGGTTTTTCCAACTGTTAAAACCCCGAACCCAACCTCTGTAACCTTTATTCCCGTATTTCCCAACAGATTCTTTTTCATACGCTTCTCCATAATCTCTGAGGTTTAAGTGCCTGTAAGCAGAGGAAGATTCCTTGCATTAGTTATAATAACACAGATTTTATTATACTTGAAGTATCACACGAAAGACTTTATTATAAGTTTTATGTTTCATGCTTTAAATAATTTATGATTCTTACTTCAATAAAATTAATGGAAAAGGAAGGGTGTTTGTGATATAATATCGACTAAAATTAAGAGTACTGCGGTTAAACCGTAGTGTATAATATATCAAGCAATTTCAAAGCTTTTAAATAGATGGAAGCTACTGCTGCAGGAGGGTTTAATTGATGGATAATATAGGATTAAATGAATTAAGGAACATGTTTATAGAATTTTACCGGGGAAAAGATCATTATGCGAGAAAAAGCTTTTCTCTGGTCCCAGAAAAAGACAAGAGTCTTCTTATCATCAATTCAGGCATGGCACCCTTAAAACCATATTTTGCAGGACTTGAGACACCTCCAAGCAAAAGAATGACAACCTGTCAAAAATGCATACGAACCGGTGACATAGAAAACGTAGGATATACGTCAAGACACGGAACATTTTTTGAAATGCTCGGCAGTTTTTCCTTTGGAGATTACTTTAAGGTGGAGTCTCTTACCTGGGGTTGGGAATTTATTACTAAAGTATTGAAAATGCCTGAGGACAAATTGTGGGCAAGCATATATGAAGAAGATCAGGAAGCATACGACATCTGGAAAAATGTAATAGGATTGCCGGAGAAAAGAATCGTTCCATTGGGAAAGGAAGATAATTTCTGGGAAATTGGAACAGGTCCATGCGGCCCTTGTTCTGAAATATATTTTGACAGAGGGGAAGAATACGGTTGTGATAATCCAAACTGCAAGCCGGGCTGCGATTGTGACCGATATGTAGAATTCTGGAATCATGTGTTTACACAATTTAATAAAGATGATGCCGGAAATTATACACTCCTTGCTCATCCGAATATTGATACGGGTATGGGCTTGGAAAGACTTGCTTGTATCATGCAGAATGTTGATTCTATCTTTAATGTAGACACAATTCAATATATTCTTAATGAGGTTGTTAAATTGTCAGGGATACAATATGAACAAGGCAAGGTTAAGACAGATATATCTATTCGTATAATTACTGACCATGTTCGCTCCGTGACCTTTATGATTGCAGACGGCATCCTCCCAAGCAATGAAGGCAGAGGTTATGTTTTAAGACGTCTTCTGCGAAGGGCTGCAAGGCATGGAAGACTGTTGGGGATCCAGGGCTCATTTTTGCCATATTTATCACAAAAGGTTATTGAAGTTTCCGGAAGTGCTTACCCTGAACTTGAAGAGCGTAAAGACTACATCCATAAAATCCTCACAATAGAGGAGGAAAAGTTCAGTTCTACCATCGATCAAGGGACAGCGATCATCCACGATTATATCAGAGAATTAAATAGTTCTTGCGAAAATATTTTATCAGGAGATAAGGTATTTAAGCTTTATGATACTTATGGGTTTCCATTAGAGCTGACACAGGAAATATTGGAGGAAAACGGATGCATGGCAGATACTGAAGGCTTTAACAATAACATGATGCACCAAAAAGAACAAGCCAGAGCCGCCAGGAAAACAGAAGAGGATGAAGGCTGGTCAGATAACGCCTCAATGTTTATAGATGTAGAACCAACAGAATTTAAAGGTTATGAGACTTTATCATGCAAAAGCACGGTAAAAGCGCTTTTACTTGGTAATAAGCCTGTAAACAAATTAACAGCAGGAGATACAGGGATACTCATATTGAATAAAACTCCTTTCTATGCAGAAAGCGGCGGACAGGTCAGTGATACCGGTAATATCATCGGAAATGATCTGCTTATAAATGTATTATCCGTAACTAAATTGAAAGAAATTTATTCTCATAAAATAACTGTAATACAAGGCGAAATCGAAATAGGCCATGAAGTAACCGCTCAAGTAGATGTGCAAAAGAGAAATAATACTGCTCGTAATCATACCGCAACCCATATTCTGCACAAGGCCCTAAAAGATGTTCTTGGCAATCATGTGGAGCAGGCGGGTTCCAGCGTCAATTCTGATGGTTTACGTTTTGACTTTACACATTTTGAGGCGATTCCGAAAGAAAATCTGCAGGAAATTGAAGATATCGTTAATGAGAAAATCAATTATTTTCTACCGGTAAATACACAAATCATGTCTATTGAAGAAGCGAAGAAATCAGGAGCAACAGCTTTATTCGATGAAAAATACGGTGATGCTGTTCGCGTTGTATCCGTTGGGGATTATAGCAAAGAGCTTTGTGGCGGAACACATATAATAAATTCAGGACAAATAGGTGCTTTCCGGATCATAAGCGAAAATGGTGTAGCTGCCGGAGTCAGAAGGATTGAAGCAGTATCCGGTATGGGTTTATATAATAAACTTCGGGCAGAAGAGGATTTGATTCATAATGCTGCCGATGCACTGAAAATTAATGCGGCGGGATTATTAAACAGAATCACTGCTCTTAATGATGAATACAAAGCCGCAAAAAAAGAACTGGAAGATCTTAAGAAGCAAACTATGAATTCAGGTCTTTCGGATATGATAGCCAATGCAAAGGTAATTAACGGCGTCCGGTTAATTACACAATCCTTCAAGGATTTAGATATTAATGACCTGAGAAGTCTGTCAGATGAAATCAAAGCGCAAAGTGATGATGACGTAATTATCGTTTTTGCAACGGAAACCAACGGTAAAGCAACGTTTATGGTTTCAGTATCTGACTGCCTTTTGGATAAAGGTTATCATGCCGGCAATATGATTAAAAAAATTGCAGCAGTAGCAGGAGGAGGCGGCGGCGGCAAGGCTGACATGGCACAGGCGGGGGCAAAGGATCCTTCTAAAATCAATGATGCTTTGGATATGGCTTGTTCATTGATTTAAACACATTTAATAATATTGTTACAACATTATTAAATATTATTAAACACCCTTGTTTAAGATACTATGCTTTTGATATAATAACGTAATAGAAAGAAGGTGAGCAGAATGGACAGGAATACTATCTTGTTTAACAGCCCGGATAAGGGAGGGCAGCAAACAACTGAAGAAATCCTAAGAACTGTTTACAATGCTTTAGAAGAAAAAGGTTATAATGCAATTGACCAGATGGTAGGGTATATTCTCTCTGGTGATCCTTCTTATATTACGGGACATAATAATGCCAGAAACATTATTCGGCATATTGAAAGAGATGACTTGGTTGAAGAGTTACTTAGGGCATTTTTAAAAAAATAAACATATGAAAAGCGGGCTCAACAGCCCGCTTTATTATATTTAATATCATAAGGCCTGAATAACCGCTTTATATTTACGGAATTTTAAGCAGCCTATGATTATTATTACAAAGAAGGGAAGAGCATATTACTATGAAAATAATAGCATTAGATGTAGGAGATAAGACGATCGGCGTAGCACTGAGCGATGAATTGCTTATTACTGCTCAGGGACTTATGACCATAAGTCGAGTCGGTATCCGAAAAGACACCGGTAAGATCATGGATTTGATACGCGAACACGGTTGTGATACAGTAGTGATTGGACTACCAAAAAATTTGAATGGAACGAACAGCATACAGACAGACAAAGTGTATGAATTTAAGACTATGCTGGAAAATAAAATGAGAAGTTCCGGGATGCATGAAATTCCTTTGATCTTTCAAGACGAACGATTTACGACCCTGATGGCAGAAAAAGTATTGATTGAAGCAGATGTAAGCCGTAAAAAAAGAAAAGAAGTTATTGATAAACAAGCGGCAATTTTGATTTTACAAGGATATCTGGATAAACTCAGAAATATGAATAAGCAGCAGGAGTAAGTCCGGAAGGGAGCTTGTTTGAAAATGATAATCTATTCCTAAAATCATAATTTTGGGAATAGATACATATGGTTAATACAGTTACCCCATGCTCAGCTTAGTATTTGCAATGGTTTGAAGCCTTGGGGCTCTAATTTGCGATTTAAGCGGCTTTTTCTTCGTGGTCATGAATTTATACCTTTAAATTACTTTGTAAATTGTTTGTTTGTGTCATATTGCTCTTTCGGCTAAATATATACGGGTATCAAAATCACCTGCCCGGGATAAATGCTTTCAGCTGTTATATTGTTTATCATGCATATCTCATATACAATCTCTCTTGTATCCTTATAATCCGGTCCGAATTCAAGAGCCAGATCCCATAATGTATCACCGGTTTGAACTATGATTTCTGAATATGCTGTTTTCGTCATGCTCTCTGCATTATTGACTCCGATAATTGTACCGACGGAACTAAATATTACAAGCATAGCGATTGTCATAAACAAAGTAAATCGGATCTTTGATTTGATTCTATATTTCTTATTCATAACAGCATCCTCCTTATATTCCCTCTTTCAAACATCCGTTCGTATTTATATATTATCAGAATGTTTGTTCGTTGTAAAGGGCTTTTTAAAACATTTGTTCTTTTCTTATGTGAGGAGTTTATCAGATTAGACGCTGTCGTTTTAGATACTATTCAAAACAGCTTATTCGATATGAGACTATGAGACGGGGCAATTCATTTTTTATTAAATACTTTATCGTATACCCTATCTGTCCACCCAACTAATTTATCACGAAATAAAATGCCGGTAATAAACAGGATCACCGCAGCCGCTCCAAGAATTGCAAGTCCGGCGTAGCTCCCATTAAAAAACATACGGCCCATCATTATACTGCCAATCATTGCCGGAGTTCTGCCTACCAATGAAAGAATCATAAATGGCCGAATTTTTATTTCCGAAACCCCGGCAGCATAAGTTAATATATCCTTAGGAATACCCGGAAGCAGAAATATGATAAATAAAACAATATACGACCGTTTGCTGTTAAGGGTATGGACAAATTTAGAAAACCTTTCTTCTCCGAATATCACATGGAGAGCGTTTCTGCCCAGCAATCTGGCTAAATAAAATGTTATCACGGTTCCAAGTGCAACACCGGTCATAGACAATAAAAATCCGATCCAGAATCCGTATATATATCCTGAAGCAAACTGCAATACTTGTCCGGGCAGAATCGATATGACAATCTGAATGACCTGGAGCCATATATAAACAAAAATGCTTGCTGTTTTATACTCGTCCAGCAACAGATTGATATCTTCGAGGCTGTTGAACCGGTCTATCAGTTCCGGTTCATTAAAATAAACATAAAGAGGCATTCCAATGACAATACTGAATAATATAATCAGTTTTGCCAATGAAAGAGAGACTTGAATTATTTTTTTTCTTTTTTCATTCATAAATTCCATAGTCTTTGATCTCTACCAGTTGTTTATCATAAAGTGCCTGGAGTGCTTTGATGACTCCGAATTTTGAATGTTCATATGTCAGCCCACCTTGAAAATATACGATATAAGGAGGCCGTATCGGTGCGTCAGCACTCAGCTCTATGGAAGAGCCTTGAATAAATGCGCCTGCTGCCATTATGACTGGGTCTTCATAGCCCGGCATTTCCCACGGAACCGGTTTTACATGTGAATCTACCGGAGCTGCCGCCTGTATTCCTTCGCAAAATGCAATCACGGATTCCGGGTTTTCAAATTTAACGGATTCTATGATATCGCTTCTGTTTTCTTCCGGTTTTGGACACACTTCAAATCCAAGGTTTTGAAATACTTTTGCACATAAAACCGCACCTTTGACTGCCCCGTTTACCGTTTTGGGTGCAATAAACAAACCCTGCAGCATTGTTCTTGTCTGTCCGAACGTTAAGCCGCATTCCCCTCCTATGCCGGGGGAAGTCATTCTATAAGAGATTTTCTCAATCAGATCTGCACGCCCTGCTATATAGCCGCCTGTCAATGCCAATCCGCCTCCCGGATTTTTAATCAGGGAACCTGCAACGACATCTGTTCCGACTTCTGTAGGTTCTTTTGTATCCAGGAATTCACCATAGCAATTATCAACCATGCAAATAATATCCGGACGTATCGTTTTTACAAAAGAAGCCCATTCTTCGATTTCCTGTATTGTTATTGCTTTACGCCAAGCATATCCTGTTGCTCTCTGTACGGTCACCATTCGGGTTCTTGGAGAAATAGCATCCCTGAGACTTTCTAAATCAATAGTTCCGTCATTTTTTAGTTCTACCTGCTTATACTGTATACCGAACTCCTTCAGTGAGCCTTTTCCTTCTCCGCGTATTCCAATTACCTCTTCCAGCGTGTCATAAGGTCTTCCCGTACAATAAATCAATTCATCTCCCGGCCTTAGTATACCCGCTAAAGTAAGTGTTAACGCATGCGTACCATTCACAATGATAGGTCGAACCAGTGCCGCATCTGTTTTAAATATATCTGCATAGACTCTTTCCAGTGCATCACGTCCGACATCATTATATCCATAACCGGTATTCCAGCCGAAATGCATATCAGAGATTCTGTTCTTTTGAAAAGCATCAAGAACCTTGTACTGGTTATATGCCATGATATCATCAAGCTCATTATAGATCCCTATGATTTCTTTTTCTGCCGCTGCACAGATTTGCAGCACCTTTTCTGAAATTCCAAATTTCTTATTCAATAATTCAAATGTGTTTTTCTGCATTTTTTAAACTCCATAATTAACATAATTTTTATATTGTAAACATATATAGATAACAGCATTACGCTCAGCAAATTCTATTTAATAAATTCATCTTCCCATTCAAAGTTTTTTATCAATTCCTGTTTTACGTTCTTTCTATGAGCTGCATATAGCTGAGTCGTCGTTATATTTTCGTGATCCAGCAAGGCCTGAACATCAAAAATAGAATTTCCTCTTCCTATGAGTGATGTCGCAGCGGTAGCTCTCAGTTTATGAGGGCTGTAGCCCCCTTCCCTGGATGTTGCGAGACCGATAGATGTATATTTTTTTACCAGCTCCCTAATCTGGCGTTCGGTCATTCGCTTCCCCTGCAAAGAAAGGAATAGGGCATCCTTGTGCTCTTGTGCAAGTTTATCATCGGAAGCTCGCTCTTCATTGATATAATCAGACACGTCCTTTTCCGCAGATTTGTTTAAAGGCATAATCGATTCCTTTCCGCGTTTTCTGTAAATTTTAAATTCTCCTCTGCTGAAATTAAAAGAAGATACATTAAGCTGCTGTAGTTCGGATAATCTAAGACCGTATGTCAGAAACAGAATGAGAATCGCCTTGTCTCTTTTCTTTGTTTTTTCCCAGAATTCCTTTTCTTTTTTTGTTAAATTTGTCCCTGTAGATACGGCATCAAGCATACGCATCACTTCATCATCCTGCATTGCTTTGATCTCACGCTCTCCGGGTTTTGGCAATTTGATAGGGTCAAAACCATCAGTTATATTTTTACTTATAAGTTCGTCTCTGTAAAGATGTTTGAACAATACTGAAACGGAAGACTTTTTCCTCGATAATGATTTTTTCTCATTCGCATATATGTAAATTGCATTTTCTTTCTCTACTTTATATCTTCTGCAATAATCAATAAATATATTGACATCTACAGCCTTAATTTTTTCGAAATCATCCAATTTAATATTTCTGATATTTTTTGATGCTGTAAGGTCAGTTTCATGGATTAAATAATTGCAGAAAAAACGGATATCGTGTAAATATGCAAGACGTGTCATTGGAAGAACATTTCCTTTTAAGTATACAAAAAAACCGCTCATAAATCGTGGGAGTTCATCCTGAATTTCCTGGCACTTTTCAACAATTTCATTTTCTTTCATGATAATATTGTCAGGTTTATCGCTCTTATTATGGATTTTTAATTCCTTTTTGACTACCATTACTTACTCCTTTTATATCACAAATCATAGACTTGTTGATTTTTATAGCCCGATCTGATTTTTTCGAAAACTACAGAAAGTGCCTCCGTTTCAGTTTTGAATTCTGACAAGTTAACCCAGATAATGTTCGGATACCTCCTGAGCCATGTTAGCTGACGTTTTGCATAATGACGTGTATTGCGTTTTATCAGCCTGATTGCTTCTTCCAGATTATATTCTCCGTTCAGATATGCAAGGACTTCTTTATACCCTATCCCTTTCATAGACATATTCTTTTCAGATAATCCCTTTGCCCTTAATGCAATAACCTCTTCTACCAATCCGGCGTCGATAATCTGATTAACCCGGCTGTCAATTCTATGATACAATTCTTCTCTTTCTCTGGTCAAGCCGATCAAAATGCAGGAATAATCCTTCGTTGGTACAAATGATTCTTCAAAGCTTCGAATACCTTTGCCTGTAGTTTCCAAAACCTCTATTGCACGTATTACTTTTTTCAAATTATTCGGATGGATTCTCTCTGCCGCCTCTCTATCCAGGGAACGCAGCCGATTATGAACATGCTCCACTCCATAAATTTCTGATTCTTTTTCAAGCCGCAGCCGAAGGTCATTTTGTTTTGGCATAAAAGAAAAATCCATTTCATAGATTAAAGAATTTATATAAAGTCCTGTACCGCCTGTTATAATTGGGGTTTTACCTGTTTCAAATACCTTTTTTATGCAATTCTTAGCCAGCACCTGGTACTCAGCCACAGAGAATTCCTCTTCCGGATCGATCTGATCAACAAGATAATGTGTCACCTGTGAAAGTTCTTCGTTCGTTGGCTTAGCACTTCCGATATCCATATATTTATAGATTTGCATCGAATCTGCAGATATTATCTCGCCATTGAAACTCTTGGCTGTTTCCATGGCATATTTGGTTTTCCCTACAGCAGTAGGACCGGCTATGATGATAATTGTCCTGTTTTTTTCATTCATACTGATTTTCCTTTACATAGTCCTTATTTCATTAGACACGTTTAAACATCTTTTCTATCTCATACTGGCTTAATCGTATAAATGTGGGGCGTCCATGAGGGCAGGAATATGGGTTTTTTGTCAGTGAAAGATCACTTATCAGCCTTTTTATCTCCTGCTTTTCCAATATGTCGTGAGCCTTAACTGAACTCTTGCATGCGCTTGTAATTATTGCGGCAATCTTTTTCCGATTCTCAAGTACTCCTTCTTCAGATATATTATCCAGTAGATATTCGATAAAGTCTGTTGCTTCATTCAAACTCATAAAGGCAGGAATTGCTTTGATAATAAAGGCTTTCGGGCCGAATTCTTCAATTTCAAATCCAAAATTACGGATAAAAACCAACATTGCGGAAGCGGCATTCTTAATAGTATAAGTCACATTGCTGATAATAGGAGTTAAAATTATCTGCTGCGGTTTTTCTTCCTTTTGATACTGCAATAGCAGCTGTTCATAAAAGATTCTCTCATGTGCTGCATGCTGATCTATAAGATAAAGATATTTTTCATCCACGGCAGTGATATATGTTCCGAAAATAGATCCGGTTACTGTCAGGTTCGTCATGTCAAAACCTTTGATTGCCTCGTTTCTTCCTGTATCCTCTTCTGCTAATTCCGGTTTATGATACTTTTGATTATCAAGTTTGTAAACTTCTCCTATTTCATTGAGTCGTTCCTCAAATAAGGGCAGTGTTCCTTCATTAAAACTGCTGCTTCCGGCTTTCACCGGCTCATTTTCTTCTTGTCTTCTCTTGTCGTACAATAACTTTATTATGTCTACCTGTTCTTCGCCTGTCTGCTGTTTTTCTTTCCTGTTGGCTGTTTCACCTGAGTCGAATCTCATTTCCGGAATTGCTTCCCCGGTATTCAGGCCTTTTCTGATTGCAGTGGAAATAAAATCTTTCACCGGTATTTCCTCATCAAACCGTACTTCTTTCTTGTTCGGATGAATATTTACATCAAGTTTTTCCGGTGCAATCAATAGAAATATGAACGCAATAGGGTATCGTCCTTCAAAGACCTTTTCAACGTAGGCATCTGTCACTGCATTTTCCATCACCTTGCTGCTGATATGCCGGCCGTTGACAAAAAATATCTGACTCTTTCTATTTGTCTTTGTGATATTCGGAGGAGAAATAAAAGCTTCCATAATCATCTTTTCTGATTTTTCTTTTATATGGATCAGCTTATCTCCTGTGTCTCTGCTGTAGATCGTCAGTATATTAGAGTAGATATCCCCTTTTCCGGATGTTGAAAACAGAATGTTTCCGTTGTTCACCAACCTCATTTTTATGTGGGGATAAGCAAGTGTCATCTTTGATATAAAATCAATGATCAATGTGCTTTCCGCAGCATCAGACTTCATAAATTTCAATCTTGCGGGAGTATTATAGAACAAATCTTCAACAATTATCGTTGTTCCTTCCGGGCAGCCCGTTTCTTCCTTTTCAAGAACTTCACCGCCTTCTACTTTTATAAGGACTCCGATCTTCTCTTCAGCGGTCTTAGTAATAAGCTCTACTCGCGATACTGCAGCAATGCTGGTCAGGGCTTCGCCGCGAAAACCAAGGCTTTGTATATGGTCGAGTTCCTCAGCACTTCTTATTTTACTGGTAGCATGTCTCTTAAAAGCTAATTCCACATCTTCTTTCCTGATACCGCTCCCGTTATCGGTTATGCGAATATAGGTCTTCCCGCCATTTCTGATTTCTGCAACAATTGATGTGGATCCCGCATCAATTGCATTTTCTACCAATTCCTTAACGATAGATAACGGCCTGTCCACTACTTCGCCGGCTGCTATTTTATCTGCTACGTTTCTTGGCAGTTCTATAATTTTTCTGACTGCAAATATATCCATAATAACCTCTTCTAATTTATACCCCGGCTGCTGCCTTTTTTAATTCTTCCAGGATTTCAAAAGCCTTAGAAGGTGTGATATTCATGAGATCCAATGCCTTAAGTCTCTCTACCACCGGATTTGGCGCAAAACTGAAAAAGGATATCTGTTTTGAATTTGCTTTCAAATCCCTGCTTTCTTCCGATGCACCGTCCTTGTACTTGTTCAGGTCGATGGATGCTCCGTTTTCTTCCAGCTCCTTAAGTTTATCCTCGGCAGTGAGCAGAATCTGATTAGGGACACCGGCCAGTCTGGCAACATGAATTCCATAACTTCTGCTGGCACTTCCTTCGATAATCTTGTGCAAGAATACTATATTTCCATCCTTTTCACGGGCATCTACATTGAGATTCTTTAAACCTTTCATGTGACCTTCCAGAGAGGTCAGCTCATGATAATGAGTTGCAAACATAGTCCTTATCCGACCTTTGCTGTTGCAGAGATATTCAACTACGGCCCAGGCGATAGACAGGCCGTCATAAGTACTGGTCCCCCTTCCGATCTCATCCAGAATGATAAGACTCTTGTCGGAAGCGGTATTGAGTATGTAGGCAAGCTCGCTCATCTCCACAAAGAATGTACTTTGTCCCTGAGCTATGTTGTCGGAAGCTCCTATTCTTGTATAAATCCTGTCCACGATCCCTATTACGGCAGCATCTGCAGGAATAAAGCAGCCGGTTTGGGCCATAAGTACGATCAATGCTGTTTGCCTCATATATGTAGATTTTCCCGACATGTTTGGTCCGGTTATAAGAAGCAGGCTGTTGCTATCTCTATCAATGTATGTATCATTTGCAACAAAAATACCGTTTTTAACCGTTCCCTCAATTACCGGATGTCTCCCCTTTTCTATCACTATTGCATCATCATTGTTGACAATCGGTTTAACATATCCAAGTCTGGTTCCTACATCGGCAAATGAAACGAGGACATCCAACACGGAAACTGCAGCGGAAGTTTGTTGTATTTTTATAATAAAATCCTTGATTAAGTTTCTTACCCCCAAAAAAAGCTCATATTCCATCTGGTTAATTTTTGTTTCAGCATTGAGGACGACAGATTCTACTTTTTTCAGCTCGGGAGTAATATAACGTTCACAGTTCACAAGTGTCTGTTTTCTAATATAGTTTTCAGGTACAAGGTCCAAGTTTGATTTAGTTACTTCTATATAGTATCCGAACACCTTATTGAAGCCGACTTTTAGAGATTTAATCCCTGTTCTCTCTTTTTCAATATTTTCCAACCCGGCTATCCAGTTCTGACCATCCAGTATTGAATCTTTCATTATATCCAGGTCCGCAGAATAGCCGCTGCGAATCAAACTGCCTTCTTTGATTGTATAAGGGGGGTCATCTACGATTGATGTTTCAATAAGTTCATATATATCAAAAAGCGGGTCTATGTTCTTTTCCAGTGAATGAAGAAGAGAATCTCCGCAGTCTGCAAGTTCGCTCTTTAGCTCCGGCAGCACGAAAATGGAATTTCTCAGAGCTATTAAATCCTTTCCGTTGGCGTTGCCGCATGCGACTCTTCCGGCAAGGCGTTCCAGATCATAAATCTTCTTAAGATGTTCCTTGATATTATTTCGTAACAATATCTCTGAGGTCAGCAGTTCGACTGCATCGAGCCTCGCCCGGATCTCCTCAAGCCGATTCAGCGGTTCACGCAGCCATTGTTTTATTTTCCTTGATCCCATTGCCGTCTGAGTTCTATCTAAAACTCCCAGCAATGAGCCATGCACTTTTTTTTCAAACAGGGTTTCAGTCAGCTCAAGATTTTTAATAGTTGCTTTATCAAGAGACATATAACCTGTGGTGTCGTACACCTTTAAAACAGCAAGATGTGATAAACCCTGTTTTTGTGTCTCAAACAAATAAGATAGAAGCGAACCTAAAGCCATAACAGATAAAGGCGATTCTTCAATCCCTATACCTTTCAGGGATTTGATGTGGAATTGTCTCATTATTATCTCTTCGAGGGCCTTTTTATTGTAATGCCTTGATTCAAGAATGCTGAAATATGCATCGGTAACCTCTTTTATCTGTTCCTTGAGTCCGTTAAGTGCAACGATTTCATTGGCTATCACTTCTTTTGCCCTTATTTTTTCAAGTTCATTCAATAATTTTTCTATATATTTCTTACCTTTCAGCTCTGTTGTGCTTATCTCTCCTGTTGAAATATCACAGTACGCTATACCGGCTCCTGTTTCATCAAGGTAGATAGAGGAGAGATAATTGTTTTCCTTTTCATTGAGCATTACCTGGCTCACGACGGTGCCGGGAGTTACAACCCTGACTACCTCTCTCTTCACGATTCCTTTTGCCGCTGCCGGATCCTCCATTTGCTCACAGATTGCAACTTTATATCCTTTTTCTATGAGCTTTGCAATATATGTATCTGCTGCATGATAAGGAACACCGCACATAGGAGCTCTTTCTTCCTGGCCGCAGCTTTTTCCTGTCAGTGTTATCTCCATAACCTTTGATCCTACGATTGCATCATCAAAGAACATTTCATAAAAGTCACCAAGACGAAAAAACAAAATGCTATCCTGATAATTTTGTTTTATTTCGATATACTGTTGCATCATCGGTGTCAGTTGCATATTAACCTCAATTTTTGCTTCGACTGGAATAATTCATTTTAACTGTTCATGAGATGTCTGAACCACATCCTCAATCAGCGGCTTAAAATCAATACTTTCATCTCTCTTAAAAAGCAGCAGATATTCTATATTTCCCTTAGCCCCTGTCATGGGTGAGAATGTTATCGCATGCGGATATAGTGCGTTTTCCGCGCCATATTGAATGACTTTTTCCAGGACCTCAGCATGGACTTTCTTATCTCTTACTATACCTTTTTTCCCGACCTGTTCACGCCCTGCTTCAAATTGAGGTTTTACCAGGCATACAATCTCTCCTTCCAAGGAAATTAAATCGACTGCAACAGGAAATACAAGTTTCAAAGATATGAACGAAACATCTATACTAATAAAATCAGCTTTTTCAATGATTTTTTCCTTGTCCAGGTGCCTGATGTTGACCTTTTCCATATTGACTACTCTTGGGTCGTTTCTAAGACTCCAATCCAGCTGTCCGTAACCGACATCGATAGCGTAAACCTTTACCGCTCCGTTTTTCAGCATACAATCGGTGAAACCTCCTGTGGAAGCACCAATATCAACAGCTATACGTCCATGAAGATTTAGTTGAAACGATTGTAGTGCTTTTGCCAGCTTTAAGCCGCCTCGTCCGACATATGGACAAGTATCCTCTTTTACGATGATTTCAGCGTCTTCTTTGATCCCTGTGCCTGCTTTATCCACCCTCTGGCCATCAACGTAAACAATTCCCTCCATAATTGCACTCTTAGCTCTTTCCCTGGATTGGAATAAGCCTCGGCTCACAAGGATTGTATCAAGCCTTTCCTTCAAGGAAGTCACACACCCTTTCCGCTATGCTTTCTGAATCAAGTCCATATTTTTCAAATAGTTCTGATGTGTTCCCCTGCTCGATAAATTTATCCGGCCATCCGATATTCAGTATTTTAACATCAGATATATCTTTTTCAGCAAGAAGCCCGTTAACAATAGATCCAAAACCTCCTTGCAGAACATTGTCTTCTACTGTAACAAGGTTACATGTCCTATATGCTGCTGATAGTATTGATTCTTGGTCGCAAGGTTTAACAAATCTAACATTAGTAAGACCTGCCTCTACCCCTCTTGATTTTAATTTTCTGCATACTTCAATGCAGATGGAAACCATCTTTCCTACAGCAAATATTTCAACATCTTTACCTTCATGAATACGCTCACCTGTTCCATCTAAAACAGGGTATGCAGAATCATCGCTGCAATCCGCAGTTTCTCCTTTGGGATAACGTATCGCGCAAGGGCCTTTAAGAGTCAACGCATATTCAAGCATGTCCGCCAATTCTCTGCCATCCTTTGGGGCCATTACTGTCATATTCGGCATATGGCTGAGATAAGATAAATCAAACACTCCGTGGTGAGTCTCCCCATCTGCGCCTACATTCCCCGCCCTGTCTATGGCAAGGACTACCGGAAGATTCTGCATGCAGACATCTATCAAGATTTGATCGTAAGCTCTTTGCAGAAAAGTGGAATAGACCGCAACAACAGGCCGGTATCCGCCTGCCGCGAAACCGGCTGCAAATGTTACTGCATGGGCTTCGGCAATACCTGCATCAAAAATTCTGTCCGGATATTTGATTGCATACTTTTCAAGTCCGGTCGCCTCGATCATCGCTGCAGTTATCGCTACGATTTTAGAATTCTCTCCTGCAAGCTGTACGAGCTTATTACCGAATATTCTGGAATAGCTTAGACTTTTTGATACGCTAAGGACATTTCCTGTAGCTGGATCAAAGGCGCCTATGCCATGATACTTACCCGGATTATTTTCCGCATTTCGATATCCTTTGCCTTTTTTTGTGATAGCATGTATCAGAACGGGTCCGTCCATATATTTTGCAAAAGTAAGAATTTCTATCATATCTTTTATATTATGTCCGTCTACCGGCCCGAAATATTTGAATCCAAGTTCCTCAAATATAGCACCCTGAACGATTGCATATTTTACGGAATCTCTGATATGCTCAATTCCGCTGTAGAGACCTTCTCCGACACCCGGAATCCCCTTCAGTGTTTTTTTCAGCTGCCTCTTAAGATCCAGATAGGTATGTGAGGCTCTAAGTTTTGACAGATGTTGTGAAATGCCGCCTGTATTTTTTGCTATCGACATTTCATTATCATTTAAGACAACAATAATTTTTGATTTTAATGACCCGGCATTATTAAGCGCTTCATAAGCCATTCCGCCTGTTAGAGCTCCATCACCTATAATAGATATAACCGAGTAATCCTCTCCGTTTAAATCCCGTGCTGCCGCATAGCCCATGGCTGCAGAAATAGAATTGCTGCTATGACCTGTATCAAACATGTCATGAGCACTTTCTACACGTTTAGGGAACCCGCTGATCCCATTGAAGCAACGCAGGCCATCGAAGCATGCAGCTCTGCCTGTCAGAATTTTATGTACATAGGATTGATGTCCAACGTCCCATATAATTTTGTCTTTTGGGCTTTCAAATACCCTGTGGAGAGCTACTGTAAGCTCTACTACTCCTAAATTAGAAGCCAGATGGCCGCCGTTTCTTGATACTTTTTCGATCAGAAAATCTCTGATTTCATATGTTAAAAGCTCCAATTCCCTATCGTTCATGCTTTTCAGGTCATCAGGGAACTGATAATCCAGTAATGTCTTTTTCATTAAATTGAACTCCTTAATGTTGCTTTTATCTTACCCTGTCAGCCAACTCGTCGGCAAGCTTTACGAAAAACTCTGCATTGTCATAGTATGGCTCAATTGCCCGTTTTGCATTATCCGTCAATTCTTTTATTTTATCTATTGATTCCGGTAAACCATAGCGACATGGATAAGTTGCTTTCATTTTTGACTTATCAGAACCTGTTTTTTTACCGAGCAATTCTTCATCTCCGCTTAAATCCAGAACATCATCCATGATCTGAAAAGCCAGCCCGATATTTTCAGCATACTCATCCAAATTATCCAATGTCTCTTTGTCCGCACCGCCCAGATGGGCACCGGCCCTGATCGCAGCTTTAATCAATGCGGCAGTTTTATTAAGGTGAATATAATCCAGTATTTCCTTTGTGCATTCTTTATTCTCAGCTTCAATATCAGCTATCTGACCTGCAATCATACCGCGACAGCCTGCGCCTTTAGATATCTCATATACTGCACGTACTCTTCTCTTCAATTTTTCCATATTATCAAGATAGAGCAGCATATCCTTGTTCATCGCTTCAAATGCCGAAGTCAGCAGTCCATCGCCTGCAAGAATTGCAACCGCTTCACCGAAGACTTTATGATTCGTTGGGATTCCCCTCCGCAGATCATCGTTGTCCATAGCAGGAAGATCATCATGTATCAGGGAATAAGTATGTATGTATTCTATAGCACAGGCGTAGGGAAGCGCCAATTTTTCATCGCCTCCGCAGAAATCACAAGCGGCAAGCAGCAACACCGGGCGAAGCATTTTTCCTCCTGCGTTCAAGCTGTACGCCATTGCTTCATAAAGCGTGTAACTTTTACGATCAACTTCCGGAAGAAAATACAGGACGTGTTCTTCCATCAGCCCTTTTAATCTTAAATATTCCTCGTTCTGCATTTGGCATCATCTCCTTTATTCATTCTTTTTCCCGAAGGTTTCGATTTTTTGTTTAGCGCTGTTTAACATTTCGCTGCAATAATTATAGTACATCATTCCCTGTTCAAAGCTTTGTATAGCGGCTTCTAAAGTTACGCCGTCTTTTTTCAAAACTTCAGCCGACTTTTCCAAACCTGAAAGTGCTTCTTCAAAGCTCATTTTCTTTTTTTGACTTACCATATTCGATCCTCCTAATAGATGCAACCTTACAGTCGATTTCCCCGTCATTCATAACTGCAGTCAAGCTGTTCCCGGCTCCAAACCGGTTGACAGAACCCGACAGGATTCTTTGATCATCCAGAATGGCCGCATACCCTCTTTTCATTATATTGGCAGGATTCATTGAATCTATTTCGATTTTATACTTTTCAATACAGGCAGTCCATTCACCGAACCGGTATACTAAAGCATTGTTGAGTTCTTTGTCCAGATTATCTGTTTTCATCGCGTAATACGACAGCCGTTGATTCAGATTTGTTGTGAGTATTTCAATACTGTGACCGGCAACCTTTAGCTCCATATATTTCACTAAGCGTTTAATGGTGTGAATCAAGTCATCCTTTTCGTTTTCAATATATTCCTTCAATGCTTTAATGTCCGGAACTGCTATTTGTGCAGCAGCCGTTGGAGTTTCAGCCCTTTTATCAGCTACAAAATCAGATATGGTAAAGTCTGTTTCATGACCTACAGCAGAGATCACGGGTATCTTTGAAACAAATATGCTTCTTGCTACAATTTCTTCATTGAAAGCCCACAGCTCTTCCATTGAACCGCCGCCCCTGCCTACGATTATTGTGTCCACTTCAGGAAAGAGCTGGTTTACACTATTAATGGCATCTGATATTTCTGCAGCGGCTCCAGGTCCCTGTACAAGACATGGATAAATCAGCACATCAACTATATTGTTTCTGTTCTTAATTATTTTTACGATATCTCGAACTGCAGCACCTGTTTCCGATGTTATTACAGCAACCTTTCGCGGGAAAAGCGGTATCGGCTTTTTATACTTTTCATCAAACAAGCCTTCTTTAGCTAACTTTTCTTTAAGCTTATCAAATGCAGCAGATAGATTTCCAAACCCTTCGATGGTAATATCTCTTACATTCAAAGAGTAGCTCCCGCCGCGTTCATAAAGATAAATGTAACCGACAGCAATTATTTCCATGCCGTCTGACAATTCATATCTGATATTCTTAATAGCATCCGCCGGCAAAAAACAACTGATTTTACTTGTCTCATCCTTCAGTGTAAAGTAGATATGCCCTGAGCCGTGATACTTCAGATTTGAGATTTCGCCGACTACAGATACATTTCCAAGAAGAGGATCTGATTGCAGTACTCTTTTTATATATGAATTCAGTTGAGAGACTCTTACCGGTTTGATTGCCATAACTTTTTCCCTCCAAGAAAGGATATGCCTACCGCATTGTCTGAGGATAACGCCGGATTTCCGAAAACGATCTTGACTGGTCTTTCGGAAAAATACTGTTCAATTTGGGCTCTGACAAACCTGCTTGCCGAAACACCTCCTGCGAAGAGGATATTGGAGCATCTAATTTCTGAAATTGTTTTTTCAGTAAGGAGGCAAATGCATTCGCTTATAACACAAAACAGTTCGTATATAAGCACCTCGGGTTTCGCACCATTTTGCAGTTCACGCTGACATTGTGTTTCCAGACCGGAAAGATTGATTTCAAAGCCATCAATCGGGATACGCTTCAGTAAGCCTCTGTTTTTGTTGCTTTGATTTGAGGTATTCAAATCTGAAAGCTTGTCCTTTGTACTTACAGCAATATCATCTAATTTACTGCCGGAAGGAAAGTCATATCCGATACCAACACCGATCCTATCAAGAACTTGTCCAAAAGAGATATCACGGCTGCCGCCAATGAGCCTGCAGGTATCTTTATCTATATGGAGCATTTCTGTAGTTCCTCCCGATAAATGATACGCTATATACTCGTGTACATTCGAAAGAACACTTTCATGCCTGACTGCTTCCAGATGGCCTTCCTGATGTGAGAATTCAAAAAATGGCACCCCAAAGCTGAATGCCATCACTTTCCCATAATTAACACCGGCCTTAAAAACCGGCATATATGATTCTTTCACAGGGCGCGGACGGCCTGCTGCCGCAACAGCACCTATTCTTTCCCTATCTATTCTGCTAAAGATATCCGGCATCATATCGGGAATGTTTTCCATATGTTGAAAAAGGGCGTAGGATTGTCTCAACCCTCTTTCGCCCTGCTTTACAGATAATAATTTGCGTGAGTTAATCACGATTTCTCCATTGATATCAGTTAATGCCAGGGATGTCGTATAATTGCTGGTATCAATACCAAGAACTAAATCCTTACTCTGCATCTTTGCTTCTTACAACCTTACCCAGTATTCCGTTAATAAATTTCCCCGAATCTTCTCCACCGAATTTTTTTGCTATATCGACAGCCTCATTAATTGAAACTGAGTCAGGAACATTATCGATGTAAAAAATCTCCGCTGCGGAAAGCCTTAAGACTGCCAGATCCACCTTCGCCATTCTTGATAGTTTCCAATTTTCGCTGCAAGCTTCAATTATCCCATCAATTACCGGAAGATTTTCGGTGACATGCTTAAAGAGGGTGTTAAAATAATCAAGTTGATTGGAATCCTTCATATGGTCCTTAATAAATCTTTCTTTAATATCACTGCTGTAATCATTCTGTACTTCCATTTGAAACAACAGCTGCATGAAAAGCTCTCTTGCTTCCGTTCTCCGCATGCTCTAGTCCTCCTCGTCTGCGAAATGTACTCCCTGAACGTGTATATTTACTGCTTTTACTGCAGCATCTGTCATGTTTTCTACCTCTCTTTTAACATTTTCCTGTATATCCCAGGCTACTTCCGGTATCTTCACGCCATATTCTGCTATTATATATATGTCGATGCTGATCCCCTCTTCGTTTTGATTCACCTTGATCCCTTTATAGAGAGGTTCTTTTCCGAATATGTTTTTCGAAATATTATCAGAAAAAACACTGCTGAGTCTTGCAACACCATTTGTCTTTCGTGTTGCATTCATCGCGCATACCGCTATAACATCATCAGTAATTTTAATAGTTCCAAGTTTTTCCTCTGCTCCGGTGTTCATCCATTTCACCTCAAATGTATTATAGCAGAAGTGATAATCAGATACAAATTATTTTGAATTTAGGGAAAAGTTAAGAGAAAATAGAATGCTGTACAGTATTCTAAAATTTACTCTGAATCACAATCTGGCTTGCATCCCGACCGGTCTCTCTCATTACAATATCACAGATTTTTGCAATGTCAGACTGGGTTATTTCCTGCTTATTGATTGTTACATTAACAGAGTTATCAGTCATTAAAACGAGGGCGTCAGCAAATCCCTTATTTCTTATCAGATTCTCGACAACCTTTTCTTTGTTCATGTAATCAATGATTTTCAGCTTCTGCTCTGTAGCATTTTTCTTTTCCGGACCTTCCTTTGTTTCTTCAATTACATCCGTAAGCATTGAAATCACCTGGTTTCGATCCATGTTAATAGTAGCTCTGACTTCTTCAAAATAGGTATCTGCATTTGCAAGTTCCGCATAATTGTCCGATGTGACAATCATACTGGTATCGATTGCTGCATCGCCACCCTCCGGTTCGCTAATATCAGCTGCGGCACCGCTGCTCGTTCCCGGGACACCGACGATATTAAGGCTGTCAACCAATACATCTCCGTCATGAAGTGTCATCTGTTCCATCTCATAATCGGTATACCCTGCTGATGCAGAAAGATCCTGATCATTATTCAATTTGTTATTTAATACCCCGACACAAACGATAAGCGCCAGCATACCTATTAAGATTATTTTTTTACGTCCTGTGAATTCCATTTTCATATCCCCCTAATCCTGCTTTCGCAATTCTTTTTGTTTTATATCGCTTTTCTCAAAAACCATAATATTTGAGGCAGGGATGTCAAATAATGCTGCTACTGCATTGACAATATTATTTTTAATGATAATGTCACCTGCTCCTTCAGAAGCTATAATCACTCCTTCCACCTTGCGGCTGTTATTCATGCTGCTGCTGAATACCATATTGGGTTCTTCAGCATTTTGATAGGAAATCATAACTTTTGTATCCCCTACCCCTTTCATCTGGCTAAGAATAGCTTCCAGCCTTAATTCCTCCTCGGCGGCAAGTGCTGTTTCTTCTGTGTATTCCGAGCCTCCGTTCATATCTACTATTTGCCTTCTTCCATCCTTGCTTTGAGTAAGGACATCGAAAAGCAGAAGTGCAATTGCGGCCACAAACAATATTGTAATTAGCTTTATAAGCAAGTCCTTTACATATTTGTCGTTCTTAAGTTTATCCCACATTATTTATCCTCCTTTTAGTATATAAATATTGATATGTCCTTATTCCATTAAAATTGCCAGCGGAGACAATATTATGGCCATTATGATAAGTGAGAAAATAAAATTTAAGTATTTTTTCATGTTTCCGTGGGGCAGCAGGATTTCTACAAAAGTTATCGCCACAATAATTATAAATATGTTCTTTACCCATTCTCTTATTATCTCCATAGCCTACCGCCCCCGATCCCAATGATAATCGCAAGAAAGATCAAAAACATCATAGCGCCTAAAAACAGAATAACAGCTAAGATTATAACCGTATTCCCGATCTCATTCAGGCAGTCAGAGATCGTTTTATTTCCAATTGGTTCAATGACGACTGCTGTAAGCTTGAAAACAATAGCCACCACTATAATTTTAATCATAGGTATAAGCAGTAAAGTCAATATAATTATCATGCCGAATATACCGATTCCATTTTTAATAATTGTTGTGCAGCTTAGGACCAAATCTATGGAATCTGCCGCAAAGCTTCCAACAATTGGGATAAAGTTATCCATAGAATATCGCGCAGTTTTTGTAATCATACCATCTGCAGTCTTTGTTACTACCCCTTGCAATACCGTCAATCCGGAGAAAAGTGTTACTATCAGTCCCATTAAGGCAACCGCAAATCCCCGTATAAACAAAGCTAATTTTTTCACATAATCCCGATCAGTCAGGCTATTGATGAGAATAAAAACACAAGACAGATAAATCGCCGGCATAATTATTCTTTGTAAAATTGAATTAAAAACCGTAATCGCTGTCACAATAAACGGATTCAGAATACTTCCCGATGTAAAGCCTCCCATGCTTATTAATAATGGCACTAAAACAGGCAGGAGAGCCTGCATGGTTACCGTCATGGTTTTAACTGAGTCGCTGCATATTACATAAATATCCATGAAGCTTTTCAAACACAGCACTATAACGCAGCAGCTGCATACAATAATACCAAGATTGGATACGGTATCATCAGAAAATGAAGACGCAAAATTTTTCAATAAACCGATTATGATACATACGGCAACAAGCTCGATCCCTAAAAGAATGCTTCCGTTTATCTCATGCATAAAATGATTGCCGATTGCTCCTAAAATATCATTCAGGTCAAATATCGGATCTCCTTTGATCAGGCTTCTTATTACTTCACCGGGAGTTGTATCTCCAAAGATGCTGCCGTTGCTTTCGGCAATATCAAAAAGTTCTTCAAGTCCCTCTATATTCATAGAAGATAGCTGCTCTTCTATAATGCTTTCCAAACTCAAGTCTTTCTCATCTCCTTATCCGGTCAATATATAATTTAAAAGTTCCATTATAGCCATAATGATAGGAATTGCTAAATAAAAAATCATGACTTTTCCGGCCAGTTCCACTTTCCCGGCTATAGCCGCTTCGCCCGAATCCCTGCAGATTTGTGCGGTAAAATCTGCGATATATGCCACTGCCAGAACCTTCAGGATAATAGGGAAAAAATTTCTCCCATAACTGAGTTGATTGTATATTTCACCAAGGAATTCGAATACATATGTAAGTTTATAAATCACGATGATAAATATCACCATGACTGTGGTAATTATCACATAAGTAGCAAACTCCGGCTTGTACCCCTTTACTATAGAAGAGAGGATCACTCCGCAAAGACCTATAGCTGCTATTCGAAAGATATCCGTATCCAAATAAAACACCTCATTTTTTTAGATATTTCTATATTCACAATTGAAACAAAGTTTTCACTGTAATAAAGAAATCATTGATCATCTGCACGATCAGAAACAGCACGACTATTATTCCGGCCAGGGTTGTCATCATCGCCTGATCCTCTCTGCCTGCACGGATAAGAACCTGATTCAGCACAGCTACAATTATGCCAATCGCTGCAATTTTGAAAATAATATCAACATTTATGTCCATTCTGTTACTCCTCTCATGTTACTCGTAAGATGACTAAATAAGCAGGATGACAATCAGAACCCCTATTGCCGTTCCGAGGCTTTTAAACATCTTTCCTTTTGTTTTTTTATCTTCGATAGCCTCCGCAGCCTGTGCCTCGAGCAAAGTACTTGTACGCTGAAACATACTGTACTGACTTTCAAGGTCGGTTTTCCCAAGTTCGATTCCCAAATCTGCAGCTATTCTTTTGTCTTCTTTGGTTAAAGCACTGTCACGGTAAGCACTTTCCACGGCTTTCTCCCAGCATTTCGAAAAATTCGATGATACAGGATCCTTCAGCAGCTCAGCTGCTGTTTTCAGCAGTATTCCGCTCAGTCCTTCCTTTATTCCTCCTACCCTGACAAGCAATTCCGGAAGAGGATCAAGTCTGTATTTCATTTCCGACTCCAAGACCTTCAATGTTGTTATCAGCTCCTGAAGGTGAAAGATGCGATTGTCAAATGTTTTTGCTTTTAACCGCCCGATCCCTGCTCCTGCCAGAAGAATTATGATGCACAATATTAATTTAAACAACATTTTGATTCCTCCAGTCCCTTATAGCGGAAACTGAGCCTATGGAAGGGAAATTTGACAAAAATATCAGGCGCTCAAACACTCCTTTCTCGATCAGTTCTCCTATTCCCGAATTTAGTACATCTCCATAGTTGCTGCCATGGATAGTAGTCAGAAGTCTGACTCCGGCACAGACCGCCTCTTCTATGGCATGGCAGTCTTCTTTTTTACCGATTTCATCTGTAGCAATCAGGTCCGGTGACATGGAACGGATCAGCATAATCATTCCTTTTTCTTTAGGGCAGCCGTCCAGCACATCAGTACGAAGCCCTAGGTCATAAGAAGGTTGTCCGTTATGCATCCCTGAAATTTCTGATCTCTCATCACATACCCCTACCTGAAAACCCATATTGCTGACATTTCGTATCATATCCCTAAGGAGTGTTGTTTTACCGCATTTTGGCGGTGATATTATAATAGTATTAAATATCTGATGCTTATCCTTCATCAGGTAATCCATGCAAGGGTCCGATACACCAATGATTTCTCTGCTTTTTCTGATATTGATTGAAGAAATTTCTTTGATTGTCTTTACTTTTCCGTTTCCCATGACAGTTCGACCGCATATACCTACCCGATGACCTCCTTCTATTGTAATAAAGCCGTTTGAAAGCTCTTCTTGATAAGCATATGCCGAGTAGTTTAGTAAAGAATTGAATATATCGTTAAGCGCATATTGATCTATTTTACTGCTATTCTTACATTCCAGTTTGTATTCATTACCTTCTGCAAATAGAATAATATCCTGTCCGCTGCGGATACGAATTTCTTCCAGACTATTTTTGATCGTGTTAGGCAGCGCCTTAATCTGTACGCCAATATCAATGGGTAGTTTTTCAAGTATTTTTTCTAATCTGTTCAAAGAATCACCCTTCTTTCTTTTTCGCAATCATAAAATTGTTATCGATACATCATATGAATAGGACAAGATTTTATGCAAAAAATCAGGGTTCGCTGTTTGCATATTTTTTTACAAATAATGTTCCGGAAATTAAAAAGCATGGAAGCTGCTTTTTAGCATTTCTTCCATGCTTATATTGTTGAATTATATGATGAGGGTTTTATACGGTTTTATTATTCTCCACTCGATTCCTTGACTTTAAGCTTCGGTGCAATATAAATCTTGACTTTATCTATTCTGCGATCCTTTACAGATTCTATCTTAAAGGTTAAGTTATCCAGCTCTATTATTCTTTGCTCTGTCTCATCCTCATCGGGTATTTCACCAAGAAGATCGATAACAAGCCCGCCTATTGTTTCATGTTCTTCTGATTCCAAATTAAGTAAAAGTTCGTCATTCAAATCATCAATATAGTACTGACCATCTATAAGATAAGTGTTCTCATCGATTTTTTCGAGCTTCGCTTCAATTTCCTCATCTTCATCTTCTATGTCCCCCATGACCTCTTCGATCAGATCTTCAATTGTAACGATTCCCGAAAACCCTCCGTACTCATCGATTAGTATAGCTATATGGACTTTGGTTTCCTGAAGTTCTCTGAACAGATCATCAATTTTTTTGCTCTCTGGCACAAGATAAGGCTTACGAATCAAGCTCTTTATGTCCACATTTTCAAATCCCTGCTTTCTGGCAGCGATTATATAATCCTTCAGATATAGAATACCTATAATGTTATCGATATCCCTTTCATAAACAGGCACTCTGGCAAACCGTTCCTCAAGCATTTCATCGACATAATCAGGCAGATTGTCATTAATGTTGATCATATATACATCGGTTCTGGGTGTCATGACCTCATATGCCAATTTATCGTCAAATTCAAAGATGCTAGTTATCATCTCTTTGCCTGTTTCTTTGATAAGACCGGTTTCCTGACCGACCTCCAAAAGAGATCTGATCTCTTCCTCGGAATACTGTTCTTCTATATTAGTAGCTTTAACACCGGTAATCCTGAGCAATAATGCTACCGAAGCTGAAAGCAGCCATACAAAAGGCTTGGATATCTTCGCTACGAATGTAATCGGCCTTATACAGAACATGGAAATCTTCTCTGCATACTGCAAAGCTATTCTCTTTGGATATAATTCTCCTAATACAAGGGTTACATATGACAGTGCCAACGTAACCAGCACTATTGCAGTCTGCGTTGCGTATGGAATGCCGAAATGGGCAAGAAATGATCCGATGTCGTCTGACATTGAAGTAGCTGCTACCGCACTTGCCAGAAAACCTGCAAGGGTAATAGCAACCTGAATAGTAGATAAAAACTTATTTGGCTCCTCATATAGCTTTAATAGCTGCTTTGCTTTCTTATTACCTTCCTGCGCCAGAATTCTAATTCGGTTCTTATTTACCGATACTATGGCCATTTCTGCTGAAGCAAAAAATGCGTTTACTAATATGAGCAGTGCAAGAAATAACAATTGAACCGCCAACGATATACTAGGGTCAGGATCCATTCAGCAATTCCTCCTTATTGAATATATATTTTATTATACCATTTATTTACGCTTACGGAACATATATTTTTCCATAACCGGCTGCAACATCTTAATTTTGACAATCTGCTGAGGGTGTGGGGCAGACTCAATAGGATTATCCTCCGCATCCAGAAGGATTTCGATCTTCTGAGTAAAATAATCGGTATAAGGTCCAAACACTTCGATTTCGTCTCCCAGATTCATTTTATTTCTCTGCTCCACAACGGCTATTCCTGTTTTATTATCGTAGCTCTTTACAAGACCTACGAATGTATATTCTCGCGTATAGGTGCTGGTTTGATAGTTCTGATCCTTGTTTGTCGGTTTATTGTAATAGAACCCTGTGGTGAATTCTCTGTGGCTGACTTTTTTCAGTTCATTCAGCCATTCGGGGTTGAACACATATACCTCAGGATTTGCGTAGTACGCATCAATGGCCTTTCTGTAGGCGCCGACAATAGTTGCGACATAAAAAATGCTCTTCATCCTGCCTTCAATCTTTGCTGAAGACAGGCCGGCTCCAACAAGATCGGGAATGTGTTCTATCATGCACAGATCTCTTGAATTAAGAATGTAGGTTCCCCTTTCATCCTCCTCGATCGGGAAATACTCTCCAGGCCTCTGTTCTTCTACAAGATGGTATTTCCAGCGGCATGGGTGTGCACATTCACCGCGGTTAGCATCCCTCTCTATCATGAAATTGCTAAGCAGGCATCGGCCGGAATATGAAATACACATAGCTCCCTGCACGAATCCCTCAAACTCAAGAGATACAGGCAGTCTTCTTCTCAATTCTCTGATCTCCGGAAATGTCATCTCTCTTGCAAGGACTATACGTTTCACACCCTGCTTATGCCAAAACTGCGCCGTCTTATAGTTTGTCATGTTTGCCTGAGTGCTTAGATGGATTTCTGCATCCGGTATAAGTTCCCTGATCATCATAATGATTCCGGGGTCAGATACGATAAACGCATCAATAGGAATTTCTTTTATCCGGTTTAAATATAACTCGAGCTCATGGATATCTTCATTATGAGCAAATATGTTGATCGTAATATAAGCCCTTTTTCCTTTAGCATGGGCATATTCAATGCCTTCTCTTATCTCTTCTATCCCGAAATTTTTTGCCGCAGCCCGGAGTCCGAACATTTCACCGCCAAAATATACAGCATCAGCGCCGTAATCAATGGCAATCTTCAATTTTTCCAAGTCTCCCGCAGGAGCTAACAGCTCTATTTTTTCTTTATCCTTCATTTGTTCCTCTTAATCGATTTAATTGATCATTCATCGTCAGTCATTCTGTCCTGTAATTCGTTTAATACGCTGACTGCAATGCCGTCTCCTACTGTAAGAATTGAAGTATCAGCATAATTTAGATTCATTATATAATCTATAAATTGCCGCATCCTTCTGACATTCGTTTTTTGCCTTCTGTCTGTTATATATTCATCGGAAACCGTTCTGGCTTTTAAAAGCACATTGTCTGAAATAATAATGGCTCCTCTTCTGCAAACAGGAATGCTTCCGGTAAAGAATTCCTTGTAAAAACTTTTTGACGCATCAATAAAAATTAGATCAAAGCCTTCCGAATCGACGTCCTTAATTTCTGCTGCAAGTTCTTTAATATCTTTTACAGCATCTCCATGTCTGATCAGGATTCTTTCCGACAAACCAAAGCTCCTAACGTTATCCAATGCAATCCTATACATGTTGTCGTCAACCTCTAAGCTTACAATTTCAGCTTCCGGCAAAGCAGCCGCATAGAATATCGACGAATATCCTATGGCAGTTCCTATTTCCAGTATACGCTTTGGCTTCTTAATCTTTATAATACTTAAAATACAAGATTCTGTCTCTTTTAGAATAATGGGAATCTGCTTTTCTTCAGCTATATTCCGCAGTATTTTTAGATCTTCGTTCAGAGGTTTATAAAGGTCGTTAAGATACGAGGTTACCTTGTCATTCACAATATTGTTCATTCGATTCCTCTGCGCACCTAACCTCATTTGTGAAGCAAATGTCTGGTAGGTGCCATACAGAAATTGCCCGGCTTTTAGCCGAAATGCAATTTTTCAGTTATCATTTGCCATTAATTGATATATTTTGCCTTATCACGCAGAAACTGGCTATATGTTTCCGAAAAGGCATGGGAGCCGTCTCCCTTTGCCAAAAAGTATAAGTAATTCGTATCATCAGGATACAAAGCCGAGTAAATAGAGTCCGCTCCCGGTGAGGCAATCGGACCCGGTGGCAGCCCGCTTATAATATAAGTATTATACGGAGATTCAATCTGCGTATCCTTTGTGCTTAGAACAGGTTTCTGCTCTCCAAGAATATATTGTACGGTAGCACAGGATTGAAGAGGCATACCAATTGCAAGACGGTTGTGAAAAACACTTGATATGATCGGCCTGTCCGATGCTACCCGGGCTTCACGTTCAATGATCGACGCAAGTGTGATCACTTCATTAATTGTCATTCCCAGCTCTTCGGCACGTTCGTAGTACTCTTTGGTAAAAACTTTATCAAATTGATACAGCATTTTATCAATGATGTCATGCTCATTCGCTGTAGTAAAAATGTCATATGTTTCAGGAAACAGATATCCTTCCAGCCGCTCAGGCCCTGCAGGCGCTACCTTAACAAATTTGTAATCAAAGTGTCCCTTTTCAATTTCCTCCGCAAAGATTTCAGAATTTATCAAGCCTTCCGATGCTAACTTTTCGGTTGTCCTTCTGATATCATAGCCCTCGGGTATTGTGAATCTTACTGTTGCCGATTTTCCGGCAATCAGTATATTCATGATTTCTTCCATGGACATGGCCGGAGAAAGAGCATATTCACCTGCTTTAAATCTCCCGTCATATCCTTTTATTTTTGATTTTAATTTAAATACTTCAGTATCATCTATAATACCTGCACCTTCCAACAAATAAGCTATGTCACTGGTTCCCGCCCCCGGCGGAATAGCCACTGAAAGCTGTTGTGTGCTGTTGGCCTCGAAGGGTTTGCTGCCGTTTTCTATGTAAAGGAAGAATACAGCTGCTGCAATAAGTATTATAACCCCGGTCAGAATCACTGCTCTAAGTAATAATTTTCTATTACGTTTCATCCTGTTACTACTTTTATTCATATATTTCCTTCCGTGATTCCGCATTGTAAATTGCCTGCCGAAAAAAATCGCAGAATGATTGATCCTGCGAAATGGTGGACTCTATTTTGCTCTGGAAAGATATTCACCGGTTCTGGTGTCAATTTGGATTATTTCGCCTTCTTCTATAAAGATCGGAACCTGTACAGTTGCTCCGGTTTCAACAATTGCTGCTTTTGTAACATTCGTTGCTGTATCTCCTTTTACACCCGGCTCAGTTTCTATAACCTTCAGGGTAACGAAATTTGGCGGTTCTACCAGGAATGCGCTTCCTTTGTAGAATTTTATAGTCGCCATATCATTTTCTCTTAAATAAAGCATCGCATCTTCTACTTGTTCCTGCATCAAAGGAACCTGATCATAGCTCTCCTGATCCATAAAGTAGTAAAGTTCTCCGTCGTTGTACAGATACTGCATCGTTTTTGTTTCTATGTGGGCTTTTGGAAACTTATCATTCGGGTTGAATGCTTCTTCTCTCGTTGCTCCGTTCAAGACGTTTCTATATTTTGTTCTCACGAATGCGGCGCCCTTACCCGGCTTTACATGTTGAAAATCCAATATAACATGCGGTTCCCCGTTGATTTCAAAAGTAATGCCCTTTCTAAAGTCACTGGCATAAATCATATTGATGTACCTCCATAATTTATAATATGATCAGATCTTTCCTCGAATTTACTTTGTTTATTATACCAAAATCAGTTACTATTGCCAAGTCCTCAATCCTGACGCCAAAACAGTCCGGAATATAGATCCCGGGTTCTATTGTAATAACCATATTTTTTCCCAAAACCTCTTCACTCTTTGCATTTAAGGTAGGTGCCTCATGTACCTGAGTTCCCACACCATGACCTAAACCATGCGGGAATTGATCCCCGTAACCGGCATTCACAATAATGTCTCTTGCTGCCTTATCGGCATCATAGCATCTTACCCCTGCTTTAATCATATCGATTGCTGCAAGCTGTGCTTCTAAAACTATATCATAAATCCGTCTCATCAATGACGTAGCTGAGCCAATCGCAATTGTACGTGTCATATCCCCGCAATAGCCATCAATAACAGCACCAAAATCCAGTGTCAGAAATTCTCCGCATTCAACCGATTTTTCTGTTGGCTCTCCATGCGGGAGGCAGGATCTCACCCCTGATACGCAAATAGTATCAAATGCAAGTCTCTCCGCACCGTTTTCAAAAAGATATCTTTCTATCTCAGCTGCAATCTGCTTTTCACTCATGCCCGGTTTTATAAATCCTAAAATATAAGAAAAACATTTATCTCCCAGGGCTGCAGCCTTCGATATGCTTTGGATTTCACTATCATTCTTGATGACATTACTGCTATTACTGTTATTGCTGTTATTGCTGTTATTTACCAAGTTGAATCACTTCCCCCAGTATGCCGAAAACATCATTAACCAGTAATGTGAATCTTGCTTCAGCCTGCACATATTGCATGGCTAATGGATCTTTCATAATAATCTGACTGAGGGACTGTACTTGCTCCATCAGGTCTGATCCCAATTCTTCACCCATCATCTGTTTTGTCTGCATTTCAATTTGCCTTGCCCGAAAATCGTTGATCATGGCAGCAAGCTCCTCGTTTTGAGAGGCAGACTCCTTCAATTCGATATACTGCTTGTATTCCGGAGATTCTTTTATTGCTCTTGCTAAGTTATGTGCTTCGTCGTGTACATTCATAATTACCCTCCTTGCTTGCTAATTTTGCGTAAACTCAATATTAGCTTTTATATTTTATTAGGCTATACTTCTAAGAAAATCGGCAGTATCACCGGACTCCTTTTAGTCTTTTCAAAGATAAAATTCTTCAGCTCATCCTTGACTGCATTTTTCAAACCGGCCCAGTCTTTTAATCCATCAGCATAACATTTATCGAGTCTTGTGGAAACCACTAACTTTGCAGAATTCATCAGATCTTCGTTTTCTCTAACATACACAAAGCCTCTGGAGATGATATCCGGACCGGAACAAATCATGCCTGTTGACTTGTCTATGGCGGCCACAACAATAATCAACCCCGACTCGGAGAGAAGCTTCCTGTCTCTTAATACTATATTGCCAACATCGCCGACGCCAAGTCCGTCTACCATTACTGCTGAAGCGGGGACTTCTTCTTTGGCCAGTCCGGCCTTATCCTTAACCAGATTAAGCACCTGTCCGTTTCTCATAATTTTAATGTTATCCGCAGGCATCCCGAGATGTTCCGCAATCATAGCATGCTGACGCAGATGTCTGTATTCACCATGGACAGGCATGAAATATTTCGGTTTAATCAGGGAATGAATCAGCTTCAACTCCTCTTCGCATGCATGGCCAGATACGTGGATGTCTGCAATGTCCGAATATATTACTTCTGCTCCTTTTTCAAACAGCTTATTCACAACATTGGATACCGTTTTTTCATTTCCCGGTACAGGGCTTGATGAAAGGATCACGACATCTCCTCTTTTAATCTGAACAGCTTTATGATCAGATGATGCCATCCTTGCCAATGCTGACATTGGCTCGCCCTGACTGCCCGTCGTAATGATGACAAGTTCCTTATCCGGTATATTCTTAGTCTTGTTTATCTCCACAAGAACATTTTGTGGAATTTTAAGGTAACCAAGCTCAATTGCAAGATTGACTACATTTACCATACTTCTGCCTGAGATGGCGACCTTTCTGCCGAACATGACAGCCGTGTCTATAATCCGCTGCACGCGATGGACGTTAGATGAGAATGTCGCTATCAGGATTCTGGCTTCCGAACCTCTGAAGATATTTTCCAGTGTGATTCCGACAGTTCTTTCCGATGCGGTATATCCTTTTCGCTCCGAATTGGTGCTGTCCGCCATCATGAGCAGCACACCTCTATTTCCCAAATCTGCAAGACGGCGGAAATCTATTGGTTCCCCGTCAACCGGTGTATAGTCTATTTTAAAGTCTCCCGTATGAAAGAGCAGACCTGCCGGTGTGTCAATGGCCAGGCATATAGCATCTGCAATGGAATGAGTCGTTCGAATCGTTTCTACTTTAAACTCTCCAATTTTTATGGTCTGACCCGCCTTGATCGTATGCAGCTTTCCATCGATCCCATGCTCCTTCAGCTTATTTCCCACCAGGCCAAGCGTAAGCCTCGTTCCGTATATCGGGATATTCAATTCCTTTAACAGGTATGGTATTGCTCCAATATGATCTTCATGTCCGTGAGTCAGAATTATACCTTTCACTTTTTCTCGATTTTTAATCAAGTAGCTGAAATCGGGGATAACAATGTCAATTCCGAACATTTCGTCATCAGGAAATGACAGCCCGCAGTCGATGATCATTATGTCATTTTTATATTCCAAAACGGTCATATTTTTTCCGATTTCATTTAAGCCGCCTAATGGAATTACCTTGACAGGGCTGGTTCCTTTATTCATTTCTAAAATTTTCAAACTTTAAATCCTTTCTTTTTATTATTTTTTCTCCGTACACTTTGTTTATAATTCGTTGCCGATATTATCTTATGACAACATTAAATAATTTATTTGGGACAGATATCACTTTAAGGATTTCTTTTCCCTCAAGTAGGGATTTCACCTTTTCATTTTCCATAACGACTTCTTCAAGCTGCTCTTTATTCAATCCATTAGCAACCTCAATCTTTTCCCTCACTTTTCCGTTCAGCTGAATGACGATTTCAATGGAATCCTTTATTAGTGCAGTTTCATCGTATACAGGCCATTTTTCATGATAAACAGTACCCTTATTTCCAATATGCTCCCACATTTCCTCACATATATGCGGAGTAAACGGCGATAAAATCAAAATGAGATTTTCGACTGCGGCTTTCAGCAAGCCTGTGTTTGGATCCTCAGTCTCTTTATATCGGTAAATCTCGTTGACAAGTTCCATGATGGAACTAATTGCAGTATTGAAATTGAACCTGTCCCCAACATCTGCGGTCACCTTTTTGATGGATGCGTTCATCACGTATGCCATCTTTTTGTCGTCGACACTATCTGGCTTATAACCCGACGGGGCATCTTTTATCTTTTCTGCCAATTCAAAGATTAGACGGTGTACTCTGTTCAGGAAGCGGTAACTCCCCTCTACTCCTGCATCTGACCATTCCAGTTCCTTATCCGGAGGGGATGCAAACAGTATGAACAAACGTGCTGTGTCAGCTCCATATTTATTTATGATTTCTTCCGGGCTGACAACATTTCCTTTTGATTTTGACATCTTAGTTCCGTCTTTTAGAACCATACCCTGTGTAAGGAGGTTTGTAAAGGGTTCATCTGCAGGGCAGTATCCAATGTCATACAGAAATTTTGTAAAAAATCTTGCATAAAGTAGATGCAATATAGCATGCTCAACTCCGCCAATATATTGGTCTACTGGCATCCAGTATTCAGCGTTCTTTTTATCCCAGATTTCCCGGCTGTTTTTAGCGTCTGTATATCTTAGGAAATACCAGGATGAATCCAGGAACGTATCCATAGTATCAGTTTCTCTTGTCGCTTTCTTACCGCATTTAGGACAAGTTGTTTCTTTGAATGTCTTGCTGGTTGTGAGCGGTGATTCTCCTTTTCCTGAGAAAACAACATCTGTAGGAAGCAATACAGGTAGATTTCCAATTTTTTCCGGAACCCAGCCGCATTCCTCGCAATAAATCATAGGGATTGGGGTTCCCCAGTATCTCTGCCTGGAAATCAGCCAGTCTCTTAATCTGAAATTGACAGCTTCCTTTCCTATTTTCTTTTCTTCGAGATATGCAATTATTTTCTCTTGAGCAGCAACATTATCCATTCCGTCAAACATTCCGGAATTGATCATTATTCCCTCTGCCTCAAAAGCTTCTTTTAGATTATTCACATCAATATCGGGATTTTCAGAGTCTACAACTGGAATGATATCCAGATTATATTTAACCGCAAAATCAAAGTCTCTCTGATCATGTGCGGGAACTGCCATAATAGCACCCGTACCGTATTCCATAAGGACATAATTTGCGATATAAATCGGCACTTTTTTTCCATTCAGTGGATTAACGGCATATCTTCCTATAAACGTGCCATCCTTTTCCAGTGCTGTTGCAGTTCTGTCAATATCACTCAGATACTGTAGCCTATCCAGGAATTCATTCACCGGGGCTTCAAACTCACTGCCTTCCGTCAATTCCTTTACAAAAGGATGCTCAGGAGCCAGTACCATATAAGTTACACCGAACAGGGTATCAGGTCTCGTTGTAAAAATCTTCATTGTTTTATCGGAGCCTTCAATCATAAAGTCGACTTCAGCACCGGTACTTTTTCCGATCCAATTCTTCTGCATCAGCTTTACTTTGTTAGGCCAGCCTATCAGCTTGTCAAGATCGGCAAGCAGTCTGTCAGCATAATCAGTGATCTTCAAATACCATTGCTCCAGATCTTTCTTTCCTACAGGTGTGGAACAGCGTTCACAGGTTCCGTCAACAACCTGCTCATTTGCAAGAACTGTCTGGCAGGATGAACACCAGTTGACCGGATTCTTTTTCTTATATGCAAGTCCTTTTTCAAAGAATTGAATGAAAATCCACTGCATCCATTTATAGTAGTCAGGATGACATGTGGCGACTTCTCTGTCCCAATCGTATGAAAAGCCCAGACCTTTCAGCTGGCTTCTCATTTCCGCAATATTGTCCCATGTCCAGACATTCGGATGGATATTATGTTTGATGGCTGCATTTTCTGCAGGCAGACCAAAGGAATCCCACCCCATTGGGTGAAGTACATTGTATTCGTTCATTCTTAGATATCTGGATGCGACATCACCGATGGAATAGTTCCTGACATGTCCCATGTGAAGCTTTCCGGATGGGTAAGGAAACATTTCAAGAAGATAATATTTCTTTCTTCCTGCTTCCTCTGTCGTTTTAAAAAGCTTGTTCACTTCCCAGTATTTTTGCCATTTTGCCTCGATACCTGAGAAATCATAGCGCTCGTTCATATATATTAACCTCCGTTACTGGCTCTCCTGTTACGTAACCATTTGTAGTTTTATATTACATTCTATTGCTGTAATTCGTTTTCATCGATTGAAATAATTGTGCCATCGCTCCATACCTTTTCGATATTGTATCTTTCACGCTGTTCAACCGAAAATATATTAATAATGACATCACCGAAGTCCATAAGAATCCAGCCCGAACCCTTTTTTCCTTCTATGCTTCTTGCCAGAATTCCTTCTTTTGCAAGCTGATCTGCTATTTCATCCGCCAAAGTACCTACCTGCCGTTCGGATCCTCCGGAGGCAATTACAAAATAATCTGCAAAGGCGGATTTTGCTGAAATGTCTATAACTACAACATTCAGCGCCTTTTTTTTCAATAGTACAGCAGCCGCTTTAATTGCAATATCTTTGTTGGTCATGCTTCTTCTCCTTTCTTATTATTATTTATTTCTTCTATCAAGCTGTCTCTTGCCATAACTGTATCCCTGTCCAGTAATGATCCTTTATCTTTTATAAACTGTATTGAGTGCTTTAGGGACAAAAGGCAGGCTTGTTCCAAATCTTGGTCTGCAACGTTTCTGATATGCTCAATGCCGGCGTAATTTCTGTTTGGTTCAATAGCATCAGCAAGATAGATTATCTTTTCCAGTTTGGACATGTTGACCCTGCCTGTAGTATGATACCTTACAGCATTTAGCATATCATGATCCTTAATCTGATAATCTCTTTCCATTATAAGCGCGGCGATTTTGCCATGTGCCAGATTAGCATTATCCAGGTAATAATCATCTAATCCAAGCTGTTTCACATACTCATTAATCTTCTTTATCGGCATACCCCTGAAAAGGTCATGAAATAGTGCTGCAATTTCGGCTTTTTCCATATCGGCTCCGTACCTTTGTGCAAGTTTCTTTGCTTCCTCCGCAACTGCATAGATATGGACTTTACGCCGTTCTGTCATGTTTTTTTCGATGTATTCTGTTAATCTTATTTTATCCGTACATTGCATAATTAAATTATTTTACCACTTATATCCAACTTATTCAAGTTTAATCGATCAGAGCCGCATCTTATGGAGCGTGACTGTATATATTTTATAAATACATATTGTTTTTATATATATATTCTTCCACGTTTTCCGGCAGGAGATACTTGATGCTTTTTCCTTCACGAATCCGGCACTTTATGCTTGTTGAAGAGATCTCCACCTCTGAATTATTTATTTCGCAGATATCTGTTCCGTATTCCTCTTTAAGACGGCTTATGAGTGCTTTTAATTCCTGTTCTTTGTACCCGGGTCTTGTTCCGACAATAAAAGAAAAGCCTTTTAGCAGTTCTTTTGAAGCATACCACTTTTCAAGGCCCAAGAAAGCATCGGTACCGATAATAAAAAATAATTCTGCTTTGTCACCAAGGGTTTCCTTATAATCGCGGAGTGTATTGATGGTATATGATACTTCAGGTGAATCAAGTTCACGTCTTGATACCGAAAAGTATTTGTTGCCTGCCACAGCCTCCATTAGCATAGCATAACGGTGATTGCCATCTGCTATCATTGCATTTATTTTAAAAGGCTGCACTTTAGCCGGCATAAAAACGACCTGATCAAGAGAGGCCTCTACCCTTGCCTGCTCCGCCAATATCAAGTGTCCGTAATGGACAGGGTCAAATGTTCCTCCAATAATTCCAATCTTTTTCATGTGATCTCCTGATTCTCTTCTCGGTACTGCTTCCGTATCAATTACTAATCTTCAATTGCTATTCTAATGCCCAGCTCTTCAAGCTGTTCCTCCGATGTAATTGAAGGCGCATCGCTTACCATGTCAACCGCAGCCTGGTTCTTCGGGAAAGCTATCACTTCCCTTATGCTGTGCTCCCCGGAGAGAAGCATGGCAAGACGATCCAGCCCGTATGCAAGTCCTCCGTGTGGAGGTGTTCCGTAACGAAAAGCTTCAAGCAGAAACCCAAATTTATTTTGTACGGTTTCATCGGATAATCCGAGTACCTCAAACATTTTTTTCTGAAGTTTGGCATCATGAATTCTGATGCTTCCACCGCCTAATTCAACACCGTTAAGCACTATATCATAAGCATTGGCTCTGACCTCTCCGGGCTTCGAATCAAGCAGCGGTATATCCTCCAGCCTTGGAGAAGTAAAAGGATGATGCATTGCCGAATATTCACCGGTTTCTTCATCATATTCAAATAGCGGAAAATCAACAACCCATAGCAGTTCGTACCTGTTGTCATCCAGCAATCCAAGCTTTCCCGCAATATTTCGACGCAGGAAACCCAGACTGTCAAATACTACCTTTGCCTTATCTGCTACGATCAATATCAAATCGCCCGATTTCCCATTGAAAACATCAGTGAGTTCCTTCATTTTTTGGGTATCAAAGAACTTGCTAATTGAAGAAGCCGTTTCTGATTCCCCTATTTTTATCCAAGCAAGGCCTTTTGCCCCAAAATGTTTAATGGCATCCTGAAGCTTATCGATATCTTTTCTGCTGAATTTATCAGCTCCGCCGTCTATTTTGATACCTCTCACATCACCGCCTGCAGCAAGAGCATTTGCAAATACCATAAATTCACTATCTTTTACCGCTTCGTTTAAGGACACAAGTTCAAATCCAAAACGAGTATCCGGTTTGTCGCTTCCAAATCGCTCCATTGCCTCTTTATAAGCAAACCTCGGCAGAGGAAGCTCTATCTCAGTATTCATTATTTCTTTAAACAGCTTCTTCATGAATTTTTCCTGGACTTCGATCACATCATCAACTTCGACAAATGACATTTCGAGGTCTATCTGGGTGAATTCAGGCTGCCTGTCAGCTCTTAAATCTTCGTCACGGAAGCATTTTGCTATTTGATAATAACGATCCGTTCCGCTTACCATCAGCAGCTGTTTAAAAAGCTGAGGTGATTGGGGAAGTGCATAAAATTGCCCTTTGTTTACCCTACTGGGCACGAGATAGTCCCTGGCACCTTCCGGTGTTGGCTTGCATAGAATTGGAGTTTCAACTTCGGTAAAGCCTTCACTGTCAAAAAATTCTCTCGTTACTTTTGCAATCTTATGCCGGAATGTAAGATTTTTTTGCATCTTTCCTTTTCTTAAGTCAAGATATCGGTATTTCAATCTGAGATTCTCAGAAACTTCATCGTCATCTTTAATGTAAATCGGGGGGGTCTCGGCTTCCGAGTAGATTGTCAGCTCATTCGCAAAAACCTCTATCTCACCTGTGGCAAGGTCTATATTCTTTGACTGGCGTTCCTTGACCACCCCTTTGATTCCGACGACGTATTCACTTCTCAGCTTATCAGCCTTCTCAAACAGCTCCGCAGGTATAGTGTCGTTAAACACTATCTGCACGATTCCTGTTTTATCCCTCAAATCGCAGAATATCAAGCCTCCTAAATTTCTTCTCTTTTGAACCCATCCGTTGAGTACAACACTTTCATCAATATTTTTACTGGTCAAAACTCCGCACATGTGCGTTCGTTTCATTATATTTTTCATCCTGTAGTTCTCCTATCCGATTATTTCTTTTATTATATCCTGTATCGGCATTTGTTTTTGTTCTGATGTTTCCATGTTTTTAATCGACACCATATTCTGGTCCAGTTCATTGTCCCCTATAACAATCGTGAATTTTGAATTCAAACGATCGGCATACTTAAACTGCCCTCTTATATTCCTTCCCAGACTGTCCATTTCTGTTTTAATTCCCTGATTTCTTAAATCGCGCATTAATTTTAGGCCGAACTTCTTAGCCCGTTCCCCCATCACTGCAATGAAAACATCAACATTTTCCGGTTCCGGAATTGTATCTTCGTCTGATGCTTCCAATAAAAGCAGCAGCCGTTCCATTCCAAGACCAAACCCGACCCCGGGAATCGGCGGGCCTCCTATTTGTTCAATCAGGTGATCATATCGACCTCCGCCGCATATAGTTCCCTGTGCGCCGATTCGATCAGAAACAAATTCAAATGCAGTTTTCGTGTAGTAATCAAGTCCTCTCACGATGCCCGGATCAACAGTATATTTGATTTCCATGGCATTCAGGTTATCCTTCAGGTCTTCAAATGCATCCTTGCAATCATCACAGAGATAATCCAGCATATAAGGTGCGCCCATAATCAACTCCTGGCATACCGGTGATTTACAGTCTAAAATCCTCATAGGGTTTCTATCATAACGCCCTTTGCAGGTTTCGCATAGATCATTGTACTTACCTCTCAGAAAATCTTTCAAGGAAGATCGATATGTCTCACGGCATTTCGGGCATCCTATACTGTTGATTCGGAGTTCCATGTCCCGAATTCCCAAGGAATTCAGAAAATCAGCTGCAAACCCTATTACTTCCGCATCCGCCATCATATTGTCCGTGCCGAAAATCTCAAGACCAAACTGATGGAATTCTCTAAGCCTTCCCGATTGCGGTTTCTCATAGCGGAAGCACGGAATGATGTAATAAAACTTTGACGGCTGTACATCTGCATAAAGTTTGTGCTCTACAAAAGCACGAACCACAGGGGATGTTCCCTCAGGTTTTAGTGTAATACTCCTTTTTCCATAGTCTTCAAAAGTATACATTTGTTTTTCAACAATATCCGTAGTGTCTCCGACTCCTCTAAAAAACAATTCTGTATGCTCAAAAACCGGTGTTCTTATTTCCTTGAAGACATATCTGGCGCATGCTTCCCTGAAAGCATTTTCAATGTAATGCCATTTATAAACCTGATTGGGAAGAATATCTTTTGTTCCTTTTGGTGCGTTAGTTAGCATTCCTAAGCCTCCTTGTTAACATGGAATAGATTATCTATTTTTCTTTGTAGCATTTCATTCAGACGTTCTATATAAATCTCGTAATTCGATACATTTGCTACCCGTTCGAGTCTGTTTTCCTCAGGGAAGTAAACCTTGGAAATCCCGCCTGCACCAAGCGCGATGATGGTCTGCGCTTCCTCCATGATGCGAATATTATAGATTCCTTCAGTATTGCCTTTTGCATAGCCGATATTTTCAAAGTTTCCTGTCATCTGTTTTTGTCTGTACAGATAATATGGATGATAGCCGGCTTGATTTAGTTTTTCCTTAGCATGATCCAGCATTGCCCTTACCACATTACCCTGCTTGTAGCTATATTCACTGTCTATTTCCTTCAGTCTGGATGCACGTTTTAGCGCAAGTGTGTGCACCGTTATATTTTCCGGTGCCAATCTGAGAATTGCATCAAGAGTATAAGCAAAATCTGATTCATCTTCTTCAGGCAAACCTGCTATGATATCCATGTTTATTACAGGGATTCCTGAGTCCTTTGCCAGCATGAATGCATCTGCGATGTCTTCCGGCTGATGAGCCCGTCCGATTCTTTCAAGTGTTTTGATATTCATAGACTGAGGATTTATACTGATACGATTAATATTATGTTTTTGCAGTACTTTCACTTTTTGAGCTGTTATCGTGTCTGGCCTTCCTGCCTCTACAGTAAATTCCTTTATTTTTTTTAAATCAAACGCTTCGGATGTGTGACTTAACAGGTTGTCCAGCTGCTCAGCAGTCAAAATGGTTGGTGTTCCACCACCTATATATAATGTTTCCGGATACCAGCCATTACTTGTCATATTCTCCGAAACAAATGTGATCTCCCGATGCAGAGCAGGCAAATATTCCGTTATGCTTTCTGCTTTTCCCTGATTGGATGGGAAAGAACAGTAAACACATCTTGTAGGGCAAAATGGAATTCCTATATATATGCCTGTTGCTCTTTCATCACTTTTTTGCAGTACCTTTCGCTGACAATCAACGATATCGAGCAGTAAGCCGGCCTTTCCAGGAGTCAGATAGTAATCTTGTATCAGGATATCTTTAACCTTACGTGCACTGTTTTCTCTATCCAACAATTCCCCTGCAAGTTTTACAGGACGTACCCCCGTCAATATACCCCAGTCAGGTGTTTTGCCGGTTTGTCTTTGCAACTCTCTGAATAAAAAACGTTTGATCTTGTTTTTAGTATCTTTTTCTTTTTTCGCGATGTCTTCGGGAGAGAATGAAAATGCAGGAACATATATAGAATTTCGGTTTTCTTTATCATCCGGTTTATACTGATCAATTTCATATTCTCCTGATTTCAGGAAAACCTTGATCAGCTCTTCAAATTCATATTTGTTTTCTCCCTCCGGCAAACAAATCCTATACAAAAGGATTGCTCTTCTTTTCATGTCCGATCATAGTCGCTCCCATATGGCCAGTCAGAACTGTTGTATCCTCCGGCAAGGTATAAAGTTTATTTTTAATTGATTCTACAATTGCATCGAATGATGAACCCGGAAAATCAGTTCTTCCGATGGATTGTAGAAATAAAGTATCCCCGCTGAATACTACATCGTCCGCCAAAATGCACATTCCGCCCGGGGTATGCCCCGGTGTATGCAGGAATTTAAGTTCAAGCTCTCCCACTTTTATTGTTTCACTATCTGAGACGTAAATATCTGCATCAAGCGAGATAGGGGTGCCGTCAGTATATATGGACATATTTAATTCTGGGTTTGCAAGAATCTCCTTTTCATGAATACATGCAATCAGCTTTGCATTGGCATATTGCTGCCTGCAGCCCGGAACGCCACCAATATGATCACCATGTCCATGCGTCAGAATAATATATTCAACTGTAAGTCCGTTCTCTCCGATATAATTCACCATATTCGGATTCATACCTCCCGGATCTACTATAAATGCTTTTTTTGTTGCCTCATCATTCGCTACATAACAGTTTGCGCCTAAAGGTCCGCTTAAAAAACTTTTTACTATCATAACATTTCCTTTCATAATCAAAATAACTTTTTACTGTCAATCAATATTGTAACAGGGCCATCGTTGTATATTCTCACCAACATTTCAGCCTGAAATATTCCTTCCTCTACATGCAGCCCATTTTCCTGACATAAGCTTACGAATTTTCTATATAATAAGTTTGCTTTCTCAGGTCTGGCAGCTTTAATAAAACTCGGTCTTTTACCCTTTCTGCAGTCTCCGAAAAGTGTAAACTGTGAAACCGCAAGTATATCGCCATTAACATCTTTAACAGACAGATTCATCTTACCTTCTTCATCTTCAAAAATACGTAACCCGGCTATTTTATCAGCCAAATAAACTGCATCCTTTTCTTCATCTTCATCCTCAACACCCAAAAGAACCATAAGTCCTCTTTCAATAGCGCCGGTGACTTTGTCTTCCACGGTTACGTCTGCTTTCTGCACTCTCTGCACCACAGCCCGCATTCTTATCTCCTTTTTATTATCTATATGATTGCCCGGTAGACATCTGCTACTCCCTGCACACCGCGCAAAGCTTTCAATATTTTTTCGATCTGTCCTGTATTAGATATTGATAGTGTCATAGTTATATTGATGATTCCATCCTTTGCACTCTTTGCATTGACTCCTGCAATATGCACGTCCATGTCTTCACAAACCCTGGACAGATCTGAGAATAACCCTTTTCTGTCTTCGGCAAGTATATGAATATCCGAGTCATAAGACATATTTTCCTTCTGCTGATCCCACTCGACTTCAATAAACCGCTGTTTTTCCTCTTCCGGCATCGAAATAATATTGACACAGTCTTTTCGATGTACGGATATACCTCTTCCCTTAGTGATAAATCCGATGATTTCATCACCGGGGACGGGATTGCAGCATTTGGAAAATCGTATAAGAAGATTATCGACTCCCTTGACCGTAACTCCGGTATGTTCTGTATTCTTAACCTTTTTCTTGCCATCCTCAGCCTGTTCACTTTTTTCCTTTCGGATAAGCTCTGCCTGCTTTTCATCATGATAGTACCTAAGCAAAATAGAATTTACCTTGCTTAAAAGCAATCCGCCGGTTCCGATTGCCGTGTATAAATCTTCTGCAGACGACAGGTTGAAATTCTTTGCACATTTATTAAGATATTGATTTTTTAGCAACAGCTGGGTATCATAGCCCTTTCTTCGGACATACTTTTCCAGCATTTCCTTTCCTTTATCAGTTGCGTCGGATTTATTTTCTTTCTTCAGCCATTGTCTTATCTTATTTCTTGCGTTACTGGTCTGGGCTATTTTCAGCCAGTCGATACTTGGTCCTTTACTGTTCGCTGAGGTTATGATTTCAATAATGTTGCCGTTTTTCAAGGTATGGTCAATAGGTACCATTTTCCCATTGACTTTTGCCCCTATACATTTCACGCCAATGGCTGAGTGTATTTTAAATGCAAAGTCAAGCGGTGTCGATCCTGCGGGCAGTTCTATGACATCTCCTTTTGGTGTAAATACGAATACCTGATTAGAAAAGAGATCGACTTTCAACGTCTCCATAAATTCTTTAGGGTCATTCAGGTCTTTTTGCCATTCAAGAGTTTGCCTCAGCCATGCAAGTTTTCCTTCTTCCTTATCTTCAGCCACGCCTTCTTTGTATTTCCAGTGAGCAGCGATTCCGTATTCCGCAACTTTATGCATTTCATAGCTCCGGATCTGTATTTCAAAAGGATCACCGTTATCGCCAATCACAGTAGTATGCAATGACTGGTACCTGTTTGGCTTTGGCATTGCAATATAATCCTTGAACCTGCCCGGGATCGGTTTCCACATCGTATGGACAACGCCCAGAACAGCATAGCAGTCCTTGACATTATCAACGATAATTCGAATCGCCGTTAGATCAAAAATTTCATCCAACTGCCTGTTCTGATATTTCATCTTGCGATATATGCTGTAGAAATGCTTTGAACGTCCTGTAATTTCACATTGTATTTTTAATTCATTCAGGCTTTCTTTGATTTCATTGATAACATTGTTGATATTTTCCTCACGCTGTCTTTTTTTTGATTTCACCTGACTGACTAAATCATAATATGCTTCCGGATCCAGGTGCTTCAGTGCAATGTCTTCCAGTTCAAATTTCATTGTGAATATTCCGAGCCTGCTGGCCAGCGGTGCATAAATTTCGAGGGTCTCACGGCATTTGTCCTTTATCTGTTCCTCACTCATATAGTTTATGGTCCTAAGGTTATGAAGCCGGTCTGCAAGCTTTATGATCAGCACACGAATGTCCTTGGACATTGCCAGAAACATTTTTCTTAAATTTTCGGCCTGCCTCTCCTCTTTATTTTCATATATTAGTGTACCCAGTTTGGTAACACCGTCAACAAGCAATGCGACTTCTTCTCCGAAATCTTTGATTAGAGCTTCCTGTGAATAAGAAGTGTCTTCAACAGTATCATGAAGAAGTCCGGCAACAATCGTATTATCATCCATGCCTAGTTCTGCAAGTATTATAGCAACTTCAACCGGATGAACCAAATATGGTTCACCCGATTTGCGCAATTGGCCTTTATGATAATCTTCCGCTTTTTTATACGCCTTCTTAATTATCTCAACGTTAAAATTCGGGTTGATCTTCAAAAGATCATTTATGAATTTTTCCATCTGATCCATAGGCTGCATTCCTCATTACTGTTTTATGATTAATCTGTTCGTTACAAAAATCCGCTTGTTCAAATCGATTCACCTACTATCTCCGAAACAGTTGTTCAGTTCTTATTTTTGCTTTTCTTCGCTTTATATTTCGGTCCGCCGGTTATCTGGCAAAGCTGAAAATAAATCGGACTTGCAATAAATATTGACGATGCCGCACCGGCAACTATACCGACTATAAGCGGCAGTGTAAACTGTCTGATGGTTTCTCCTCCTAAAAGATACAGCGGTATGATAGCCACGATAGTAGTCACCGATGTCATCAGTGACCTGACCAAGGTCTGGTTGATACTGGTATCAATCAGCTCTTCCAGTTTGTTCTTTTTCATGATGTTTAAATTTTCCCTTATTCTGTCAAATACTACAATGGTGTCATTAATGGAATATCCGACCAATGTCAATACCGCTGCGATAAACGGACTGTTGATCGGTATGCTGAAAAAGCCATAGAAAGCTATCATAACAAGCACGTCATGGAGAACGGCTATAATTCCCGACGCTCCGAATTTCCATTCGAATCTGAAAATAATATAAATGAGCATACCTAAACCGGCGATGATCACTGCTTTTACTGCGTTTTTCTTTAACATGTCTCCTACCGAGGGCCCGAATTGCTCTATAGTCAATACGGAGTCATCCGTAAGATCAAATTCAGTAAAGAAATCATTCAGTAATTCTTCTCTTGCAGCAGTATCCAAAGCTTGTACAGTTCTAATAATGACTTGTTTATTCATATCTCCTGCATGCACAATATCAGCCTCGATATCGTTTGCTGCTAATACCCGGTTTACTTCGCTTACCGCTACTTCTCTGCCCATATCAATCTGAAGCATCGTCCCTCCGGTAAAATCTATTCCAAAGTTGAATCCTCTGACAGAACCTACTGTAAGACCTAATATAATGATGCTAACAGATATAACATAAAAAATCTTCCGATACTTAATATAGGAGAACTGCTTTAGTGTAAACATCTACTTCGCCTCCTTTACTGTCACTGCAAAATTTTTCATCGTTGCCAGCTTCTTGTTTTCCGCCATAAGATCCAGGTAAAGCTGTGTCACGACAACCGCTGTGAAGATACTTGCGATAATACCGATCATCAGGGTCATTGCAAATCCTTTAACTGATCCTGAACCCAGTTGATACAGCACAACGCCTGCGATCATTGTTGTCAGCTGTGAGTCGATAATGGTGGACATTGCTCTCTTAAACCCTGTATCGACTGCGACTCGTATTGATTTGCCATTGATGATTTCTTCCCGCACTCTGGCAAATATGATGACATTTGCGTCAACAGCCATACCGATTGACAGGATAATACCGGCAATTCCCGGAAGAGTCAGAACTCCGCCCATCATAACGAGAACCCAGAAAACAATCAATATATAAAAAAGCAATGCGATATTCGCAGCTACACCCATGATACGATACATTAAAAGCATGATGGCAAATATCAATACTATACCGATCAAACCGGCGATGATGCTCATTTCCAATGCTTCTAATCCTATTGTCGGTCCAACTACGGAGGTTTGTACTTCTTTCAGCTCCACCGGAAGCGCACCGCCCCGAATCAAAACTGAAAGCTCTGTCGCTTCATCATCTGAGAATCCTCCCGGACCTCCGGTAATCGTAGCCTCACCGTTTGGTATAATATCCTGTACTACCGGCGCTGAGATCACCTGATCATCCAATACGATCATGATAATGTCTGCACGCATCCCGGGATTCTGTGATATCACCTCTCTGTTAATGATCTTTGTAGTAGCAGCTTTAAATGCCTCTGCACCGCTTTTATTAAACTTCAGAGTTACCGCATATCCCCCGTTATCCGGATCGTTCATTATTCCGGCATCTTCCACCTGGCTTCCGTCCAGAACTACTGTGTTATCAGCCATAATAAATTGCAGCTGTGCAGTTTTTCCTATCGTGTTTATAGCATCTTCAGCATCTTCCGCACCGGGAAGTTCAACCCTGATGCGATTGGTACCTTCTATCGTAACGATCGGCTCTGATAAGCCCATCTGGTTTACTCTTTCTTCGATGACCGCTTGTGTCTGCGTCATCAGTTTTTTCAATTCTTCCCCGCTTACATCAGTTTGTGCCTCCATTACAACATAAACTCCGCCGGATAGATCAAGTCCCAGCTTTAACTGATCTTTGATCGGACCGACGGGACCTATGCCTACTAGAGTTACATACCAGCCAAAGAGGATAATAATTGACAAAACTATTGCCAATATCTTCTTCATTGTGTTTTCCCTTCTCTTTTCGCCTGTAATATTGAATGGCTCTTTTCGTTTGAATGTAATTCAAATCGAACAAGTCGATTTGAATTATGCTAAAGAATATTTTACTACTTATTTAAGCTGCCTACAAGTAAAAACATTATTAAAAGGCTGAAATGCGCTGGATTTGCTTATATAATCCGGCAATCGGTTCAGTTTTGCATATTTACACCTATCATTCCGCCAACGCTTCCGAAAAGTATGGGAATCAGTGATTTAAGCATGCCTGTTCTGAAATCGATTCCGGATGAGAATGCGAGCATATAAAATGCGGACAGTATAAGTATAAAAATAACCGAATACAATGCACCGTAAGCAAAACCCCTTTTCTTAAAAAAGTTTCCAATATATAATCCAAGAAAAAAACAGCAAACTGCAACTATGGCGATCATATAATAGACAGACCAGCTTTCCGGTACGGCAGTCAGTCTCACGACAGCACTCATTGCCAATGTAAGAAGAGCGAACAGGATTAAAGAATATGCAAAGGCTTTTAGATTTTTACCAATTGTTTCCATCATGTCCTCCTTTATTTGAATGATTTATGGGCAATCTTACCCAATAGTATTCTCTTACATTATATTTTTCACTTGGAGAATTATACAAAAAATAAGCTCCGGAAGCTCCAGAAGCTTATTATATTTGTGAAAACCGTGGAAAAAAAATTTCTCGAACCCCCCGTAAAAAATGGCGATCCGTTAAAAAATCAAGCAGCAGTTTTACCTCTGAGGATAAAACTGTAGACCCTAATAAAGACTTTTAATATTAT